>CANLQR010000488.1 GCA_947492135.1 Deltaproteobacteria bacterium | reverse complement strand
AAGCCTGCGCGCAGGCAGCCATCGCGCCGAGCGTGGCGCGGCAGTCCGAGCCAAACCCGAGCCCCGTTGCGTTCGTCGCCCGCGACGAGACGCCGGCCGTCGTCGTCGCGCCGATCAACCCCGCCACCCTGCCAAAATTGTTTGGCCGTGAGCGCGAGCTCGCGGCGCTCGCCGATGCTGTGACCCGCCGTGCGCAGCGACCGGCGCTCTTGCTCGGACCGGCGGGGTGTGGGCGAACGCTGCTCGCCTCCCATCTCACCGTCGCGACCCAGCTGCCCACGTTCTTGCTATCGGCCCTCGACTACGGAGACGACGACCACCACCGCCTACGTCACGATCTCGAGCGTATCGGCAGCGCCGGCGGCCTCGCGATCTTCGACGACTTCGATCGATTCGTGCTCGAGTCGGCCCCGACGTGGCTCTCGGACCTGACCCAGGCGTGGGTCCGCGACTCGCCGCGCGTGCTACCGATCGTCTCCGCCGAGGGCTTGGGCCGCCTCGCGCAGTGGGTCCCGGGCGTGCTCGAGATCGTCGACATCGTTCGTGCCGAGTCCCTCGAAGGGCCCGCCGTGGGCGAGGCCGTCACCGCCGCAGCCGGGGCCGTTCTCGACGCCCACGGCGTCGGGCTGGACACCGACCTGCGCCCCGCAGAGTTCGGGCGCCTCTCGGATCGATTCCTCGCGGGCCTCGCCCAGCCTCGACGCGCCATCGATCTCCTCGACCTCACCTGCGCCCGCGCCCGACGGCGCGGTGACACGTCGGTCGGACGGAGCCTCTTGCACGAGGTCGTGGCCGAGCGCGCCCACCTCCCGATCGCGCGGGTCGCTGCCCGCGGGGACCAAGACGTGCTCGAACTCGAGAGTCGACTTGCCCAGCGCGTGGTCGGCCACGTCGATGCGATCCGCACCATCGCCCAGCTCGTGCGGCGCAATCGTGCGGGCCTCGGCGGCGCGCGGCCCGTCCTGGGCGCTTTGCTGCTCGGTCCCAGCGGAGTCGGCAAGACCGAGCTCGCCAAGGCACTCGCCTGGGCACTCTTCGAGCGCGACGATGCGCTCATTCGTCTGGACATGAGCGAGTACGCGGAGCCGCATACGGTCGCTCGCATCGTGGGGGCACCACCGGGCTACGTCGGCTACGAACAAGGCGGTGCCCTGACTGATCCGCTGCTCCGGCACCCCCATGCCGTGGTGCTGCTCGACGAGATCGAAAAGGCCCATCGCGACGTCCATCAGCTGTTGCTGCAGATCCTCGACGAGGGGCGACTCACCGACGGACGCGGCCGCACCGTCGACTTCCGCCACGCAGCGATCATCATGACATCGAACCTCGGTTCTGACCGGGTCCGACCCGTGGGAGGCCGAGCGCGGATGAACGAGCCCGAGGTCTTGGAGGTGGCGCGTGCCGCCTTCCCGATCGAGCTGTGGAATCGCATCGAGGCCCCGCTGGTGATGCAGCCGTTGAGCTCCGACGATCTGCGAAAGATCTGTCGGCGCATGGCCAAGGCCTCCAGCGATCGTCTGCTGCATGAGCGTGGCGTCCGCTATGCGCTGTCGGATGCCGCGTGTGAGCACCTGGTGATGCGCGCGGGCAGCGACCCCGGTCTGGGGGCCCGGCCGCTGCGCCACCTCGTGGCTCGCGAGATCGATCCGCTCGTCGCCGAGGCGGTGCTGCGCGGACGAGTGCGCGCGGGGGACTCCGTGACCGTCGAGGTCGAGCGCGGCCGCCTGACGGTCGGCTAGCCTCACGAGGTCGGGGCACGCAGGCGCTCGAGCAAGCGACCGCCGAGCAACGCGTAGAGTTCCGCCGCGGGCCCCGGCAGCGCGTCACGGTGCGCGGCAATCCCAAGCGCATCGCCGCGCGTGGCGGGACCACTGATACCCGCGGGTACGCCAAGTCCGAGCAGGTTCTCGACGGCGCTGCGAAGCAGGCTCGCAACCAACCCCTGGCGCGTGGCTTGGTCGGCTCCCAGCCCGGCCCACACCGCCTCGGCTTCGAGCGTGATCACGGCGAGGTGATTGGCCACCAACGCACAGGCCGCGTGATAGGCCGTGCGACCGCGAACGTCGAGACCGTCGAGATCCATCACGGGCGCCGCCCCGACCAAGACGCGCGCCCAAGCGACCGCCCGCGGATCGCCCTCGATGCCGAACGCCGCCCCATCGAGTACGTCGGCGCGGACCCAACCGCTGCGCATGCTCGCGGCGGGGTGCAGCGAACCCACGGCGTGCCCGGCACGCCGCAGCGGTGCCAGCACGTCCTCACTGCGTCGTGCGCCCGCCGCGTGCACGACGATGGTCTCGGGCGCGATGCGCCCGACGAGCGAACGCGCAACCTCCTCGATCCCGATATCCCGCACGGCGATCCAGATCGCCGCGGGCACGGGCGACTCGGGCAGCGACACCGAGCCGTCGACGAGACCACGACCGCTGACCACCACGACCGGATGACCCTTGGCCTGCAGCCACGGCTCGAGGTGGGCGGCGACATGGCCGCGGCCGACGATCCAGATCGGCGCAGCGCGGGCCCGGAGCATCGCAACGACGGCAGCGGGAACCGCGGCGGCGACCTGCTGCCAAGCCTCTTCCGTACCCTGGTCGATCCAACCCCGCACTGCGGTGCTGCTCACCTCGGGTAGGGTGCAAGCCGCCTCGGACCAGCCCGCTCGCGGGACAACAATCGGCGGGTACTTGCGCTCGATCTCGTCCCATCGGTGCCACGCGTGGGTTTGCCCCGAGCGCACGATGTCCGATCCCACCACCAGGCGGACCGCGTCGTCGGGATGCGCCAACGCGACGGCGTCGAGCAGGCGCAACGTGTAGCTCGGGCCCGGCTGCGCCCGCGCGAGGTCGCGTTCGAGCGTCGTGACCTCGACCCAGGGACCCCAGATCGTCATCGCCGCGCGACACCATGCGAGCCGCAGATCGAACGGATGCATGGTCTTGCCCAGCGGATGATCCGCGCAAGGCGCCACGATCACGCGGTCGACTCGACCGAGCGCACGCAGGTAACCAGGCATCAAGGCGTGCCCGAGGTGAGGCGGATCGAAGGCACCGCCAAAGACGGCAAGCACGCGGCGGGAGTTCACGCGAGCCACGATAGAACCACAGGCAACGCGTCGGAACCCCTTGGCTTTCTCGGGCCTCCAATGCCCGGCTGTCGGCCCCTTGTCGGGGCCAGCCAAAGCGCAGCGCCAGGGCGGCCCGCTCGTCGGTTTCTTGGCGGGTCATGCACCGGCGTGGCACCAACGATCACCATGCCCGTGCCCGTGCCCGTGCTCGCGACCGTTCGTCCGCTCCTCGCCGCGTCGGTGGCTCCTGTGTGCTTGTCGTTCACGGCGCGCGAGCAGATCGTCACGTCCCCGTGGGCGCTCGATCGCCGCGGTGGGCCGCGCCGCGCCGGGGGCACGATCACGGGAGCGCGCGACGTGGTGGTGGATCGTTTCACCGCGGCCAGCCATCGGCCGTTGCCGATCACCTTCGCGGTCGGCGTCCAGGGCCACTGGGCGCTGATGCTCGGGGTTTCGCTCTCGCCGCATGGGCTGCTTCTGCGCGCACTCGATCCTCGAGAGGCCGCGCTCGAACGTCCAGTACACGACGTGCTTCGCGGGTGGTTGCAACTCGGGCGCCTCCTGGGGCCGGCCGCGTCGCCGCTGTGGCTATCGACAGCGGCGCTCGGAGCTCGAGCGTTGGTGGCCCTGCTCGCGGACCGCGGCGCGTCGTCCGAGATTGCCGTCGAGTTGTTCGCCTTGGATGAACGATCGGCGCTCGCGAATCGCTCGTTCCAGGGCCACGTCACCCGCTTGATCGACCCCGCCCCGCACATCTTGGGCGTGGTGCTCGACGACGAGCATCGGCTCGCGCTCGAGCGTGCGGTCGGACGACCCGCCCGATCTCCCCTCGCGCTCGGAACCGCAGACGTGTTGGAGATCACGGGGCCAGCCGGGGCCGGACCGAAACCCCCGCCCAAGGCGCCGCGAGCCCGTCGAGGCCGCGAACGCGCGGCCGCCCCCGACCGCGCCGACACCAACATGCAGGCGGTTTCGCCCGCAGGCGCGCCCCGGAGCCCTGCTCGCGGGCCCAAGACGGCCAGCCGAGGCGGCGCCCGCAAGGCGGAGCAACCCCGACGTTGACACACCCGGGACGTTGTCCCTATTGTGCCGCCGAGCACCATCGCACGCGTTCGTACAGGACCGTGCTTCCGCAGTGCAATCCGCTCGATTTGCTCGCCGCGAGCATGGGGATTCGGCCTTGAACACTCCGAAGAAACCGGGAACCGACCTCGCAGCCCTCAAGGCGCGACTTGCCAAGAAGTCCAAGGATGCAGAGGAGGCGGCCGCACCAGCCGCCCCCGACGCGCCACCGATGGACGCTCCGCCGCAGGCGGATTTTGGTCAGGCGCCCCCGCAGGCCGATTTTGGCCACGCGCCACCTCAGCACTACGAGCCGCAAGCCGCGGCTTTTGAGGCTCCACACCAACACGCGCCATCGTTCGCGCCTGCGGAGATGCAACAGGCTGCGCCGAGCTTCGCAGCGCCGGCGTCGGACGATCCGTTCGGTGGGCCGAGCAACGCGTCCTTCGATCCCGGACCGGACCTTGGCGTCGACATGCCGGGGCGCAGCAACATCGGGGTGATCGCCTTCTCGGGCAGCATCTTCTTGTTGGTGGGACTGGGTGTCGGCTGGCTCGGGCACAAGATCATCAGCGGCAACGAGAAGCTCGAGGCCGCCAAGTCCAAGGGCGACGTGATGTACAAAGAGGTCGTCGAGGTCTCCAACGCGCGCAAAGGCATCGCGTTGAAGCTCGAGACCGAGATCGGCAAGACCGTGATGGCCGATCCGGCCGCAGGCTCGCAGGCGATCATCGCGCTGCTCGGAGAGACCTTCGAGAAATTCCCGCGGCTCGAGAACCTCTATGGGTGGCAGCTTGCGGGGATTCACCCGACCGGAATCAAGAAGGTCTTCGAGCTCTACGAGAAGTCGACGCGCGTGAAGATCGAGCTCGGTGCGCTCGCCGGATTCCTCGCGGAGAATGCGGCGACCCTACAGGCCTCGGGCGGGCCGGTGTCGTTCGGCGTGAAGTTCACGGCCGACGGCGCGCAGATGGTGGCGCTCACCGCCGCGCTGTGCGGCGAGAACCTCACCGACCTCGCGGCCCTCAAGCCTTGCCCGGATCCGACCAAGGCGCTCGCCTTCAAGGTGCAAGAAGGCCTCGAGCCGACCGAGAAGGTGCTTGCCAAGGGCAGCGCAGTCGACCAGGTGATGTTCCTGGCGCCTACGGGCCAGATCTACAACTACGCGATCGGGCTCGAACCAGCGAAGAACTCGGCCAAGGTGCGTGACTTCATGATGAAGCGCATCAAGGAGACCGTCGACGAGATGGCTCCCGCCGAGGCCGCGGCGCTCAAGGCGATGGCGAACTACTCGGAGAACCCCGACGCCGACCCGCAGCCCGAGCCCTGAGGGCGACGCCCGCGGTGGAGCTTCGCCGTTGCCACCGCGTCCCGACGAGCGCCCTACCCCGACCCCCACCACGGCCTCACCGCGGGTGACGCCTCGGCGTCTTTGGGTCACCAACCCGGCGCGGGGTAACTTCCTGCTTTGGCTGCTGCGGTACTACCTGTACGCCGTGGCAGTCCTGCTGGTCGTCGCCGTGGTAGCCGGTGTGTGGGCGTACCGTGTCGTCGCCGAGGACCTTCCCGATCTCGACACGATCGAGGAGTACGCCTCATCCGCGCCGGGCGTCACCCACATCTACGCGCAAGACGGGACCCTGCTCGCCGAGCTTGCGCGGGAACACCGGGCCTACGCGGCCTACGACGACATCCCGTCGGCCCTGGTGAAAGCCATCCTCGCCAGCGAGGACCGCCGATTCTTCGAGCACAGTGGGCTCGATCTGCGCGGACTGGTGCGCGCTGCTGTCGCCAATCTCCGGGCCGGAACCGTGAGCCAAGGCGGCAGTACCATCACCCAGCAGGTGGCCAAGGGGTTCCTGACCCACGAGCAAACCCTGCTGCGAAAACTTCGCGAAGCGATCTTGTCGGTGCGCATCGAGTCGCGCCTGACCAAAGAGAAGATCCTCGAGATCTACCTCAACAAGACGTTCTTCGGCCACAACGCCTACGGCGTCGCTTC
>CANLQR010000487.1 GCA_947492135.1 Deltaproteobacteria bacterium | reverse complement strand
CAAGACAGCGGGAAAACGGCGCGACGGTGGGCGTCGGAGCCCCCCAAAACTCCCAGAAACGTCACGAAATGGCCCCCATGCGCGGAGATCGATCGCATCGCCCGGCGCGAGGCATCGGCCGCCGTCGATCGGATGCTATGGCAGCGGATCTACAACGCGCCGCGGCTCGCAGCCCGGCGCGGGCTGGCGCTGTAGCTCGGCAGGCGCGGCAGACTACGGTGGCACGCGGCCAAGCCTGCTACCCCGGCGCTACCCCAGGATCTGAGAACGCCACTAATGCCGGTTCAGGAAGGCGTTCGTAGCGCATTGCCCTGGCCCTTCTAAGCCGAATGTCGCAGGTTCGATTCCTGCCGGGCGCGCTCCTCGTCGCGGCGTGGTCAACCCGATGGCGCGGCCTTGGGCACGAGTGCGAAGGGTTCCACCGAACCAAACTGTCCGATGCGGCGCCCGCGATGCGCGTACAGTTCGCGGTGTGCAATCCCCTGCGGCGCGAGACACGGTGCTGGTCGCCGGTGCGTCCGGGTTCGTGGGCCGGGCGCTCGGACCGGCGCTGGCGACTCGCTTCCGTGTGGTGGGCCTCTCGCGCCATGACCGTGACGGATCCGACGGATACGACCGGTTCCTGCGCTGCGATCTGCTCGCGCTCGAGGACACCGAGCGCGCGCTGGTTGGCGTTCGCTACGCGGTGTACCTCGTGCACAGCATGATGCCGAGCGCGCGCCTGACCCAGGCGCCGTTCGCCGACATCGATCTGTTGTGCGCCGACAATTTCGCCCGCGCCGCCGCCAAGGCCGGCGTCGAGCGCATCGTGTACCTCGGCGGGCTGATCGCCCGGGAGGATCACGGGCTGTCCGAGCACCTGCGCAGTCGCCTCGAGGTCGAACGCGTGCTCGGCAGCACTGGCGTCCCGGTCACGGTGCTGCGTGCAGGTCTCATCCTCGGCGCCGCGGGGTCGTCCTATCAGATCGTGTCGCGCCTGGTCCGACGGTTGCCGGTCATGGTCTGTCCGCGTTGGACGCATACGCGCACCCAGCCCATCGCCCTGGCGGACGTCGTGAAGCTGCTGGCGTTCGCGATCGACGACCCCGCGAGTGCAGGTCAGGTCTTCGACATCGCCGCGCCCGAGGTCGTGTCGTACCTCGAGATCATGCGCCGCTTCGCCGCGCTCTCCGGCGTGCGCCGCCGCTTCGTCGGGGTCCCGCTGTTCTCGCCGGGGCTGTCGCGCTTGTGGCTGTCGCTGGTGACCGGCGCCCCGCGGGCCCTCGCCGGTCCGCTCGTCGAGAGTCTTCGCCACGAGATGACGGCGCGAGATCTTCGGCTCGCCGCGGCCGCCGGCCTCGTGCCCACGCCGTTCGAAGCCGCCCTCGCCGCGGCGGTCGCCGAGGACCGCCGGCTCGTCGCCGACCCGTTCGCCGCCGCGCCCAAGGATCCCACGCCGACCCGATCGACGGTGCTCAGCATCCAGCGCATGGCCGTGCCCGCGGGCCGCGACGCGGCGTGGATCGCCGCGCGCTACTCACGTTGGTCCGCACGCAACCTGGGGTGGTTCCTCGGCGTCGTGCACGATGACGACGGCACGGTGCGATTCCGACTCCGCGTCGTCGGCGTTGATCTCCTCGTGCTTCGGCCCCTGCGTGAGCGCTGCGGCCCCGATCGATTCGTGTACGGCATCGTCGGTGGCTGGCTCGCCGAGCCCGGGCAGTCGGGGACGTTCGAGTTTCGCACCTCCGGCGAGACGATCGCGCTGACGATCGTGCGGGAGTTCGAGCCTCACCTGCCGTGGTGGATCTACCGCGTGACGCAGGCGATCGCGCATGCCTGGGTCATGTGGGCCTTCGGTCGGTCGCTGCGCGCGGCCGAGTGACCGGCTAGGACCGGCCGTGCGCGACGACGGCGTCGCCCCAGCCACCGACCGATCGTCTCGACCACCCCTGTGCGCTGTACGTACGCTCCTTGTCGCGGCGTGGTTCGCCGCGCCACCAAGCGAAACACCTGGGGCAATCGTCGCGCCGCGCTGCGACGCCCAGCGCTTCGCTCGTCTGTCACCTGCGAATCGCCCGCAGCACTCCGCCCGCGCGGCACTGATGGCGGTGTGGTGATCACTCCCGACGCCACTCCCGACGCCACTCCCAGACTCGAACCACGAGAAACGAAGACCATGAAAACCGGCTCCATGATCCTGGCAATCCTCGGGGCGATCGTCGCCCTACCGGCCGCGCTGCTCGGAGGCCTATTTGGCGCCGCACAGGGCATCCAAGACACCACTCCCGCGGGCGCCTCGCTCGTGGGCGAAGCGGCGAGTAACGCAGCGGTGAACGCCGCAGCGAGTGGCGCGAAGACGTACATGTACCTCGGCCTGCTGGCGTTCGCGCTGGCGATCGTCGGCGCTGCGATGGTCAAGCGCCCGGGCAAGGTTGGAGCCGGGGTAGTGGTCGCTTCCGCGGTGTGTGCCGGAATCTCGTGCATGTCGGGCAACCCGCTGGCGTATGCGGTGACTGGCCTGCTCGGGCTCGCGGCGGTGCTCGGTCTGCTGGGTGGCGACGCGGTGGCCGCAGGCGCCCGCCGCCTGGCATGATCGAAGGCGTGTGGGCTTCTTCGAGGCCCACACAGCACCTTCGCGCGCGACTCATCACACCGGATCGATCGCGTTACGCAATCGCCGGTAGGTCTCGACCAACGGCCCGAGCTCCGCGAGCTTGCCGGCGAAGTCCTCGTCGGCGTGGCCAACACGAAGCACCGCATCGCTCACGGCCCGCGAGATCGCGGAGGTGTCCGCATCGCCGCCGAGCACCGCGACAGCGTCCGCGATCCGCCCCGCGAGCCCGGCGATGCGACCCTCGAGGTGGGCCTTGGCCAGCAACAAGCGCTTGTCGATCCGCGTCGCGAGCGGATCACCCAGGTGGGTGGCCGACATCAGGATCACCAGCGCAGCGCTGCCATGCTCACGACGGCGCCGCCACGCATCTGCCCAGGCGCCGAGCTGCGAGAGCAGGGCCGCATGCTCCTCCAACAACGGATCGACGCCATGGCCCATCGGCAAAGCTTCGCACGATGTCAGAAACGGATCGACATGCCCGGACCATGCCAGCGCGCAGAGGCCTTGCGGGCCCGGGCCTGCTTGGCCTCGCCGAGGCCGAGCGGGATCGCGAATCCGACGAGGGCCGCGCCGCCGACCCCGAGCATCGCGAAGCCTGGCGCATCGGTGTTCAGGATGTTCTGACACGCTCCAGCGCCCATGGGGTCGGTCGAGTCGGGGCACCTGCCGTCGACGGCGACCAGGACGCCGCCAGCGACCAGCGCGACGACGCCGGCGGCGACGCCGAGGATGCCAGCCCAACGCGGCAACTTGCGTCCGCCATCGGCGAGCCCCGTGCTACCGGCCCTGCGACCGCGGCTCGCGCTGGGCAGCTTTGGGATCTCGAGCGAGACCTCGACCGAGCCGCTCGCCACCAGCTCGACCCGCTCGGCGGTGACACGACCGGTATCCGCAGCGTCGACCAACAGCACGTCCCAGCTCCCGGGGACCAGCGCGAGGTCGATGGGCGTGTCGGGCCCCGCACACCCGACCCACGCGGCATCGACGATGACCAGACACGCGCCGGTGCAGCGGGCCTGCAGGGTCGCCGTGGCGCTACGGTCCAAGCCGGCCTTGCGCTCGTCGTGCAGCGCGACGAGGCTCGGGCCGAAGAGCTTCGCAGGCAGCGGGGTGCTCACCGCAGTGACCAGAGCAGAATCGATGATTGCCGCCGCACGCTCGCGCTGTTCGGCCCCGAGCAGGCCGCGGGCCAGTGCGAGCATGGCGTAGCGCCGGGCGTCGGCGGCTTCCGGATCCAGCGCCACCGCCTGCGCGTCGAGTCGCGCGCGATCGAGCGCCGCGGTGAGCAACGCGATGCCCTGGTCCGGGTCCTCGGTTGCCTGGGCCTCTGCGTCGCGAAGCGCAGTGGCGTGCCCGCGCGCCAGGCTCGCTTGCTCGGCCGACAGCGCCGGCGCTCGGCAGGTCGAGCCTGGCGGCGTCATGGCAAGCGCGAGGGTGAAGGCAATGCTGGGGGTCATCATGGGGTTCTTTTTAGGCCTCCAGTGCGAGCTGACCGCAAGCCGCACCGATGTCGTCCCCGCGTGGGGTTCGCACGTGAACCGCCAGGCCCGCAGCCCGACACCGGGTGACGAAGCCGCGGATGCGCTCGGGCGCCGGGCGTCGCAGCGCGGTGCCGCTGTGGGGATTGAACGGGATCACGTTGACGATGCAATCGAACTCGGACACCAACGCGGCAAGCCGCGTTGCATCGTCGTCGCTGTCGTTGACGCCCGCGAGCAGCACGTACTCGAACGTCACGCGGCGGCGCCGTGCCGGAGGCAGGCCGCGGATGGCATCGAGCAGCGTCGCGATGTTCCACCGCGTGTTGATCGGCATGATCGCGTCGCGCGTGGCGTCGGTGGTCGCGTTGAGCGAGATCGCCAGGCCGACGTCCTCGGCCAGGCCCTCTCGGCCAAAACGCTCGATCGCGGGCACCAGGCCAGCGCTCGACACGGTGATGCGTCGGCGCGAGATGCCCGCGCCTTTGGGATCAGACAGCAGTTCGATCGCGCGCTTGACCTGACCGTAGTTGTGCAGCGGCTCGCCCATGCCCATGAACACCAGATTGGTGATCCGCGCTGTCCACTTGGCACCGGTCTCCACCGCCTCGCGTTCGAGTAGATCCTGGGCCTGGTAAACTTGGTCGACGATCTCCCAGGTCGCGAGGTTGCGGTCGAAGCCCAGCGTCGCGGTGGCGCAGAATCGGCAAGTCAACGAGCAGCCGACCATCGAGCTGATGCACAGCGTGTAGCCGCGACCGGGGTTCGGGATCAGCACCGACTCGAACACGGCCCCGAGTGCGCCGCGCAGCCTGAGCTTGCGGGTACCGTCCGCCGCCGTGGCGCACAGGTCGAGCTGCAGCCGCTCGAAGTCAGCCAAGCTCGCCAAGCGCGAGCGGTCGGCGTGCGAGAGATTGGTCATGGCATCGGCGCTACCGATCCGCCGACCATGCAGCCATTCGAACATCTGGTCGCCGCGGAATGCGGGAGCGCCCAGCTCGCGCTGGGCCCACGCCCGCAGTTCGTCACGACTGAATCCCCGCAGCTGCGCCCGATCCGAGCGGGGCAGGCCACGACGAGGCGGCCGCAAGGCGACGAGTTCGGACACGGCGAGCATGGTACCGCAAGCGTCGCTTCGGTGCCGCTTTGCACCCGCGCTCGAGGGGCCTGGCGAAAGGCCCCCGTTTCGAGCGCAGCAGCTTCTTAGACCAACTCGTTGCCGGCGAAGAAAAAGCCGACCTCGAACGCTGCGGTGTCCGGGGCATCGGAGCCGTGGGTCGCGTTGCGCTCGACGTTGGTGCCGAACATGCCGCGCATCGTGTCCTTGGGCGCCTTGGTCGCGTCGGTGGGGCCCATCAGCGCGCGCCAGCGACTGATCGCGTCGTCGCCTTCGAGGACCATGGCGAGGATCTTCCCTTCGCTCATGAACGTGCACAGATCGCCGAAGAACGGGCGGGCGGCGTGGACGTGATAGAAGCCCTCGACCTGAGCGCGGGTGAGGTGAAGCGACTTGATCGCGACGATGCGCAAACCGCTTTCTTGGATCTTGGCGGCGATGGCACCTTGGTGACCAGCGGCGTAGGCGTCGGGTTTGACGAGGGCAAGTGTGCGTTGCATTGGGTTTGGTCTCGAGGTCGACGCTCCGCGCGCAAGCAGGGCTTGAAGCGGAGTCGGCCGGCGCGGAACGTACACCAACAGCGTTGCCGGTGGCAGGGGCGCTGCGGTGCCCCGCGACGTCCCTGCGCGTGCGGGCACTCGCATGAACGCCCCCGTGGGCCGGGCCGTGTTAACCTGCGGTCGCGGTGCGGAACCTGCCCAGCAGTTCGGTCAACGACGCGTCCGAGGAGACCCAAGCGCAGACCGGTAGCGACCCGAGGCCGGTTCGCGGCGAAGCGCGCACCCCCGCGGTGGGGGACCTGATCGGTCGCTACGTCGTGCTCGGGACCCTGGGCGCCGGCGGAATGGGCGTGGTGCTCGCCGCCTACGATCCCGAGCTCGATCGCAAGGTTGCGCTCAAGGTCGTGCGGCCCGATCGCGCGGCCGATCGCGGTGAGATCGAGCGCGAATCGCGGGT
>CANLQR010000486.1 GCA_947492135.1 Deltaproteobacteria bacterium | reverse complement strand
GTGACGTCGTCGAGCATCCACCGTTGGCCCGCAGCACGCGTGAAGACCTCGACGCGCCGCTGGTCCTGCGAGACAAGCAGGACCAGGCGGACGCTCTCGATGCTGCGGTAGCCGGCGAACTTGTCGCCGCGATCGAACCGCTCGGTGGTCTCCGAGAGGACCTCGACGATCAACACCGGGTTGAGCAGGACATCGCGCTCGGCACCGTGGAAGCGCGGCTCTCCGCACACGACGCTGACATCGGGGTACACGAAGCCCGACTTGGTCGGCACGAAGACCTTCATGTCCGAGGGCAGTACGTCGCACTGTCGATCCCGAAGCCGACCGCTGAGTTCGCGCGCGAGGTTCGTGACGATCTTGTTGTGGGCGTATGACGCCCCCGCCATCGCGAACACGTCACCCGACCACAGCTCGTGCTTGCTGTCGCTGGCCCGCTCGGCCGCGAGATAGGCCTCGGGGCTCGAACCGGAGCGGAGCGCGGGATCGGCCGGGGCCACGATTCGAATGCTAGCACGCCACCCCAGCGAACCAATGCCGGGTCGCGCCCTTGTCTGCGGATCGATCCGCAGTCGAACGACACCAACATATCGTCCGCTTTGCCAGGGCAACTGACGCCCGGACCCCACGTGTCGCCTCGCCGGCCAAGTGGCCAACAGCGTTGAACTGAGACTGGGCGCCCCCCCGTCGATCGCGGTGAAGCCTCGAGGGCCACCGCCGTGGTCGCCCGCGTTCTGCCACGCCCCGAGTGGTGTGGCGAAGCCGCCCAGGTGACACAGCACTTCACCTTCTTGGTGATAGCATTCGTGCTGTGATGGCGCGCGGACGAGGCAGATGGGTCTACCGAGGTGGGCTTGCGCTCTCGATGATGGCCGCTTGCCACGGCGCCCAGAGCGGGGAAAGCGATACGACGGGGGCGTCTACCGACGCCACGACTTCGCGTCCGTCGGACGCCGAGTCGAGCGACGTGGCGACCGGCTCGACAGAGGTGGGGCCGGCTATCGTCGAGGGCGAGTGCGAGACCGTGGTCGAAGATCTCGTGGTGTCCTATGCGTTCTGGGACGCGCTCGAGCTGGCGCCCGGCGCTCCGATTCCCGCCGAGCGGCTAGCGGAGGTGGAGAGGTTGTCTCTGCATACCAAGTCGGTCGCGTCGCTCGCCGGTCTCGAATGCGCGGGCGGTCTACTGACGCTGAGCCTCCAGTCGGACGGAACCGGCGGTAATTCGCCTCATACCGTCACCGACCTCTCGCCGTTGCTCGGCCTGCCAAGACTGCAGCGGTTGGAGCTGAGGTACGGGGCGTTCGGCGACATCACACTGCTACCCGGGATCCCGACGCTGAACCATCTCGACCTCCGGTCGAGCATGGTCAGCGATCTGTCTGTCCTGAGTTCACTGCCGGTTCTGCAGACGTTGATCATCAGCGATACCCCCGTCAGCGATCTCGCTCCGGTCGCCGGTTGCACGTCGCTCGCAAACCTCTACGCGCGTGGAACCCCGATTGTGGACGTGGCCGTGCTCGCGGGCTCTGACTCGCTCCGACATGTCGAGATCGACGACACTGCGGTCACGGAGGTCGCGGCCTTGGCCGGCATGCCCGGACTGCTTGGGCTCGACGTCAGTCGAACCGCGGTCGCGAATCTGTCCGCGTTCAGCGAGAGCGGCTTGTCCCAGCTGTTCGCGAGCGAGACCCAGATCGGCGCGATTCCCGAGAGCCTGCCGATTACCAATGGCCGCTTCGCCGGCAATGGCATCGTCGACATCTCGCCGCTGCTGACCTGGGAAGGTCCAGCGTCCGTCGACCTCTCGGACAACGCCATCGAGGACGTGTCACCGCTGCTCTCGCTGCCATGGGACTTCGGCAATGGCGCATGCCTCCACATTCGGCTTCAGGGGAACCCTCTGAGTCATCCGGATACCGCGAACGTGATCCAGCAGGCCTGCGCGGCGTACTCCGTCGTCATCGAGGCTGAGAACGGCCTCGGGTGCATGCACCAGCAGTGCATCACCTCTGACTGAGGCGGGACAGTCGGCGCCGTGATTGCGGTGGTTCGGCCGAACCTTCGGCGAGTCTTCCCCCGGATTGCGCCCCTCGGCTCACTCGTCGTCAACGCGCGGACCCGTCACTCCGGCGTCAGCGTGAACTCGTAGGTGATCGGTCCCGACGGGATCCCGCCGCCCTCGAGCGTCATCGACATCGCGTCCGCGGTGCCGACGATCCCGACGGAGATGTCGCCAAACGGGCCCGTGTCGCTCTCGAACGACGCCTGCGTCTCGATCGCGACGACGCACGCCTCGTCGATTGTGCCCGTGAGACCAGCGAGGCCGGTGTGGCCTTCGCCGGTACCCGACGCGCGCGGCAGCAGCGTCACGGTGATCGTGCCGTCGGGCGCAACGTCGACGTCGAACATCTCGTCGACGGTCTCGTCGGGGGCGTCCGGCGCGTAGAAGAGCTTGAGGAACGGGAAGTGGCCGTACAGATCGGTCCGCGTCACTCGGACCCCGATGTACGAACCGTCGAAACAGGCCGGGTCGCCGGTGTCGGTCGGATCCGTATCCGTCGGATCGGAGTCCGTCGTCGGATCGGCGGTCGTCATCGTCGTGGACGCGCTCGTGGTCGTCGGTGTCGTCGTTGACGGGTCGGTCGTCGGCGTCGTGGTCGTCGGCGTCATGGTCGTCGACGGATCGCCGGTCGACGTCTCGAAGTCGCCGGTGGAAAAATCGCCGGTGCCTCCGCCGGTGCCCGGGTCGCAACCGGCACCGGTCGACATCAGCGTCACGACCAGCGCGCCGGCGGCGCGCACGAGCAAGGCAGGGAGGTCGAGGGTGTGGGTTCGAGTCATGCGGCGGGTCGATGCGCGGGCGTGGCGATCGATTGCGAAAATCGTCAGGGGTTGCGAATTCGGCACCTACGGGCGGGCACCAGACCGCCTGAACCGCGCCGCGGTCGCGCGCTTCCTCAGCCCACGGGGCGCACGGCACAGCGCCACGCAGCCGGCCCACGCCGCCTCGCCGCGGCTACGCGCGTCCGTCGTCGTCGCGACCGATCGCCAAGTCTCGGACTCGCGCCGCCCAGCCGTCGAGGTTCTCCATCGTATCCCGCGCCTGGGCGATGGCGCCGCCCAGCTCGACCATCGCCTGCTCCAGCGCCTCACGAGCCCGCCGGATCCTGCTCTTGACGGTACCCATCGGAATGTCGAGCACGGTGGCGACGTCGCTCGCGCTCATCCCCTCCCAGTACGTCAACTCGATCGCGATCTGTAGATCCAGCGGAATCCGCCGCAGCGCGTCGAGCAGCAGTCGCGCGCGTTCGACCTGACCCACTACCGTGTTCGGTCCGACGCCACTGAGTTCTGCGATCGAGACCTCGCCGATCGCGACGACCTCGAGACTGCGACGGTTGCGTCGCAGGTCCGCGAAGAGCTCGTGGCGGGCGATGGTGAACAGCCAGGTCCGGAACGACGCGTCACTGCGAAATCCCGCTCGTCCGCGAAATGTCGCCAGCAGGGTGCGCTGGACGAGGTCCTCGGCCACGCCACGGTCGTTGACCTTGCCGCGAAAAAACCCGAACAACGCCTCGAAGTGCCGCCGCAGCAGCGTCTCGCCCGCGGCGCTGTCGCCGCCACGCCAAGCCTCGAGCAGTGTCTCGTCGCTGGTCACCTGGCGCCGATGGTAGCATCGCGCAACGTGTCGCTGGTCGAAACCATGCCGGACGCCGATCGCGAGGCGACCTCACCGCTGGGTCGGCCGAGATCCGCCGATCCGGTCGAAGCCCGTGCGGCGTTGGATGCTGTCGCTGCGCGGATGTTTGGCGCCGCACCCCAACCGCTGCGCGTCGGTCGTTTCGTGCTGCTGGAGCGGATCGGCAAAGGTGGCATGGGGGTCGTGTACGCCGCGTACGATCCGCAGCTCGACCGAAAGATCGCGATCAAGTTGTTGACCGCTCCCGGCGAGGCCGCGGGGGCGACGCTCGAGGGAGACGACCGGTTGATCCGCGAAGCCCGTGCCGCCGCGCGGCTCGATCACCCCAACGTGGTGACGATTCACGAGGTCGGCCTGTGGCAAGGGCAGGTCTTCTTGGCGATGGAGTTCGTCGATGGCTTGACGCTCAAGGGTTGGCTCGCGGCGCGCCCGCGCAGGCTGGCCGAGACCCTCGAGGTGTTCTTGCAGGCGGGCCGTGGGCTCGCCGCCGCGCATGCCGCCGGCGTGGTGCATCGCGACTTCAAGCCCGAGAACGTGCTGGTCGGCCGCGACGGCAGCGTCCACGTGGTCGACTTTGGCCTGGCGCGCGCGCCCGCGCCCGAGCCGCCCCACCACCACAGCGGCCCCATCGAGGTCCACGGCACGACGCTGGTGCGCAGCGACGCGATCATGGGCACGCCAGCCTACATGGCGCCCGAACAGTATCGCGGTGGTACGGTCGGACCCGCGAGCGATCAGTTCGCGTTCTGCGTCGCGCTTTGGGAGGCGTGGTTTGGTACCCGACCGTTCGTGGGCGATACGCTCGGCGCACTCTCGTTGGCCGTGGTCGACGGCACGATCACGGCACCGACGAGCAACGCGGGCGTGCCCTCGCGCCTGCGCAGGATCCTCGAGCGCGGTCTGGCCAACGATCCAGACTCGCGATACCCGTCGATGACCGCGTTGATGGCCGCGCTGGCTCACGACCCGGCCAGGCGAGCACGACGGGCGGCGGTCGCAGCCACGCTCGCCGGGGGTTTGCTCAGCGCCGGTCTCGTGCTTGGCCGCAGCGCTGGCGGCACCAAGGATCCTTGCGATGCGGGTCCCGCCCGCGTCGCTGCGGTGTGGAACGACAGCGCGAGGGTTGCGGTCGCGGAGGCCTTCGCAGGCACCCACACCTCCTATTCGTCCACGGCGGTGTCCGAGGTCCAACGCGAGCTGGATGCATGGACGGGACAATGGATCACCGGCCATCGTGAGGCCTGTGAGGCCACGATCGTGCGGCGCGAGCAGTCCGACGAACTGTTCGACCTGCGAATGGCCTGCCTCGATCGCCGTCTGGCCGAGCTGACCTCGCTGGTCGAGCTCTTCGTCGACGTGGACGCGGCCATGCTCGCGCGGGCACTGCCGGCACTCGAGAGCCTGGCGCCGGTCGACGCGTGCGCCGATGCGCAAGGCCTGCGTGCAGCGGTCCCGTTGCCCGAAGAGCCTGGGGCGCGGGCCGAACTGCTCGCGCTCCAGGTCGAGATCAGCCGCGGCGCGCAACTGCGCGAGCTCGGGCGGTTCGTCGACGCGATCGAGGTCGGCACCTCAACCGTCGCGCGCGCCGAGTCGCTCGAACACGCGCCTACGATCGCCGATGCTCAGGTGCTGCTGGGTTCGTCGCAAGCCCATGCCGGCGAGTTCGAGCGCGCTCGTGGCACGCTGGAGTCTGCGGTGTGGTCGGCGGTGGCCGGCCGCAACGTGTCCGCGCAGGCAGCTGCCACGACCGCCTTGGTCACGATCACGGGCTACTCGCTAGAGAAGGTCGACTGGGGCACACGCTGGGGCGAGCACGCGCGTGCCATCTTGCGCGCACAAGGAGACCCGCCCAACCGGTTGGCCACACTCGAGGGCAACCTCGGCAATCTCGCGCTGACCCGAGGTGATCGCCCCGCCGCGCTCGCGCACCTGCGCGAGGCGATCCGGCTCTACGAACTGAGCGTCGGGCCGGAGCATCGCAACGTCGGGCGCATGCTGGCCAACCTCGCGGTCGTGCTGCGGCAGCAAGGCGCGTACGACCTGGCAGAGCACGCCTACGCCCGCGGGCTCGCCATCCTCGAACGTTCGCTCGGGCCCGGACACCCCGACCTGGGGCCGGTGCTATCGAACTCGGGCAGTCTTTCCCACGCGCGTGGGCGCATGGACGAGGCACTGGTCCGCTACCGCGCGGCGCTGGCGATCGGCGAGGCCTCGCTCGAGCCCGACCACCCGCGGCTGGGACACGCACACAACAACATCAGCGAGACCCTGCTCGACACCGGCGACCACGCCGGCGCCGAGACCCATGCTCGCGCTACGATCGCGATCTGGGAGCGCTCACTGGGCCCGAAGCACTCGCTGCTCGCGAGTCCGTACGGTGTACTGGGGCGCAGTCTGCTGGCGCTGGGACGCGTCGACGACGGGATCGTCGCACTCGAACACGCGATAGAGTT
>CANLQR010000485.1 GCA_947492135.1 Deltaproteobacteria bacterium | reverse complement strand
ACCGTGAAGGCGATCGCATCGCGGGTCAGGGTCGAAAGCCGCTCGGCGTCCCAGTCCTCGGCGTAGCCGCGGATCGGACTCGATCCGATGAACGCCATCACCTCGATCGAGATCCCCGCTCGCTGCGAGATCTCGACGATCGGGCGGATGTCGGCCTCCATGGTCCGCGCGGCGCAGTTCGGGCGGATGTGCAGGCCCTCTTCCACGATCATTCGGGCCAGCCGTTCGACGTCCTCGCACGCTCGCGGGCCCGCGCCCGGCAACCCGAGGTTGACGGCATCGATGCCGAGCCCGTCCATCATTCGGACGAGCTCCATCTTCTGGTCGATCGTCGGGTCGATCACCGATGGCGACTGCAAACCGTCGCGGATCGTCTCATCGACGAACCGCGGCGGCTCACGTAGGAGCGGACCGTGCCGCTCCTTCTCGTTCCAGTCGTAGATGTACGCCGCCGGATCGACCATTTTGCTCACGACTCCGCCATGACCACATCGTCGCGCTGGAAGAAGCTCTGCAGCTCGTCCATCAGACCGTAAAACATTTCGGTCTCGACTGCGTCGCCACCCTCGTCGTCGTCGTCGTCGGAGTCGCCCGCCGCCGGAAGCAGGTCGCGCATGATGACGATGCCGGTCAGCTCGGCCTCTTCCTCACCCACTTTGCGAGTGCCACAGAACGCCACGACGTTGCGTGGATCGACACCGGCGCGGACCTGTTCTTCGGTCGCACGCGGTTGGACGGTGATGGGTGCGTTGGCGACCAGGCGCAGCAACGGGTCAGGAAGCTGCTCGAAGACGTCTTCGAGCCGTGAACGCAGTTCCTGCGAATCGGCATAGGTGGGCGGCTCGGACTCGCCATCCTCGGCGGCATCGAGCTCACGCACCCGGAGCATCGCTTCGACCGCGCCCGCAGGGTCCTCGGCCGCACCGAGCACCAACGCGAGCTGGTAGTGCAGGTCGCCGTCGTCGGGCTCGTGCTTGAGCGCCGCCCGCAGGTCTTCGATGGCATTGCCGAGCTTTCCGGCGGCCATGTGCGCCGAGCCTCGGGTGCTGAGGAACGCGGGATGGTCGTGAAGCGCCGCGTCGATCTGACCGAGGATCTCCAGCGCCTCGTCGGGATCGTCGCCGGACAGACGGATCTGCGCCAGCAGCAGTCGACCATCGTCGGTCTGAGCCTTGGTGATCCCCGGCAGCGCGAGCGCAGCACGGGTCTGGGCCTCTGCCTCCTCGATCTCTTCGCCGGCAAAGAGGCACTCGGCGCAATCGAGCTGCACATCGGCGCGATCGGGCGCGCCGTCCGCCGCTTGCATGAGAAATCCCGTTGCCCTCTCGAGATCACCCTGTGCCCACGCCAGCATGCCGGCGAGATGCAGAACACGCGGCTGATTTTCGCCCGCGGATCCCTTCAGGTCATCGAGAATGCTCTCTGCAGTGTCGAGCTCGTCGTCTTCGACTGCTCGCAGTCCACGATCGACGAGGTCGTCGAGATCCGCTGTGTTGCCCTTGGCCATCGGGCGCAACACTAACAGGCGTCCACCTCCAAACGCCCAGTGCGATGGGTGTGAGCGAGCGCATACCGGCTTTCGCGCCAACGCGGGTGAGGACTGCGGGCGATACGCATGGTGGGTCCCACACGCGGAACGTCGGAGCGCCGGGCGCCGGTGACAACACCCAACCCGTTCGACATACTCGCCACCCCACGCCATGGACACCCCCGTTCGACCAAAAGATGCGGATGGCCGCGAGATCCTCGACTCCGTGGTCATCCGCTTTGCAGGTGACTCCGGTGACGGCATGCAGCTCGCTGGCATGCAGTTCGCGCAGACGACAGCCGTCGCAGGCAACGACCTCGCGACCTTCCCCGACTTCCCGGCCGAGATCCGCGCCCCCGCCGGCACCACGTTCGGAGTTTCGGGCTTTCAGATCCACTTCGCGTCGCACGATGTGCTGACACCGGGTGACGATCCGGACGTGCTCGTCGCGATGAACCCCGCCGCGCTCAAGGTCAACCTGCGCGACCTCCCCAAGGGCGGGCTCGTCATCCTCAACACTGGCGCGTTCACGCCCGGCAACCTGAAGAAGGCGGGCTACACCAAGAACCCGCTCGAAGACGGCACCCTCGACCCGTACCGCAAGCTCGAGATCGACGTGTCGAAGCTCGTCATCGCCGCGGTCGAGCCTCACGGGCTCGGCACCAAGGACGCGCTGCGTGCAAAGAATCTGTGGACCCTGGGCTTGCTCTACTGGTTGTTCGGACGCGATCGCGCACCCACCGTGGACTGGTTGCGGCGCAAATTCGCCAAGCGCCCCGACCTCGCCGAGGCCAACATCGCGGCGCTCAACGCCGGCCACGTCTACGGCGAGACCGCCGAGCTGCCGACCGGCATCGCGTCGTACAAGATCCTGAAGGCCGATCTGCCCAAGGGCCACTACCGCAACATCACCGGCAACGAGGCGCTCGCATGGGGCCTGGCCGCCGCCAGCCGCCTGGCCGACCTGCCGTTGCTGTACGGCTCGTATCCGATCACGCCGGCCTCGAGCGTGTTGCACTCCCTTGCTGGTCTCAAGCACTACGGCGTGACGACGTTTCAGGCCGAGGATGAGATCGCGGCCATCTGCTCGGCGATCGGCGCGGCGTATGCCGGCATCATCGGCGTCACGGCGACGTCGGGCCCGGGCATGGCGCTCAAGGGTGAGGCGCTGGGTCTGGCGATCATGACCGAGCTTCCGCTGATCATCCTCGATGTCCAGCGCGCGGGTCCGTCGACCGGCATGCCCACCAAGACCGAGCAGAGCGACCTGTTCCAGGCCGTGTGGGGTCGCAACGGCGACTCGCCGCTGGTCGTGCTCGCGCCTGCGAAACCCGGCGAGTGTTTCGCGTTCGCGATCGAAGCGGTCCGTATCGCCCTCAAGTACATGACGCCGGTGATCGTGCTGTCCGACGGCTACATCGCCAACGGCGCCGAGCCGTGGACCATCCCGAGCTTTGCCGACCTGCCGAAGATCGAGGTCAAGTTCCGCCAGGATCCCGAGGGATTCCAGCCGTATCTGCGCGACCCCGAGACCCTGGCCCGCAATTGGGCCAAGCCCGGGACCCCGGGGCTCGAGCACCGCATCGGCGGCATCGAAAAGAACTTCGACTCCGGCCACATCAGCTACGACCCCGACAATCACCACAAGATGACGCTGACGCGAGCCGCGAAGATCCAGGGCATCGCCAACGATCTTCCCGAGCAGACCGTCGATTGCGGCGAAGATCATGGCGATCTGGTCGTGGTCGGATGGGGCTCGACCTACGGCACCCTGCAGCAGGCGGTTCGCCGGGCGCGCGAGCGCGGTCTCGCGGTCTCGCACGTGCACATCCGACACATGTGGCCCATGCCACGCAACCTCAAGTCGTTGCTGTCGAACTTCAAGCGCATCCTCGTGCCCGAGCTGAACAACGGCCAACTCGTACGAATCCTGCGGGCCGAGTATCTGCTGCCGGCAGAGCCGCTCGACAAGATCTCGGGCATGCCGTTTCGCATCGTCGAGATCGAGCAAGCCATTCGCGACGCTCTCGCCAAGAACTGACTTTCGCCGCCGATACCCAAGGACAACCCGATGGATACCCCGCAGAAGCTCAGCCGCAAGGACTTCGTCTCGGACCAGGAGGTGCGTTGGTGCCCAGGCTGTGGCGACTACGCCATTCTGGCCGCGATGCAGCGCACCCTGCCCGAACTGGGCGCCACCCGCGAGAACACCGTGTTCGTATCGGGCATCGGCTGCTCCAGCCGGTTTCCGTACTACATGAACACGTACGGCTTCCACACCATCCACGGCCGCGCGCCGGCGGTTGCGACCGGCGTCAAGCTGGCCAATCCCAAGCTCGACGTGTGGATGGTGACGGGTGATGGCGATGGCCTCAGCATCGGCGGAAATCACCTGCTGCACGTGCTGCGTCGCAACGTCGATCTGCAGATCCTGCTGTTCAACAACCGGATCTACGGGCTGACCAAGGGCCAGTACTCACCCACGTCGCTGGTCGGAGCAAAGACGCCCTCGACGCCGATGGGTTCGCTCGACATGCCACTCAATCCGTGTCAGTTCGCGCTGGGCGCGAATGCTCGGTTCGTAGCGCGTGGCATCGACACCTCCACGACCACGTTGAGCGAGCTCTTCACCGCCGCCTATCGCCACCGCGGTACCAGCTTCGTCGAGATCTTGCAGAACTGCCCGGTGTTCAACGACGGCTGCTGGGACGGCGTCACGATGCGCGACGTCGCGGCAGAAAATCAGCTGTGGGTCGAGCACGGCAAGCCGCTGTTGTTCGGCAAGGACAAAAATCGCGGTCTACGCCTCGCGGCGGGCGCCAGCCACGTCGAAGTGATCACCATCGGCGTCGACGGCATGACCGAGGCCGACGTCGCGGTTCACGATCAGACCAATCGCACGCTCGCCTTTTTGCTCGCCCATCTCGCGCCTTCGAGCACGAGCCCGGCCGAGGGTGGGTTCCCCATGGCCTTCGGGGTGCTGTATTGCGACCCGATGCCGAGCTACGACGCGACCGTGACCACGCAGAATAGTGATGCGGTCGCCAAGCTCGGCCAGGGTGACATCGACAAGCTGCTGCGCAGCGGTCACACCTGGAAGGTCGAGTAGCGCGCCCACCGTCGGCGGCGGCCCCGGCGCTGGGCGACCCACGCCGAGCCCCAAAGCGCTGCCAGCCAACCGCCACAGGGGTTGGCCCGGAGCCCGCAACGGTGCGGTTTCACCGAGCCGCACCCTAGTTCAGAATCAAGCTCGCGGTGGGACCGTCATAACCCCCATCGCGACCTCACGCGAAGCAGGAACTTGGCCATGACCCCACGCTCTTTCCCGAAATCGTTTCTTCTCATTGTTGCCGGCGCAATGGCCGGTTTGGGCCTCGGCTGTGTCATCACCACCAACGGTGGTGGCAGCGACGAGTGCGGCAGCCTGCTTTCGCACAGCCACGAGACCGGCAACGGCACGTGCAAGTGCGACGCCGGCTACACCTGGGAGGACGCGGGCGATCCGGACAACTTCGAGTGCGATCGCATCGAGGGCAAGGACGACACCTCCTGCAGCGAGCCCAACAACGTCGTCAGCGGTGGTCAGTGCTACTGCGAGGGCGGATTCAACTGGTGTAACCCCAACGACCCCAACGACTACACCTGCTGCGTCGACGATGCCCAGGATGCCGTCGGTGGCACCAGCGATCCGACCAACGCCACCGACGTGAGCGACTCGGTCGCCGACACCGGAACTGGCACGACGACCGACGATCCCACGGTGGCCGACACCACCGACGCGACCGACCCCAGCGGCACCTCCGGAGCGCTTCCCGATCCCGTCGATTGCACCGTCGACACCCCGGACAATCTCTTCTGCAGCAACACCGCCGACGCGGGCCCCCAGGGTAGCGTCTACTACACCTGCACCGACGGCGTGTGGACCGAGAACCCCACCGCCGCCGACGAACTGTGTGTGTCCGACGGCTACGACTTTTCGTTCGGTTGCGTCGATGATGGCGCTGCCATCACCTTCGTCTGCGGTGTCGGCCCTGGCACCCCTTGCGAGGACAACTCGGGCGCGAGCTGCATCAGCGACGACATCATCAACACCTGCCTGTTCGGCAGGCTCACCGAGGACAGCTGCGCAACGATCTGCAACACGATCGGCGACGAGCAGGGCGTGACCTACGACAGCGGGTTCTGCGATCCCGAATCGACCCCGCCAGAGTGTTTCTGCTGCGACCAGGGCGAAGAAGGCTGCCCGGCCTAAGCGCCTGCCGAGAAACCCCGCGGCGACACCCTCGACCCCGGCTCCACTTGGTGTGGTGCCGGGGTTCGACGTTAACCCTCGAGGCCCTTGGGCATCGCCATCCCCAGCCGGCGCAGACCGGCGACACCCACCCGATCGACGTAGTGCCGTCCGCATACCGGCGCGTATTGAACGTCACCCAGGACGATCTGCTCGCCCTCGACCACCGCGACGCCGTCGACCATGCGCAGGTTGAAGACCGCCTTACGGCCGCAGAACTGACACGTCACCTTGATCTCCTCGATGCTGTCGGCAAGCTCCATCAGCCGCCGTGCGCCGGGGAACGACTCGGTGCGAAAGTCGGTCCGGAGGCCATAGCAGATCACCGGCATGTCGAGGACCAGCGACATCATGCGCAACTGCT
>CANLQR010000484.1 GCA_947492135.1 Deltaproteobacteria bacterium | reverse complement strand
GCCTCGGGGACCGGGGAGCACGCCGTGCACTTCGCCCGGCACCTCACGCACCTCACCTGGCAGCCCAGCGATCCAGATCCGGGCGCCATCGCCAGCATCGAAGCTTGGCGCAAGGAGTCGAAGCTCGACAACCTCGCCGCGCCGGTGGTGCTCGACGTGTGCGCCCAGCCGTGGCCGTCGAGTCCGCCTACCGGCATCTTCTGCGCCAACATGATCCACATCGCGCCGTGGTCCTGCACCTTGGCGCTGATGGATGGTGCCCAGCGCGTGCTCGACACCGGGGACCTGCTGGTTTTGTACGGACCTTTCGCGATCGAGCGTGAGCACACCGCCACCAGCAACGCCGCGTTCGACCTCGACCTGCGGCAGCGTGATCCGAGCTGGGGCGTGCGTGATCTCGCTGACGTCACGCGGGCCGCCACGAGTGCAGGGTTGGCCGAACGCACGCGCGTGCCGATGCCGGCGAACAATCTCATCGTGGTGTTCGAGCGCCGATAACTGCGGTTCGCGGGCGGCAGCGCCCGGCTCGACGCACAAGGGGTGGTCTTTTGCCGGCTACCGACCGTTGGCGCCGCAGATCACTCTGGCCGCGGCCCATGGTGGTACCGTTGGGTCTACTCGACGAAGCCATGGTGCAGGTAACCGAGTTGGGGCTCGACCAGGAGCTGCAGACCGTCGCGCCGGGCGTGACGCGCGACCATCTCGTCGTGCTGTGCTGTGCGCACAGCGTCGTAGAGCTGGTCGAAGAGGTCGCCCGCAACCTTCGCGGCCTGGGCTTTGCGGTGGAGGTCGTCTGCGGTGCGGAAGCCCGCACCGCGTTGCTCGGCCGCGGGAGTGATGGCGACAAGCCGACGATTTACGTCGTGTGCGTCCAAGGGACTCTCAAAGAGCAAGTGCTCAAGCCGCTGCGTCAGGCTCTGGCCACGCATGGCGGACCCAATCAGCATCTGTTTGTCGCCGTACTCGACCTCGCGCTGCCGCTCGCGATGGTTGGGCAGATCCGTCGGTTCTCGGAGGCCCTCGAGCGCCCTCGTCGGCGCGGTGGCGCGGGGCTGGATGAGCGCAGGCAGTGGCGCGAGCAGCTCGGGCCGAACACCGAGCGCATCGCGACACGATCGTATCGCGCGCTCGAAGTGGTCAGTCGTGCCGACACGATTCCACCGCCGGGTGTCGACACCGTTCGCCGTACCGGACCGCAGGCCGTGATCGGATCGGCCAGGCCCGCGGACATCGGCGTGACTGCGAAGTACCGCACCGTGTCCGGTGCGCTACCGACCGCGACGACCGCTGCCGAGGAAGCCACACCGCGAAAGCCTCGACGCGCGCGGGCCCCGAAGGTCCGAGTGCAGCCGGTCGCCGGTGCGCCGCAGATCACCGGAGACACTGCCGTGGCCGGCGCACCCAGCCGCTCGCTGGTGGGTGCTAGGCCGTCGGTGCCAACGTCGGCCGCGCCGGACGTCGCACCGGTGCTCCACCAACTCGGTGAGGATGCACCGGCCGCGAGATCGCGGCGGTCACCGTGGCCGATCGCAATCGTCGGCGGTGTCGGGCTGCTCGCGGCGGCAAGCGTCGGGCTGTGGATGACAGGCACCACCGCACGAATCGTTGCAGCCGTACAAGGCGAACCGCGAGCCGACACCACGCCGACTCCCGCGCCTTCGACGGTGGCGATCGCTGGCGACGCGGTGACGCCTTCCGACGCCCGGGCTCCCGCAGCTACACCGACGCCGACCGATGAACCGAGTCCCACGCTCCCGCCGTCGCCAACCGCAGCGCCGATCCCCGCGATCACGCCGACTCCCGCGGGCGCGCCCACGCCAAGCGACGGGCCGACTCCCGCCGACGCGCCAACACCAACCGAGGCGCCGACGCCCACCGATCCGCCGACGCCCGCCGACGTGCCGACGCTTGCCGATCCGCCGACTCCCGCCGACGCCCCGACGCCGTCGGCGGATCCCGAGCCCGCGCCGACGGTCGGCGACGACGTCGCCCCGATCGATCCCGCGCTGGGCACGGCCGTCGACACTCGACGCCTGCGGGTGACCGACACGCTGTATGTGACGACCACGAAGTCCTCGGCGGCAACGTGGCAGCAAGCCCGCGCCGCGTGTGATTCGGTCAAGATCAACGGGGTCGCGGGATTTCGCCTGCCCTACCGACGCGAGCTCCAGGCTCTCGATACCGCGGCGCTGCTCAGGCCGGAGCCGCATTGGTCGCGCACGGTTCCCGAGAACGACCAAGACTCGGCGTACGTGCTGCACCCGAGCACGGGCCAGCTGACGGTCTGGGCCAAGGTCGAGAGCGCGGCGGCCGTCTGCGTGCGACCGCGTTGATCATCGTGGGCTCCGGGGGCGGCAGCAGCTCCGACGACCCAGTGCGCGGCAAGAACGTGGGAGGATGAAGTCCACCGGATGCTTGCACTCGCACTGCTAGCCTCGCTGCACTCGGCCGAGCCCGCGACCGACGGACTTCAGGGCGTCGCGCTGCGCTGGTCGGTCCCACGCGAGTGTCCCGACGAGGCCGATCTCCGGGCAAGGGTGGAGATTCTGCTCGGCGCACCACTGACGCTGCCAGGACGCACCGCCATCGAGATCGACGCGAGCATCACGGGCAGTCAGGATCACTGGCGCCTGTCGCTGGGCATCACATCGTCCGGAGGCGCGCGGGATCGCGAACTCCCTGGCACGAACTGTCAGGACTTGACGGAGATCGCCAGCGTGTTGATCGCGGTGGCCATCGATCCGACGCTGTCGGGCGAGCCAACGCCAACGCCAACGCCAACATCAACACCAGATCCGACCGTCCGCTCTGCTGCCGCGCCGGACGAGTTGCCGCGTCCACCGACCGAGGTGCACAGCACGCGGCGCGTCGCAGGTGCGATTGGCGTTCACGGCGGTATTGGCTTCGGCCCCCTGCCCCGCGTCGCTGGCAACCTCGGCGTCGATGGTGCAGTGCTCGTTCGCCACGCCAGGATCGAGCTCGGCGGGAGCTTCTGGCTGCCGCGGGAGACCCGGGGCACCATGCCCGCGGTCGGGTCGGTTCGGCTCTGGCACGTGGACGTCCGTGGCTGTGGTGTCCCGAGCTCGCGGCTCGGACGCACGCGCTCGCGCCGGCTCGAGTTCCCCTTGTGCGGTGGCCTCGAGCTCGGTGCGATGACCGGCAGCGCGAATGCGGTGGCCCGCCCACGTGTAGGTCGCCTGCCTTGGATCGCGGTGGAACTCAGCGCGGGTGTGATCGTGCTCCCCAGCCCCCGCGCCGGCTTTCGCCTCGACGTGCGGGGGGCAGTCCCGGTGACGAGGCCTGGCTTCGCCGTCGACGATCGGCAGGTCTTCCGGGCCCGTGCCGCCGCGATCACAGCGACGCTCGGCCTCGAGCTGCGCCTGCCATGACCCAGGAATCTGTGATCCCGTGACCCAGCGAATTCGCGCTCGTCACGGATTTGCCCCTCGCCGTGCCAATATGGTCCCGTGGACGACGAGCACACGCCGGGCCGCGAAGAGCGCCTGTCCGACCTCGCGGCCCTCTATCGCGAGCAGCACGACTACGTCGCCCGGGTCCTGCGCCACCTCGGTCTCGACGCGGCACTCGTGGACGACGCGCTGCAAGAGGTGTTCTTGGTCGTGCACCGGCGGCTGGCGGATTTCGACGCCAGCCGATCGCTGCGCAACTGGCTCTACGGCATCGCACGCCGCGTTGCCAGCGACTACCGCCGCGGTACTCGCAAGGGCAACCGACCGCTGTTGCTGGTCGCGGATCACAGCAGCTCCATACAAGGCCGCGACGAAGGTCGTCGCATGGAGTCGGCGCGGCTTGTCGAGCAGTACCTCGCGACACTCGACGCCGGCAAGCGACGGGTGTTCCTGCTCGCGGAGGTCGAGGGGATGACCGCACCAGAGATCGCCCAGGTCGAGGGCCTCAACGTCAACACCGTCTACGCCCGGCTACGCGCCGCCCGAATCGGCTTTGAGCGCACGATCGCCGCCCAGTCCGCACCAAAGAGGGCGCCATGGACCGCATGACAACCCAAGGCCGCGACGCCCTCGCCGCGTATCGCGAGATGCTGGCGCTCGAGCCCCGGCGTGTGGCGCGGAACTGGGCCGCGATCGAGGTGCGCGCGGGCGACGAGACGTCTGGCGACGACGCCGCGGACGGCATCCTCGCCGTGGTACCGACCCCCGCGCGCGGGCGAAATGTCATCGGGGTCGCCGCGGCAGTTGTTGCCGTGCTCGCCGCTGCAGTGGCGGTCATCACGGTCGGTCCGCATCTGATCAACGAGCGCGTGCCCTCGGCCAGCGGCGCTGCGGCCTCGTACGAGGCGATCGAGGTCGACGAGGCCCAAGCCGGCGTGATCGATCCCGAGCGACCGGCTCCTGCGAGGACTGACTCTGGTGGCGCGACGCGGGTTGCTCCCGAGCCGATGCCAGCGCCGGCGTCACAGGTGCTGATCGATCAACCCGCCGCTGCTGCCGTGCTCGGGCGTGCGCCGACCGAGCTGCCCGCCAAGACCTCGTCGAAACCGAAACCACCCAAGACCGAACCCGTGGTCGATCCGGAACTCGACGCCGCCAAGCGACTCGTGGCCGAAGCCAAGCTTCTCGGACGCGCCCGCGCTGCCCTGCGCGATGGCGACTCGGGCGCCGCTCTGGCAGCCACCGACGAGCATTCGCGACGCTTTGGCGCGGGTGTGCTGGCCGAAGAGATCGCGTTTGTCCGGCTCTCGGCGCTGTGTCTCGATGGCCGAGCCGCACAAGCCCGGGCGGCAGCGCTTTCGTTCGCGCGTGCATATCCCGGATCACCCTTGGCCGCGCGCGCAGCCCGGACGTGTGCCTCCGACGACACGCCCGAGTAGAGCCGCAACGATGGCCGTCGCGATCACTTTCACGCGGTCCCGCTGGAGCGTGGTGATGCCATGGCTGTTGTCCTGTCAGATGACGACCTCGATCGGGTCGACCGCAGGCGGAGAAAATTCGGCGACAACAACGGGCTCGACCACGGGCTCATCCTCGTCCACCGCGGATGCCCAGAGCGTCGGCTCGTCGAGTGGCGCGGGTAGCAGCAGCTCGACAGACGACAGCGACACCGAGCCCGCACAGAGCAGCAGCACGAGTGTCGGCCCCTCGGAGTCGTCGAGTGACGACGGCCCCATTGGCCCACCGCTGTGCATGCCCGCACCCTTCGACTCGCCGTGCATCATGTGCGCAAAAGAACACTGCTGCCCCCAGTTCGGCGCATGTGCAGACGACTTCGAGTGCGGCTGCACCCTGGGCTGCCTGCAGTATCCCGGCTTTCCCGGCCCCTGCATGTGCCAGCCCAGCGAGCTCGCGGGTGACTTGTTCGGATGTCTCGACGGGCAGTGCAACTTCGCTTGCCCGCCGTGAGGCATGGGCTCGAACCCCGCGCGACGAGCCACGCCGGCGAGAATCTTTGCGATCCCCGATCACGGATTGTTGTATGAGACCCCAATACCCGGCGCCGACCACTTTCCTTGGAGTCCGTCATGAAACTTAGCTGCCCACCCGCCCACACCTGGCTCACCCTCGCTACCTTCGCCACGCTCGCGGCCTGCGGCACCCCCGATGAAGCCAGCAGCGCCACCGAAGCCAGCTCGGACAGTTCGGGCAGCAGTGGTGGCTCGATGAGCCTCAGTAGCACCACCGCCACCTCGATGACGACGAGCGCCAGCACCTCGGCCACCACGACCAGCGCCTCGGCGACCACCGACGACACCGCGACGACCGACAACTCGGCGACCTCCGCCGACTCGGGCGGCACCGACACGGCCGGCACCGACACCGCGACGTCAGGCGCGACCACCGACGTGGGCACGTCGGGCGGCACCGACCCCGGGACCACGACCGACGGCACGACCGGAGAGCCGCTCAACTGCGAGCAATGGGACAACGTCCAAGAGTGTTTTCAGAACGGCTGTGTCTGGGATGGCGGCTTCATGGATCCCAACGGCGTGTGTGTTCCGCCGCCGGACGACGAAGAATGTGGGATGATCGGAGACCAGTTCGCGTGTTTTCAGGCCGGGTGTATGTGGGACGGCCGGGCGTGTGTGGCCCAGCAGGATGTCGACTGCCAGCAGTTCATGGACGCGCAGGAGTGCTTCCAAAACTTCTGTTTCTGGAACGGTCAGTCGTGCCAATGAGGGCGGGTGCCGGCCGCCCCCCGCCGCCCACGCAT
>CANLQR010000483.1 GCA_947492135.1 Deltaproteobacteria bacterium | reverse complement strand
GGACAGGTCCCACTGGGCGCGATCGCGATCACCCGTGAAATTGCTGACCGCTCGCAGGCCGACCCAAGGCACTCCGAGCTTGGCGCAGACCAGCGCGATGGCTGCACCCTCCATCGTCTCGATCGCGGCAGGACATCGCGACGCGCGTTCGTGGGCCAGTGCGTCGGTGCCCGAGCACGTCGAGACGGTGCCGCCTTCGACAATCGGGGCGTCGAGAGCGTCGGCAGCGGAGCGTACGCGCGCGGCGTCGGCCACCAATGGGGTTGTATCGCCCAGACCCAGCGCAGCGAGGCCGAGGAAGCCACCAGGATGAAGCACGCCCTCATCGACAAACGACTCGCGCGCGACGACGCAGAGACTGCCGATCTCGAGGCCCGTGCCGCGATGAGCACCGCAAACGCCAATGGCGACCACCTGCGCCACCTTGCGACGCAACAGCGCCTCGGTGAGGGTGTAGGCGGCCAGCGCCTTGCCCACGCCGAGCTCGAGCCGCGACGGCGTCTCGGCGACGCCAAAGACGCCGCCCTCGGCTCGCGCCGCGTAGACCCAAAGCGTGCTCATCTTGCCTGGTTTAGGGATACGCCAAAAAACGGCCGAGTGGGCCGATTGCTCCCGCCACGCCCAGGTCTCGGAGGAGGTCGGGCCCAGGGGCGTGCGCCGCGGCGCGACTTTGTGCCATAGTCTACGCAGCTACCGTGATTGTTGCGCTGATCAAGACCCTGCGGCCGCGCCAGTGGGTCAAGAATCTGTTTGTCGCGGTGCCGTTGTTTTTCGCGTTGCGCCTGTTCGATGGCCTCGCGGTGACCCGTACGGCCATCGGCGTCGCCTTGTTCTGCTTGATCTCGGGCTGCGTCTACGTGCTCAACGACCTCGTCGATGCCCCACAGGACCGGCTGCATCCGCAAAAGCGTACCCGTCCGATCGCCTCGGGCACGCTACCGGTCAAGGTGGCGAAGACCTTTCTGGTGATTGCCGTGCCGCTGTGCGCGACCGCGGCGTTCCTGCTCTCGCCGGAGTATGCCGCGGTGCTCAGCACGTACTTCGTGCTCAACATCGCCTACAGCTTCCGTCTGAAAAAAGTCGCCTACCTCGACGTGCTGTCGATCGCGATGTTCTTCATCCTCCGAGTGCTTGCCGGCGCCTACGCAACCCAGGTGGAAGCGTCGGGCTGGTTGCTGGTGTGCACGTTCCTGCTCGCGATGTTTCTGGGCTTCGGCAAGCGCGCCCACGAGCTCGCCGGCAGCGACCAAGCCGACCAGCAACGCGCCGCACTCGCGAACTACAGCCTGCGGGGCCTTCGCGCGCTGATGTACGTGCTCGCGGCGCTGGTCGTCGGGGTCTAGGACGTCTACACCCGCAGCGAACACACCATCGCCACGTTTGGCACCGACGCACTGCTCTGGACCGTGCCGTTTCCGATCCTCGGGATCGCACGGTTCACTCACCTCGCGACCACGCGCCACGAGGCCGAGAGCCCCACCGAAGAGATGCTGCGCGACCCCCTGTTCCTGGCCAACTGTGTGCTGTACCTCGTGGTCACCGGCGCCATCCTGTACTGGGCACGGGGGGCGTGAGTCTGCGTGGGCTTCACGTTCGCCAAATTATACTTAATTCACTTGCGCTAAGCATATCTAATCGACCATATAGTCTTCATGGCTCCGTCTGAAGGCACCCCCGATCGTTCCAGCCTCCGTGACTTCCTCGAGATCCGCTACGAGCAGCTCGAGGAGATGAACCTCGAGGCCAAGCGCCAGCGGCTCGAGCGCGTCCCGGTCGACCTCGTCCGGGAGCAGCGCACCAAGTACCTGACGGACGAGAAGCGCATCAAGGCGGTCACGGTGTGTTTTGCCGACCTCGAAGGCCGGCTGCACATGCTCGACTACGACAAAAAGTTCCTGCTGCGCTCGGCCGACAACCTCACCTTCGACGGCTCGTCGATCCGCGGCTTCTCGGCCCAGCACGAGTCTGACCTGCGGCTGTCGATCGACTGGCCCGCGTTCTGGTGGATGCCCGCCGACGTGTTTGGACCCGGCAAGGTCCTGGTCTTCGCCGATGCGCTGGCCCAAGACGGTACGCCGTACATCGCCGACCTCCGCTCACGGCTCAAGCAGTTCACCTCCGAGCTGTTCGCCAAACAGCAGATGATCGCGAACGTCGCGATGGAGATCGAAGGTTTCTTGTTCCGCGGCCGCGACGCCGAACAGCGCTTCCCCGAGACCAACCAGTTCGAGTTCATCTCGACCGGTGGCTACTACCACTCGCTACCCGGCGACGACTTGCGCCGCTTCATCGATGCGGCAGCCGAGGCCCAGCGCGCGATGGGCTTCGCCAACGAGAAGGACCACCCCGAGGTCGCGCCGTCGCAGTTCGAGATGAACTACAGCTATGCCGAGGCCTGCATCGCCGCCGATCAGGTGCTGTTGTACAAGCTGTTGTGCCGGCAGGTCGCGCAGAACATGGGCATGACCGCGAGCTTTTTGCCCAAGCCCGTCACTGGCGTCAACGGCAGCGGGATGCACACGAACATCTCGCTACAGAAGGCCGGCAAGAACCTGTTCTGGGACAAGGACGGCGAGAGCGGGCTCTCGGCCCAGGGCTGGGACTTCGTGGATCGCCTGCTCAACAGCGGCAGCGATCTGTGTCTGGTGCTCAACGCCAGCGTCAACGCCTATCGCCGGCTGGACCCGCACTTCGAGGCGCCGAACCAGATCAAGGCCTCGGCGAGCGATCGCGGCTCGATGGTGCGCATTCCAATCGGCAACGCCGGCTCGGCACGAATCGAGGTGCGCTCGGTCGCCCCAGACGCCAACCCATACATGGCCGTCTATGCCCTGTTGCGCACCGGACTCGAAGGCCCGCAGTCCGATCCCGATCCGAACAAGCGCGTGCGCACCCGTTTCTTGCCGGACAACATCCATGACGCCTTGCGGCAGTTCAAGGGCAGCCGGTTGATCGCCGACCTGCTCGGCGAATCGGTGCAGAGCCGGTTCTCCGAGGTCAAGCTGGCCTCGGCCGAACGCTGCCCCAAGGCCCTGGGATCGCTGATCAAGGGCGCCGAGGTGCAGTTCCACCACGAGGTCACCAACCAGTTCCTCTGGAACCGGTTCTAGCGCTTAGAGCGCGCGTCCCCTCGGTCAGCGGCGCGTGGCCACGAGGATCGCGGCCAACTCGAGGAATCCTTCGGATTCGGCGGCGGCGGTGACGAACTCGGGCATCGCCGGCATCACGGCGCGCTGCCGCAGGACGTCGGCGGTTCCGACCGTCACACCGAATCGCCCGGCGACGAAGAGTCCCGCATCGTTGGGCGCGTCGCCGATCGTCGCGATCGCCGAGCCATCGACCCCCGCAGCGACGAGCAACGCGGCGCCTTTGTCGGGCGGCGCAGGCGTGAAGTGCACGTGGACGTTCGACCACGTGATGAACAGTCCACGCGCGTGGACGTCCGGCACCAGCGCCGAAAGCGTCTCGTCGCTCGCGCCATCACGCTCGAAGGCGACGTCGCCCACGCGAAACGGATCGTCGGCGGTCACGCGCAACGTCAGGCCTGCTGCGACGCCGATCTCGAGAGCGACCGCGCGGATCTTCGCGCGATCGGTGGGCGGACCCAGCCACCGCACCGGACGATCGGGGATGACCTCGACCTGACCATTTTCGGCGATCCCGCGCCGAACACCGGGCAGGTAGCGGACCAGGCCCAGGATCTCTCCGGCCGGGCGACCACTGACGGGAACCACCTCGATGCCCAACCGATGGAGTCGCCCGATCTCGGCCACGACGTCGGGGTCGAGCGCGGCGTCCTTGGTCAACGTACCGTCGACATCGGTGGCCAGGAGTCGGATCCCGCCGAAGCGACGCGTGCGCTCGAGCGCCGAAACCTGCCCCAGGGATGTCGGCTCCACGGCCCCTCGTACCACGGCCCCGCAGCGCTTGGGCCGGCTTGATCGCGACCAAGCCTGCCCGCCCCCCTAGCTTTCTCCTGGCGTCCGACGGCCTGCCCGCGCTCGTGGTACCGTGAGCAAGCACCTAAATGCCGCTCGACCTCGAGCCCGGAGATGTCTATGCGGGCACCATCCGCATCGTACGCGTCATCGGCGTCGGCTCCTTTGCGCGGGTCTACGAGGTCGAGGTGCCCGGACACGCGGGTCGACTCGCGCTGAAGCTGACCCGTGAACCGGTCACCGCGGGGGACCAAGCCCAACGAGCGCTGCGCGAGATCACGATCTTGCGCACACTGACCAACCCTCACGTCGTGCGGACGTTCGACTGCGGATTGCGGCCCGACGGACACATCTATCTGCTGATGGATCTGCTGCAGGGCAGCAGCCTCGATGTGTGGCACGACTTCGACGCGCCACTGCATCCGGCGCAAGCGGTCACGATCGTCCACCAGGCGTGTCTGGGTCTCGCCGAGGCCCACGCGATGGGCATCGTGCATCGCGACGTGAAGCCCGAGAACGTGTTCGTCGAGTCCGACGGTCAGATCAAGATGCTCGACTTCGGCCTGGCGCGATCGTTCGACGGCACGCCGGTCGTCGGCGTCAACGCCACCGACGCCCACTTGGTGGTCGGCACGCCCCACTACAGCCAACCCGAGCAACTCAAGACCCGGGTGCTCACGCCGGCCTCCGACGTGTACAGCCTGGCGATGATCCTCTACGAGTTGTTGTCGGCGCGCGCGCCATTTTTCGCCGATCGATCGCTGGCGCAGGTCAAGCACGACCTCCGCAACGATCCGATCCAGTGGTTGCGCGCCCACTCGACCGTGGCCGCAATCCCTTTGGATCAGCAGCCCGGCTGCGAGGATCTGCCCGCCTCGCTGGTGCGGGGCATCGCGCGGGCGCTGGAGAAGGACCCGACGATGCGCCCGCCGGACGCAGGCGCGCTCGCCAACATCCTGGGCTTGGTGCTGCACCGCGACATGGGCATCCCGGTCGCCGCGACCCTGCGGGTGCTCCATCCCGACGAGACCATGGACGATCGGTTGTTCCTGCCAGGCTCGTATCGCATCGGCTCGGGGGCACGCTGCGAGATCAAGCTGCGAGACGATCGCGTGCCGGGAATCCACGCGGTCCTCGAGTGGAGCGGCGTCCCCAACCGGCCCCACCTGCGACCGCTGGGGGATGATCAGACCGTGCGGGTCAACGATCACCCGATCGATCGTCCGGTCGAGCTGGGCGAGAACGACGAATTCAGCGTGGGCCTGACGCGCCTGGCTGTGGTCATTTGAGCGCCAGCGTGGTCAGCAGGCGAGCGAGGCCCGGCACGTAGTCCTGGTGGTCCTGCTGGTACTGCTGCATGAGCGCGGCGAGTTCCATCGTCCACACAAACCCGCGCTCGCGCTCGGCGGCGAGGGTCGCTTCGGCCGCGGCGTCGCCCTTGCGGTCGCGCAGGTAGACGACGGTGGTCGCCCGCACCACCGACTCGTCGAGCATGATCTGCCAGGTCGAGTACGCCTGCGCCTTCATCTGCCCCTGCACACGTTCGAACAGCTTTGCCGCCGGGGTGCCAAGGATCGCCGCATGCTGCGCGAGCACAGGGTTGATGTACGAGTGCGCCAACTCGTGGACCAGCAGGTAGACGAGCTCATCGTTGACCACTGGCAGGCCGGTCGGAGTGTCGACCGCGAGCAGCTGGTACAGCTCGAGGGTGCCGTCGGGGCGTGTGGCGCGGACGCCGAAGTTGTACGTCCCGGTCATCGGCGAGGGCACCACCGTGTAGGTCGCGTTCTTGGGCTTGCCGAACATCGCGTCGAACCACTCGACCGGGTGCTCGGCCGCGACCGCGGCGCCGAGTGTGTCCTCGATCGCCGCGTAGTGAGCCCGGTGGGTGGCCATGAACGCATCGAGCTTCGACACCGTGGCAAAGTCGCGAAGCTGTGCCGCGTAGGCGGCCGCGTCGACGCCCGTCCACCGCGCATCGAGCAGCGGCAACTCTTCGGCGTTGGTCAGCTCGAGCTGCTCGTCGAGATGAACCGCGAGGATCATCGGCGCGTCGTGGCCGATGCCGTGCTGCTCACGGAGTTCGCGGGCCATCGCGACCGCGGGATGACCGAGCAACGGCCGGAACGCCTGGATGACCGCAGTCCGGTACGGGTTGACCGCACCCATCGTGTATTCCTTGAATCCCGCGAGTGCGCAGACGATCGAGACCAGCTCGACGCGGCGATCGATGTGGACGGTGATGGTCGTGTTCGTCGG
>CANLQR010000482.1 GCA_947492135.1 Deltaproteobacteria bacterium | reverse complement strand
CGCCCTCGACAACCCTGGGGCGACCTTCGCGTTGACCGCGCTCGACGATGTGCCTCTCGCCACGTCGAAGCGGATCCTCGTCACCGCGGTCGGGCCGTCGGTGCCGGTCTCTGAGGGGCGCGCAACCTTCCGCTCTGCGCCGATTCGTGGGCGATTCGCGATCCGCAACGCTGCGTCTCTCGAGCTGGTGCCGCTGGCCGCGACGACCGGGTCGTCGGGCGGCAAGCTCGACGGCCGCGTAGGGATCAAGGGCAAGCGCGAGGCCGACGCCCTGGTGTTCGAGTTCGACGGCAAGGTCCACACCCACTGGTGGATCCTCCGCCCCAGCGGGTGATCGCGGACCCAAGAGGCCTCGTCCGCGGCTCGGATCCAAAGCCATTCGCCCCGCGGAGGCGGCACTGGAATGCCTCAGCGCCACATGTTAGTGTCCGCCGCAACTTGCCGTCGTCGACACTAGCGGGGTCACTTCGCCGCTACGTCAGACACCACGAAATCGTGGGGTTGTGGCACGTGCCCAACGTGAAGATGCGGCACCCCGCGGTGGGCTCCAAGCCATGGTACGTCCGGATCAACGCAGACGGCCTTCGCGATGACCGAAACTTCCCGCGGCGCAAGCCACCGGGACGCACTCGGATCACGCTCCTGGGCGACTCGTTCACGTTCGGGCACAGCGTCGAGGTCGAAGAGCGATACAGCTCGCTGCTCGAGCGCAGCTACGACGACGTCGAGATCCTAAACTTCGGGCTGTGCTCCGCGGGCATCGATCAAGAGTGTCTGGTCTACGAAGAGATCGCCAAGGACTGGGAGTCCGACATCTTGATGATCAACCCCTACCTCAACAACGTAGGGCGTTGCCAGCTGACTCACCACACGTTCCAGCAGCAGGACGGACAGCGAAAGGCCAGCGCCAAGCCGTATTTCGAGGTCGAGGCCGACCAGCTCAAGCTCAAGAACGTGCCGGTGCCGTGGGCTCTGACGGACGCGCAGATGGCGGAGCTTGGTGACGCGCAGAGCAAGCGCTCGGTTGGCCGCAACATGGAAGCCAATCAGAGCCGAGGGCTGATCCGATTCGCCAAGCGCAGCGTTCTGGAGCGCCGCCTGAAGTATCTCGCGATCAAGGCGCTCCCGATCCAGCCCTACCCCGAGTACCGCGCCAGCGATGCGCCAGAGTGGGATCTCGCGCGCCGGATCCTGCTGCGTCTGCGCAGCGGCTGCAAGCAGAAGGCGATGGTGATCTGTCCGCTGCCAGCATGGTCGTCCATCCTCAATCCGAGCCTGGCGACGTATCGCGACCGCTACGCCGAGCTGCACAACCCGGCCGCGGGGATCCACGTACTGGACATCCTCCCCCACTTCAAGCGCGTCAGCTTTGCCGACAAGGTCCGCTGCTTCGTCTCGGTGCTGGACACGCACTACTCGGCGTTCGGTCACGCCGTTGTCGCCGAAGCGATCAAGGCCGAGCTCGACAAGACTGGACTGCTGGGCGCGGCGCGCCGCGTCGTTTGATCCTCCGACAACGAAAGGAAGGACGATCGGGTGTCCAACATTCTAGGAATTTCGTGCTTTTACCACGACTCGGCGGCGGCGTTGATCAGCAATGGGCGCATCGTCGCCGCGGGCCAAGAAGAACGCTTCACACGCAAGAAGGCCGACCCGCGGTTTCCCATCAACGCGATCAACTATTGCCTGGAAGAAGCCGGCATCCACGTCGATGACCTCGACGACGTCGTCTACTACGACAACATCGTGCTCTCGTTCGATCGCATGGTCGACACGTTCCTCGGCACCGCCCCTCGCGGCCAGGACATCTGGACGAACCAGGTTCCCAAGTTCGTCCAGGAGAAATTCACGATCCTCGACGCGTTCAAAGAGAAGATGCAGTGGGCTCGCGAAGTCCACTGCTGCGAGCATCACCTCTCGCATGCCGCCAGCGCGTTCTATCCGTCACCGTTCGAGCGAGCCGCCGTGCTCACCATCGACGGCGTCGGGGAGTGGGCAACAGCGTCGTATAGCGTCGGCAACGGATCCAAGCTCGAAATCGTCTCGGACATGCGCTACCCCGACTCGCTCGGGATGCTGTACTCCGCGTTCACGTACTTCACCGGGTTCAAGGTCAACTCGGGCGAGTACAAGCTCATGGGGTTGGCACCCTACGGCCGCCCCACCTACGTCGACGTCATTCTCGACAACATGGTGTCGCTGCACGAAGACGGCTCGATCACGCTGAACCTCGAGTACTTCGGCTACCTCGACTCGAACCAGATGATCCGCGACGACCGATTCGCGGAGCTGTTCGGTGGGCCCAGGCGCCCCGCCGAGTCGCGCATCACGCACCGCGAGATGGACATCGCTGCGTCGATTCAACAGGTGACAGAGATGGCGGTGCTCAACATGGCCCGCCACGTCCGCAAGGAGACCGGCGAGAAGTACTTGTGCCTTGCGGGCGGGGTCGCGCTCAACTGCGTCGCCAACGGCAAGCTGCTGCGCGAGAACATCTTCGAGGACCTGTGGATCCAGCCCGCGGCGGGTGACGCCGGTGGCGCGCTTGGATGCGCGCTAGCGTTCCACTACCTGTCACGCGGCGGTACGCGCAGCGCCAAGAACAATCCGTCCGCGCAAGACGGGTCGTACTTTGGACCTTCGTTTTGCGACGACGAGATCCGAAGCTTCCTCGACGACTCGAAGTATCCGTACGAGGTGTATTCGGGGCCGGAGCGCGGCGCCAAGATTGCCGAGTATCTGGACGAGGGGAAAGTCGTGGGGCACTTCGCGGGCCGCATGGAGTTCGGCCCGCGCTCATTGGGTGCCCGCTCGATCCTCGGCGATGCGCGCAGTCAAGACATGCAGAAGTCGCTCAACCTCAAGATCAAGTACCGCGAGTCGTTCCGCCCCTTCGCGCCTGCAGTGCTCGAGGAGCGCGCCAGCGACTACTTCGAGCTCGATCGTCCAAGCCCGTACATGCTGCTCGTTGCGCCCGTCAACGCGGACCGACGCATCGAAGTGACGCCGCCCGAGAACCGGAATGAGGACGACCTGCTCACGTGGATCAACGAGGTGCGCAGCGATCTGCCCGCGATCACTCACGTGGACTACTCGGCGCGCATTCAGACGGTGACCAAGTCATCGCATGAAAAATTCCACCAGATCATCGAGGAGTTCGGCAAGCGCACGGGGCACCCCGTGGTCGTCAACACCTCGTTCAACGTGCGCGGCGAGCCCATCGTCTGCACGCCCAGCGATGCGTACCGCTGCTTCATGCGGACCGAGATGGACGTGCTGGTCCTCGAGGACTTTGTGCTGCACAAGTCCCAACAACCCGAGTGGAAGGAAGACAATGACTGGCGGGAAGAATTCGCGCTGGACTGAGCTGCTGCGACAGGGTCCGATCTCGCTGTACATGGCGGGCGCCTTCCGTTCCGCGTTGGTGCCGCTCGCGAGCGTGGACAAGTTGTTCGGGCGCCAGGGCTACACCGCCACGCAGTTGGCGATGACCTGGCGAGATCGGAGCACGATCTCGCACTGGCGTCGCCGAGAGCGGGGTGAGAGTCCGTTCCTCCGGCTCGACCCCGGCCCAGGTGAGCTCGTGCGGCAGTGCGCACGGAGCTTCGTCAGCCAGGGCAAGTGGGAGCACCTCGCCGTGCTCACCGCCGTCGCCCCGACACTGCTGGTGCCCCGCGAGGCCGACGGCGGCGAGCTCGACGCGTCGCTCTACGTCATGTTCTAGCCGGCCACCCGAGTTCGCCTCACCTGTCTGCTGGTCGGCGGGTGCGCCGCCGGGTCATCAGCGCCTTGGGGAGCGAGAACAGGGTCCGCGCGAGCGCAGTGGTGAGCTGACCCGCAAGCTCGAGCACGCTGCCGGCCGAGACCTCGATCGCCACTTCCTGGCCACTGTCGAGGTCCTGCATGGCCCCGCGGGCGATCGTGCGCCGACCGTCGGATCGGATCTCGATGGCCAGCCGAGCGACCACGGGCAGCGCCTCGTCGGCGACGAGGTCTCGTGCGGCGCGCTTGTCGAGTCGCTGTTCCCCCATGGGCCTGCGGAGCCTAGCGCGCATGCGCTCGGACCGGCCGTGTGTTCGACCACATCGCTGCGCCGTGTCCGCAGCGTCGACAGCCCGACCCGTGGGGTTGCTCCCTGGAAGTCCGATCGATATGCTCCGCCCCGTTTCGACGTTATTGGGCGCGGTGCCCTCACCCGTTGTCATGCTCGCCGTCGGCGGCCCTCGGGTGCAGTACACCTCGTCAAAGGAGCAACACACCACCATGAAACCCAGAATTCCGGGCCTACAATGGCTCGGGGCAGCCGGTTTGCTGCTGGGGTGCCAGGGGTCGGGATCGTTCGCCAAGCTGCAAGAGACCCTCGCGGGTATCGAGCAGAAGCAGGACACGATCCTCGCCAAGATGGACACCCTCGAGCAGAAGATCGGCCAGGCCCCCGCGCCCGGCGCGAAGCCAGGTCAAGACCCGAGCAAGGGCCCCAAGCCCGGTGCTCCCGATCCAAAGGCGACCTACAAGGTCCCCGTCAGCGGTTGGTCGAAGGGCCCCGACGACGCCAAGGTCACGATCGTCGAGTATTCGGATTTCCAATGACCCTTTTGCGGGAGGGTCGGTCCGACCCTCAAGGAAATCTACGACGAGTACAAGGGTGACGTTCGCATCGTCTTCCACCACAACCCACTGCCGATGCACAACCGTGCACAACCGGCAGCGCAAGCGTCAGAGGCTGCCGGAAAGCAGGGCAAGTTCTGGGAAATGCACGACAAGATCTTCGAGAACATGAAAGACCTGACCGACGAGAACTTCGCCAAGTGGGCGGGGGAACTCGGTCTGAACGTCGATCAGTTCAAGAAGGACATCGAGGATCCGGAGATCAAGAAGAAGATCGCGGATCAGCAGAAGCTTGGCGGAAGCCTGGGTGCCCGCGGCACACCGGCGTTCTTCGTCAACGGCCGCTATTTGAGCGGCGCCCAGCCCAAGGAAGCGTTCAAGGTCATCATCGACGAAGAGATGAAGAAGGCCGACGCACTGATCGCCAAGGGCACGCCCAAGGCCAAGGTCTACGAAGAGACGATCAAGAACGGCAAGACCGCACCTTAGATCCTCGCTTCGCGCTCACGCGCGATACGCCCCATTTGTCTTCACGGCCCTGCGGGCCGCAAGTGAGTGGGGATGGTTTCGCCTCCCGGGTTCGCCCGGGGGGCGTTTTTATTGGTTCGAGCAACAACAAGGCAACAGGAGTCATGACGTCATGAAGAAAAACATCACCACTGGTGCGGTCGGCATCGGCATTGCGCTCTCCCTACTGGTGTCCTGCCAGGGATCGGGCTCGTTCGCGAAGCTGCAAGAGACCCTCGCAGGCATCGAACAGAAGCAAGACACGATCCTCGCAAAGATGGACACCCTCGAGCAGAAGATCGGCCAGGCTCCTGCGCCCGGCGCGAAGCCAGGTCAAGATCCGAAGGGCCCCAAGCCCGGCGCTCCCGACCCCAAGGCGACCTACAAGGTCGAGGTCGGCGACGCCTACTTCAAGGGCGCGGCAAACGCCAAGGTCACGATCGTCGAGTGGTCCGATTTCCAGTGCCCATTTTGCAGCCGCGTGGTGCCGACGATGGCCGAGATCAACAAGGCCTACGGCGACGAGGTCAAGATCGCGTTCAAGCACAACGCGCTGCCCATGCATAACCGAGCCAAGCCCGCCGCGCTCGCCGCCGAGGCTGCCGGCAAGCAGGGCAAGTTCTTCGAGATGCACGATCTGCTGTTCGCCAACGCCAAGGAACTCACCGACGAGAACTTCGCCAAGTGGGCCACCGAGCTCGGTCTGAACGTCGAGCAGTTCAAGAAGGACATGGCCGACCCCGCGATCGGGAAGAAGGTCGACGACAACCAGAAGCAGGGAACCACGCTCGGTGCCCGCGGCACCCCGGCGTTCTTCGTCAACGGCCGCTACCTCAGCGGCGCTCAGCCGTTCGACGCCTTCAAGGCGCTGATCGACGAGGAGATGAAGAAGGCTGACGCGCTGGTGGCCAAGGGCATCAGCAAGGATGCGTTGTATGCCGAGGTGATCAAGACGGGGAAAACCGCGCCGTAGGTAGGTTCGCGAGACGTCGCGGCGCCCGCCACTCGGGCGCCGCGAGCGCCGCAGCCGAGGCCTGTGCCCTCGGCTGTTCCCTGATAGGCTTTCGGCGCGGAGCCTCCATGAA
>CANLQR010000481.1 GCA_947492135.1 Deltaproteobacteria bacterium | reverse complement strand
GTCCACGCCTCAGGCGTCATCGTCGACGGCCCTGACCAGGCGGATATCAACTACGACCTCATTCCGACCGAGATTTTCACCGCTGGTACCAGCAACGGCACCGGCGCGAGTCTGGGTCAGTACATCGACATCGATGGTGGTGGCTTTCTGGGCGGCGAAGACGGCCTGACCGTCCTGCAGCTCGACGGCTCCTACACTCCCGATGGTGCGCCCGAGGGTGCGCCGGTGTCGCTCCAACTCGTCCCCGAGTTCGTCGACGGTCGCCGCATCCGCTACGTGATCAACGAGGAGGACGGGCTCGGCACGGCCATCGATGTACGGCTCGACTCTGGCATCTTCGACGGCACCATGGTGGCAATCGTCTCGTACGGGGCCGACTCCGTCGAGGGCACGCCCAAGCCCCTGATGTTCGCGATCCTGCCGGTGCGCCAGGTCGTGTGGGTGCGGTTCGAGCCCTCATACGTCGAGAGCCTGCGGATCTTCGGACTGCGCGCGCTCGACTCGATGATTCGCGAGCGCATTCTCGAGGTGCTGCGGCGCGACTACGAGACGATCAACATCGAGTTCCGTGAGGAGCAGCCGACCGACTTCGCCTTGTACGCGACGCTGGACATCAGCGGACCGGACCCCAATGGCCTTGGACTGCTCGGTTACGACAACACCAACGGCAAGGACACCAACAACGCCCGGTTGTTCGACCACATCGGCGGGGTCAATGCACTCACGCAGGACGATGGCTTTCCGGGCTTCGGCGGGGTGTTCATCGAGTCGCTGTTCGCGTTCTCGACCCACCCCCCGACCGGCAAGGAGCAGGACGTCTCCGAGCCCACGTTCGACGATATCTTCGATCCGTTTCGCCCCGACCAGGGCTCGCCCTTCACGTCGGCGGACCTTTCGATGGGCCAGGTCCCAAAGCTGACGTCCGGCGGCGGCTGCCCCACCGACGAGCGCCTCTACCAGGCCGCATGCGCAGTCTGGGTGCTAGGCTCGATGATCGGCACCACCGTGAGCCACGAGAACGGCCATGCGCTGGGCCTGGCGGACCCTCTGGGCACCCGATTCCACAACCTCGGCGATGCACCCAACCGACTCATGGACGCCGGCGGGGCCCGGACCCTGAACGAGAGGGCCGAGCTGATGGGCGAAGGGCCGGCGGTGTTTTGCGACGACGAGTACCAGTACCTCCGCGAGGTGCTGCCCACCAGCGAGCCCGAGACCACGATCGAGCGCCCGTACTGCTGACACGCGGCCGCGGGCTGTCATGGCCGACTGCAACGGAGCGTGGGGCTGGGCTCGGGTATGCTCCATACCCAGATGTCCGCCCGGGTTGCTTCGTCCATCGCCCTGCTGTTTTCCCTCGCCTGCGGTTGCGGCCAGCCGGCGGCTGACAAGGGCGCCACGCCAAAGGGCAAGCGCGACTTCGAGCCCAGTGCCACGCCCACGCCCGCGCCGCCGGACCCCGCGTTGGCGGTGAGCACCCCCGTGCCCGAACTCGCCGACGCCGTCGCGGGGCTATCGCCCGCGCGCGCCGAGCTGGCTCGGACCGCGGCGCTCATCGTCGATCGCGTTCGCGCCCTCGAGGTCGAGCGCGACGTCACCTGCTGGACGAGCTTTCGTCAGCTCGACAACTTCATCGCGTCGAAGAGCTACAGCAACTTCGCAACGCTCACCAAGATCGTCGCGGGCAAGGCCTTGGCCCATGGCATCTGGCTGGCTGCGTCCGCGCGCGCGGGCGGTGCCACGGTCACGGTCGAGGATATTCGTGCCGTCTCCAAGGTCGACGCGGCAGTGCCCGTGGCCAAGCAACCTGGGCTCGACCAGCTCGCGGTCGATCTCGGCGCGCAGCAGTTCAAGGACTATCGCACCACCAGCGAACACTGGCGGGTGCTTTCCTCGATCGTCCACGACGAGTTGCTGCTAGCCGCACCGCGGGTCAAACCCCTGGCTCCCGAAGCTGCAGATGAACTCGCGATCGTCGCGACCAAGCTGTCGCTGGCGCTGCTGACCGAGTCCGGCGAGGTTGCTGCTCAGGCTCGCAGTCCGCTGATCGAGACCGACCACGTCAAAGTTGCGTTCACCAACCTCAAGCAGCGTTTCGACGTGATCGACGTGCCGCCGGTCGCCGGTGGCGTCGACATCGACGCGGTGCGGCCAGTTCTGTTGGTGCTCACGCGCATGTTGATCGACGCCAAGATCGAAGCGCTGCGCAAGTTCAACAAGGCCGGCATCGAACTCGCCCCCGAACTCAACAAGATCAGCAAGCTACGCGTCACCGATGACGGCGCAGCGGCATTGCGGGCCAAGCTGGGGCATTTCGCGGGGTTCATCGCCCGCGGCTACGAGCCGATGCGCGCGGACAACTACCTCGCCGATGGCAACTTTGCCGACAAGGCGCTGGTAGGTCGCGACTACATCGACGCGACCTACGTCGAGAACGCCACGGTGCAGCTATTTCCCTACGTCATCATGCCCAACGGTGATGTGCGGCTGCGCTTCGAGGCGCGGCCCGGGACGATCATCACCACGGAGGTCGAGCCGCAGGACGTGCTCATGCTCGACCATCAGATGAACGCGGTGCGCGACACTGCGATCCACTGGGTGGTCCTGCAGGACGTGTGGACAGCCCAGCCGTTCGCGATGGATCCGTTTGCCGGGGAGTATCTCTCCGAGTTGGTCTCGATCGTCGCGACCTTCTGGATGCGTCGTGCGCAGACCATCGCGCGGGCTTCGAACCTCGAGGTCCTCGACGCGAAGTCGTTCGCAGGTGTCGAGGACAATCGCTTCGCGATGGTGATGCCGGTCGATCACGAGCAGCGCGTCGACTGGACTCCGGCCCGCCAAAAAGCCAAGGAGCGCGCGCTGGCGCCGTACGGAAAAGCGCTGTTTGCCGACGTCAGTGCAGCGTGGGGGCTCCCCGTCGAAGTCACGGCGACCGGGGAGTCGGCGGCCCACGCCGGCGGCGCGCTGCCGCCGGTCGGCGCGCACTCCGGCAAGCAGGTGCCCGAGGCGGGCAAGGACGTCGGCGCACACTCCGGCAAGCAGGTGCCCGAGGCGGGCAAGGACGTCGGCGCGCATTCCGGCAAGCAGGTGCCCGAGGCGGGCAAGGACGTTGGCGCACACTCCGGCAAGCAGCCCGACCAGGCGGCGTCCGCCGGTGCGGCGGGATTCGACATCCAGAAGGTGATGGGGGCCGGCATCGCCGTCGGCGACATCGACGCCGACGGCGATGCCGACCTGTTCATGGCCGGTGCCGGCCTCGGCCGGCTGTTCATCAACACCCAAGACGGTGACTCGCGCCGGTTCGTGGACGCCACCGAGGTGTGGGGCATCGCCGCCGACTTCTCCGACAGCCACCACTCGATGTTCTTCGATCACGATGGCGACGGCGATCTCGACCTGCTCGTGGTGCGCGGACGCAGCCCCAGCCTGCTGTACGACAACCAGGGCGGCAAGTTCGTCGACGTCGCCAGCGAGCGCAAGATGGTCACCGGACGGGGTGCCCACGTCGCGTCGGCGTTCGACTACGATGAGGACGGCGACCTCGATCTTTACGTCGGCTACTACGGTAGCGCCTCGTGCAATCGCGGCGAATGCGAGGGCCGCAACCTGCCGTCCGTCGATGGTCGCAACGGCACGAAAAACCAGTTGTTCCGCAACGACGCAGACCACTACAGCGAGGTCGGCGTCGCGGCTGGCGTTGCGGACGAGGGCTGGACGCTGGCGTCGGGGACCTTCGACTACGATCTGGACGGCGACGTCGACCTCTATCTCGCCAACGACTTTGGCGCCAATCCCTTGTTTCGCAACGAGGGCGACGGAACGTTCGTCGACGTGGCGCCGGCGCTAGGCGCCAACGATCGCGGAAGCGGGATGAACGTGAGCTTCGCGGACCTCGATGGCAACGGCGCATTCGATGTCTTCGTCAGCAACATCGACATGTTCAGCAAGACCATCAAGATCGTCTTTCCGAACGACGAGTCGGTGGTGAACCTGACCGACGGAATTCTGCGGTCGTTTCAGTACTTGTCCGGCAACAAGCTGTACCTGAACAACGCCGATGCCTCGGGGAAGCGGGCCTTCGTGGCCGCCGAAGGCACGTGGTTCGAGCCCGGTGATCGGGGCTGGGGCTGGGCAGGGATCTTCTTCGACTACGAGAATGATGGTGACGAAGATGTCTATCTAGCCAACGGCTGGATCCCTGGATCGCCGGCGAATGATCAGCGCAACCAGATGTTCGTGCAGGCCGACCAGACCTTCTACTTGGCGCCGCCGAGCGCGCCCGAGGCTTTCCCGGGCAATTCGCGGGCGGTCGTGGCGTTTGACGCCGACCTCGACGGCGATCTCGATCTGGCCGTCAACAACTTCGGCCAGCCACCGCGTCTGCTCGAAAACATGCAGCGCACGGCGAACGGGGCGCTGCGGATCCGGCTACGCGGCAAGGGTGAAAACACCCGCGCGGTGGGTGCGGTGCTCGAGGCGCGAACGCCCAAGCAGGTGCAGCGGCGCCAGATCACCGCGGGGATCGGCTATCTCGGTCAGGACGACGAGGTCACGCATATCGGACTCGGGCGGGCACAATCGGCCGACGTGAAGGTCACCTGGCCCGATGGCAGCACGACCGAGCATCGCAAGCTCGGCGTGGGCGCTGTGCACGTGCTGTCCCAGTCCCCTTGATCGATGCGCGTTTTCGCCCGGACCATAGGTCCGTCGCAGGGCCTGTGCTGTTTGTCACCCTCGCCCAGGATGTTGCAAGAACAGCGTTCGTCGGCGACGATTGGGCCGGTTTTTGGACGCTCGGCAAGGCGAACCGGAGAAACTTTCGGCGTCGACTCGAGAACCATGTAGGCAGAAGTATCACTCTGCCAACGCGCCCTTCGTTCATTCGGACCTCACCATGCCCATCTCAAGCCCCAAGTGGACCGCCCTGCTCGCCATTGCCCCGATGCTCGCTCTGTTCGGCTGCGCCGAAGACGGCGACGACGAAGGCAGCAACGTGGTCTGTGTCGGCGCCAAGTGTGACGCGCCCACCGATCCGGCCCAGTTCGCTTGCAAGAACGTCGTCGACGAGTCGGGGCGCGGCCGTGCCAACGTGCTCAACGAGCTGCAGGACCCGATCTCGGTGTTCGTGCTGCGCGGCGGCAAGGGCTGTCCGGGGAGCTACAAGGACACCGTCGCCAAGCTGCGGATCGAGGACAAAGTGGGCTGTGAAACCGCGGCCGCAGGCATGGCGACGCGGTTCGTGACCGAGACCGGCCAGCTCGACGGCGGCAAGCTGCTCCAGAGCTTCCGCGCAGTCACGTCGCGGCGCTGCAACAGCCGCCAGGAGTTCGAGGTGCTGTTCTCGATCTTCGGCGTCCCCGCCAGCGGCAAGCTGCCGGCTAACGCCGAGGTGATGGCATTCGACCCCGAGGCCAAAGAGTTCAACTACTACGAGGTCGAGGGCGGCAAGTGGCACTTCTTCGGTAGCTCTTCCGACTTCGTCGAGGGGCGCGGGGGCCGGTGCGCGGGTTGCCACACTGGCGGCGGTCTCGTGATGAAGGAACTCGACACGCCCTGGCTGCACTGGACGGGTCACTTTCAGACGCCGGGTACCAGCAAGGTCATCGACGCCAACAAGGACGACCTGGGCAGCGAGAGCTCGGGTGCCAACATGGAGAGCGTGACCAACGCGGGCAACCGCGAGTGGACCAAGACCCGCGTCACCAACGCGCTGAACCCGGCGCGCAGCACCGTCGAAGCGCTGCTCAAGCCACTGTTCTGCACGATTGAGCCCAACCTCGACAACGCTTCCGATTTCGACAGCTCGCCGGTGTCGAGCCTGCCCGCGGATTTCTTCCTCGACCCCCAGCTCAAGGGGTTTGGCTCGATCGGGATGAAGGACGACATCTACACCGCCGCTCGCACCGCCGCGGGTTCAAACGTCCCCAGCCTCAACAAGCCTGACACGATCTTCAAGTTCCCGTTCATCGAGCGCAGCAAGTCCGACAACATGTACGTGGACGAGTTGAAGTCACGCATGATCGTCGACGACGACTTCGTCAAGGACGTCCTGATGGTCGATTTCACGCGTCCGATCTTCTCGGACGCGCGGTGCGGCCTCCTTAAGTTCGCCCCCACGTTCGAGCAGCTCAATGCGGGGACCGGGGCCACGACGGGCGGCGACCCTGACCCGACCGCGGGCGCGACGACCGATGCGACCATGGGTGGCACCACCGACGCG
>CANLQR010000480.1 GCA_947492135.1 Deltaproteobacteria bacterium | reverse complement strand
TCCCGACCGGAAGGTCGCGGAACTCCGCCGTGCCCTTCTCGTCGCCCTCCAGGTGCTTCGACGCCACCACCGTGAATCCGTCGCGCGACACCTTCACCGTGCCAATGACGGCGCTGCCGTCCATGAACACGAACGTCACACGCATGCTGCCCGTGGCCGGCTTCGGCTTCGGCTTCACCGGATCGGAAGGCGCGTGCGGAGCCTCCGCCCGAACGACCACGCGCGTGCGGCTTCCTCCAGTGACCGCGAGCCCGAGTGCGTCCGCGGCACCGTCCTCGACCTCGATGCCGTAGGTCCCCGGTTCGAGATCATCAAACACCGCCGCTCCTTCGTCGTCGGTCGTGGTGTCTTCGACCTGCAGGTGCGCGTCGTCCAGCAGCCACACTGTCCGACCGGCGCACGGCAGATTGTTCGCGTCGAGGACAAACACATCGATAAACCCCGCGCTTGAACTCGGCTCGACGATATCACCCAGCGGGATCACCAAGTTCACATGCTGCGTGCTCTGGCCGACCACCTCCGCCGTGGACGCCGAGTCCGGGATGCCGGCGACGAAGGCGGTGTAGACGCCCGCGGCGAGCCGATCGAACTCGACCACGCCTGCGCCATCGCTCGTCTTGGAGGTGACGTCCTGGTCGCCCTGGGCCACCCCCACACGTTGCGATACGCCGGGGGTGCCGTCGCTAAAACGTACCTTCACCACGAGCGTGCCGGTATCAGGCCGCTGCAATTCCACCTCGAGGACGCTACTCGCCAGTAACTCGATCACCTTCGTTTCACCGACCGCCGTCACCTCATATTCCCCGGGTCCGACGTCGAACTCCAGGTACCCGTCCCCGTCCGTCAGAGCTTCCAGCACGAGTGCGCCGTCGGCCTCGACGATCACCTCGGCCATCGCCAGCCCGAAGCTCTCCGGGTCGAGTACCCACACGCGCACGGTGCCCGTGGACTTCGCGGGGCCAGCCAGCGGTGCGACCAACTCGACCAACTCCGACTCGCCCGCTGCTAGATCGAAGAACGCGGAATCCGTCGCATGCTCGTCGAGCCACACGATGCCGCTGCCCGCCACCAAGCCCGAGAACTCAACCACGCCGCTCACGTTGGCTTCGACGTTGCGCGGCATCTGACCGAAGTAGGCAAGCGCCACCCGGGCATGCGACCACGGCTGCCCATCCGAATACGTCACGCGCACGCGTAGGCCACCCGCCGACGCCGGCGGCGCGATCGATTTGGGTGCGAGCTGGGCCAGCAGCTCCGCATAGCGACCGATGAACTCGAGCGGATTGTAGTGCCACACGTGTGGCGAACTCGGCAACACGGCGGCCGCGGCGTCCCACACTGCGAACGATTGCAGCGCTTCGATCAATGACGACACGCCGAATCCTGCCGCCTTCAGTCCACTCAACCACTTGGGCACATCCACCGCCCACTCGCTACGAAACTTGCACATCGTGCGCCGCAGAAACTGCGAACGCGGGTGGGCGTAGAATTCCACGATCTCCTCCGGCACCAGCCGCTTGTCCCGGGCGAAGCCCTGAATCTCGTGCACCTCGACCAGCTCGAAGATCTCGTCCGGCAGATCGATCTGCAGATCTTCGGTGACGTCCACCAACGTATGCCAGTCGGCGAGCGGGTGCTCGGAGAACAGGCCCCAGTGGATCTGTTCGAAGAGTGCGACCTCCTCGGGTCCGTCGAAACCCTGCGCCTTGCCCGAAATCCATAGCGGATCGCCACTGCGCACGGGGATCGACAGGCCCGAGACAACGCGGGCAACACCCAGGGCGTCGCGCTCGGCGAGGCGCGCCAGCAGCAGTGGATCGACACCATCGACACCATCGGGCGATGCGCCACCCTGCTCGGCGCGCGTGCGCTTGAGCGCGAGCAGCGTCTCGGGCTTGGCCGTCTTCTTGCCCTTGAGTTTGGCTCCCACGAAGCCGGGGGCCACGTTGCCCGAGCCCTCGCGGAAGAAATTCGTGTGCTGGCGCTGGAAGTCCGCGATCGCCTCGCGGAGTTCCTCGCTCCACGTGCCATCGGCCACGCCCGTGTAGTCGACGAGCCTTTGCAAGCGCTCTTGCACCCACTGGATGTCGCCGGGAGTGCCGGGATCGACATCGGCGTCGAGAAGATCGGCGACGTCGGTGGGCGCAGGGGTGGGAAACCCTACGCGTTTGGTGATTCCGCGCTTGGCGTGCTCGATGTCTTCGTTCTGCGCACGGATGATGTCGTCGTCTTCGTGGCCCGGGCGCGGCGCAACCGTGGCGCCGCCAAGCCACTTGAACGTGTCGGCAAGCTTCGCGTCGATGGGCTGCGCGCCCAGGTGCATGAGAATGCTGTACAGCGTGCGCTTGGGGTCGGGCGGCGTCTTTGGTTTGGGTACCACGGCCGGCTTGGCGGGTTCGTCCGCCGCTGGGTCTTCACCCTCCGGCGAACCCGTGGGGGCCTCCGCCTTCTGCTTCGACGAGGAGGGACCGAATATTGCGTTCCAGGTGTACCCACCGACGGTCATCACCCCGTCGGGCCACGGGTGCTTCTTCTTCATCTTCTTCGGCTTGGGCAGCGTCTCTTGCAATGCCTCGATCGCGGTGAACAGCGCCTCGTCGGGCGCGGGATCCGTCAGCGCAGACGCGGCCAGCGGGGCGTACAACGGGCGGCCGTCGGCGTCGAAGTGCGCGTGCAAGCCGACCTTCGCATCGATGACACGCGCGGGGTCGTTTTCTGCACCGCGACCGACCGCGTTGGGGATCGGCTTGCCCTTGCCCTTCGGGCCGGTGGGATCGGTGGGATCAGTGGGGTCGAGCGGTTTGCCCAGGAGGAGGTCAGCGACGAGTTCGGAGATTTCGTGGCGGAGGATGATGAAGTTCGTGCTGCCCAGGCCGGTGATGTCATCGCCGGCATGCGCGGTCGTGGGGTCGGCGTCGAGGCGCAGCGCGACGATCTCCGCGTCGAAGGGAGCGACGATCGTGCTGCCGAGGCCCGCGCGCAGATGAAGGCCGCCGTGCCACGTGTTGTTGGCGCCGAGGGGGAAGTAGCCGCCGTGCGGTTGCTCCTCGACCTGCTTCAACGCCTGCGCGACGACGTCCGGCGTCACCTTCACCTCCACACCCCCAAGCACTGGCACGAACACTTCGCGCATACCCCACGGTCCGAGCGCCGCGAGTTCGACGAACGGATCGAGGCGCGCGACCTTGCGAACTGCGGCCCCGGGCACGAAGTCGTCGGGCCGGCTCTCGTCGAACCACTGGTCCTTCCAGTAGCCCGACGCCGAGACCTCGAAGTGCAGATGCGAGTTGGAGGTCTTGGTCCCGTTGAAAATGTAGCTCTTCTTGCTGATCGGATCCTTGGCCGTGTCCGAGATCCCCACCGTACCGATCACCTGGCCCGCCCGCACGCGCGTTCCTGTCTTCAGCCCATCGGCGATGGTGAAACAGTGCGCGTAAAGGTACCAGCGCGGCTCCGATGTCTCCTCACCCCTGATTACGATCGTGCGACCGTAACCGCCGACGCCCGATTCGTATACGCGCGCAGCACGCTCCACGACACCGTCACATACGGACACAATCTGTGCCTTGAAGTGACCGCCCGCGATATCGATGCCCTGGTGATGGTGGATCTTGTGGCCGCCCTCGAACTTTCTCGGGTACAAGAACGAACTCCTGGCGCAGGTTCCGGTCTTTAGGCCTGCGCACGAGAAGTATCCGTGCTTGGCGTGAAATCGGTCCTGACAAACTGTCCCCGTGCGTTCTCCAGTCTCGGGGTCGAAGTCCTCGCACAGGAGCTGCTGCGGAAGCTGGCCTTCGATGGGCTCGAGGCTGCCCTCGCGCTTCACGACTGGCAAACGATAGATCGTTCCCTCGAAACGCTTCATGTTCCCTCCTGCGGCACGTCACGCGCACATCTGAATCCGATGTGGCTCCCTCCGAGACCCGAGCCCGGGTGGTCCCCGAGTTCCTCGTGCGACTGCCAGGCACGGTGCAAATACTGGTCCCCGCCTGAGCGTGCGCTGCCCCTTGTCGTGTGGCGTATGTCCTTATCACTACGGCCCGGAAGGTGCGTCCGGGTCACAAACTCCTCGACGTTCCCCATCATGTCGCATACACCCTGCCTCGTATTGCCGTTCGAGTATGTGCATACCGAGACAGGTTGGCTAATGGTGTCGACGCATCCCGTGCGCGCACAATCGTAGTCGAGGTTCGTGTTCATCTGCTGGTCGCTCGTGCCCCACGGTTGATCGAAGTCGCTCCGGCGGCTTCGGGCCGCGAACTCCCATTCAGCCTCCGTGGGCAAGCGCTTACCAAGCCACCGGCAATACGACTCGGCTTTCAACATCGAGACGCAGTTCACAGGGCGATCGCCGCCGGTTCCCTTTACCTTCAGGCGACCGGAGTGGGTGGGATCACTCTCAATCGTGCAGTAGGGCGCGTCATTCTCATCGACGTAGTCCCCCTCGGCATATCGCAACGCGCAGCTAGCGTGCGCGAACTCGGCACACTCCTTCGTTGACTTGCACATCCAGCCTTTCGCCGCGGCGCGGCAGGCCACGAACTGTTCCGCGGTGACCTCGTGCCGATCGATGTCAAAGGCTTTCACCGTCATTGGCACTCGCTCGGCGCCAGACGGTAACATGGGCTCATTGTCCTCCAAATCGGCGAAATCCGACAACTCATCCGTCTCCCATGTTGGGAGGACCTGCGTAAACCACTTGAACTCGGGCTCGGTCATTCCACGCACGAAGTCGCCGCCCTGGATCCGCACCATGTCCGTCCCCGCCGCGAGCACCACGTCCCGTGTCATCGTCTTGCCCGACGCGAACTCGACATCCTCGATGAACCCGCCGAGGCCATCGTGGGACAGTGCCACGCGTGCCGGACACGCGGGCACCGCAACCGGCTGCCCATGTTTCACCGTGCCAATATCCTGATCGCCCAGCTTCAACCGCACGTCCAGCGGTTTGCCATCTTGGCTCCTCGCCTTCGGCACATACGTCGCGGTGCCTAAGCCCTTCGCGAACCCAACATCGATCGTCGTCGTCTCGCCCGCGACCAGTTCCACCGGGGTGCTGTCCAGCGACTGGCACGGCGCCTTCAACCGCACCTGGTGCACCCCGGGGCTCAGCTCGAACTGCTGCAGCGGCGTCGTCCCTTTCGCGGCATCGTCGATCGTCACGGTCACACCCACGGGCAAATCGAACTGCACCATCGCTGGTTTGGCAAGCGCTGTCGGGATCGACTCCGACGGCGCGGACGTGCAGCTCACCACGAACGTCGCGGCGATGGTCTCAACAACTAAACGCATGATTGCCCTCCACAACGACGATGTGCCGCGCCCCCGTCGCCAGCGCGATCGCTGGACCTCCACGTATGATTCTCGGTTCCTGCCCGCGGATCTCGGGTCGTCGCGCGAGTGGGATCAGCCCGGCTCGCCGCGCATCGTGTCGCAGCTCGAGCTTGCACGCGCCCGGCGAAACGATTGTGTCGATCCGCAGCCGCGAGTCCGCGTCGAGCCGCATCTCTACGACCTCCGACGTCGGCAGGCGTAGCGTCACCACAGCGCCAGCAAAAGACCCGCCCGCGATTCCGACACGCTCGATCTCGATCCATGTCTGCTCGACGACTTTGTTCTTTTTCCGCGGCAACGCGGGTCCTGTCGGCTCAGGCACCGGGACATCGAACACCGACCCGCGCGGCGGGTCTGCGCGGCCAACCTCGATCGCCCGCCAGTGTCCTTGCGTCAGCGATCGCATCGCCCGCGCACGAACCTCCGGATCTTCGAGCTGGTCGTCGGTCACGCCCAGCCACTTTGCGAATGCTGCCCGTCCCTCCGGATGTCCGAGCGCATCCTCGATGAGGCACGCCACGCTCGCCGGATCGTTCGGCAGCAACGCGCTACGCGGCACGACCAACACGTCTCTCCCGCCGTGATGTATTGGGTTCCAACGGTCCATGATCAACCTTTCTCCTGTGGGTCGAGAATCGTAGCGGCCGCAACCATGCGGCCGCGCGCGCTCACGGCAGGTCGGCGCCCGCGTGTTCCATCGTGCCGTCCACGCCCGAGCGCGGGTCGTCCCCGTCGATGTCGAACAGCGGGTCTCCACTCGTCCACCGCGCGATGTCTGCGAACACCGCTGCGCCCATCACTGACAGGTGGTAGTCCGCGCTCGCGCTATTGAAAAACCACGCAGGGTCCGCCGCGCCAACGTTCTCGTTACCCGCAACTGCCTCGTCGAATGCCGAAAAACTCGCG
>CANLQR010000479.1 GCA_947492135.1 Deltaproteobacteria bacterium | reverse complement strand
AGCCGGGAAAGTCTCGTTGATCCGCGACTTCCGGTATGTGCCGTACATGGCGGACGAGCTGCACTTCGTCGCGGATTGACCACGAACACTAGGGCCCCTCGGCCTCGGACCCGGTGTCGTCGGGAACCCGGGGCTTTGTCGGCTCGGGTGTCGGCTTTGCCCTGGGCGTTGGCTTCGTCGTCGGCTTGGGCCTGGGGGTTCCCTTCGCTTTGGGCTTTCCCTTGCCCTTGTTGCCGGTCTTCATCTCGATCCTGGCGATCGAACGAGTCGCCTCGCGCCGCAGGTACGCGTTGTAGTGCGACGCCGCAATCTTGCGCAGGAAGGGCAGGCCCTTGTCGCTGCCGATCGCGGTCAGCTGGCGCACGACGATCACTTCCATCGACGCGTTGTTCGCCGCGGCAATGAGATCCTCGACCGCGTCGGCTCCCTCGATTTCGGCCAGAGCCGAGGCGGACTCGCGACGGACTCGTGGATCCTCGGCGAAGTCGGCGAGCGTCTTGCGAATCAGCGGAGCATCGACGCGCGACGAGAGTCCGCCCATGGCGCGTATCGCCATGGCCCTGACTCGCGGCTCGGAATGCGCGAGCAACGGGCGCACGACCGTGGCGAGGGCCGCAGCGTTGAGCGCATCGCTCTCCAACGTCGCCGTGAAGTCGAGCACCAGCTCGATGATCGAGTGCGGCACGCCGGCCTCGTTCTGCGACCGCTCCAACATGGTCGTGAGGGCGGCCTTGAACGTCTTTGCAGTGCGAAACCACGGTCGCATCAACCGCAGATAGGGTGCCCAAGTCGCAGGCGGACCCTGGCTGGCGTAGTGCTCGAGCCGCGCTACGAGCGGGCGCCCCGAGATCCCCGGCTGCCCTTGCGCGGCGAGGTCCTCGACGATCTCGAGTTCCTGCGGCGTGTCAGCCACCCCGAGCAGCCACTCGGAGATCGGGCCCACGAACCTCTTGGGCGCAGCATCGTAGAGATACCGCAGGATGAGCAGGCGAACCGCGCGATTGTTCGAGGCCTTGAACAGCTCGACCGCTTGCTTGACCAGGCCGGCGTCGGGCTTGTGGTCGATGAGCCGGACCAGCAGTGGCAGCGCGGCTCCGGGATGGTCGGGGTCGATCTCGTCGAACCGCTTCGACAGCAGCTCGAGTGTCGCGCTGTCCTCGAGCTCCTCGCTCACCATTGCGGGGTTGAAGCCGATCAGAACCCGGAGCAGCTCGCGGTCGAGCTCTTTTGTGGCGTCGAAGATGTCGTCGAATTCATCGGGATCGGCGGCGAGGTCGAAGCGGTGAACCACATCGAGCGAGCTGTCGTAGATCACCTTGTCGCGGCCCGAGACCACACCCATCACCTTGCCGTTCTCGTTCTGGAAGTAATACGGCCGCGGCGGCACGTCCGTACTCCCCGCCATCATCGGGACCAACGAACGGCCGCGATCCTGCGGCTCCTTGGGACCGCCGAGCAGGTCGACCAGGGTCGGCGCCACGTCGATCGTGCCCACCGGGTCCTCGATCAGTCGGCCTTGGTGGCCGGGGATGGCGAACATCAAGGGGACGCGAACATCCTCCTCGAAGACGTTCGGACCGTGCAGCGTGAGCCCGTGGTCGCCGAGTCCTTCGCCGTGGTCCGCGACCAACACGACGATCGTGTTGTCCCGCAAGCCGAGCTCGTCCATCGCCCCGAGCAGCTTGGCAAACTCTTGATCGAGGTAACGCAGGGATCGGCGATAGCAATTGATGCGCGAGCAATCCCCAGAGCCCAGGAGCGTCCCATCGAAGCCAGGCTCATGCACGTTGTACATGTGCAACCACAGGAAGAAGCGCTCGTCCTTCACCGAACGCAGCATCTCGATGGTCGCAGGGATGGCCTCTTCGTTGTGCTTCTTCTCGTAGAAGACCATCTCGCCGAAGCCCTCGACGAGCGCCGCAACCGACGCGGACTTCGGCGCGAAGAAATAGTCGATGGCGACCGCGACAGGGGTCCGCCCGAGGGCTTCCATGCGCAGCCCCAGCGGCACGCCCATCGTGACGTTGTTGTCGCTGGCCTCGACGGACCTGAACATCGCCGGCATTGCCAGGTGGGTCTTGGTCGCGACCGTGTACGTGTTCCTGAAGCGATAGGTGCCCTCGATCCACGCGTCGAGATTGGGGGTATCGCCCACATGCGAAAATGCGTTGCCCTCCTCGGGGCGAGCCGGCGGCAATGCGTCGGCACGCATCACGTCGACGACGACGAGCAGGACGTTGTACTCGCGTCCGTCGATGAGTCCGCGGGGCGCAGAGGCGGAGTCCGGGTCGTATTGGCCCTCCTCAACGTCGAGATCGGCCAACGTGTCGTGCAGCAGGTGGGCGCCTCCGCGTCCGCGGGTTTGACGAAGCCAGTCGGCCGCGATGGGTGACCTCAGCACGAGCGCGCCTCGGGTCGGGCCCGACATGTTGAACCACATCAGCGGTGCCACCAAGGCCAACAGCGAAGCCACTGGTGCGCCGCGCCGGAGCCACCGGTCGCTCGGCGGGCGCGACCGAAGTGCCGCGAGGATCCGCCGGAACATCAGCAGGCCGGTCACCGCCGCGCAGACGTGCACGGTGAGGTGAAACTCCGGATACAACCCGACCGCGATGCGCTGATTCGCCAGGATCAGCACGAGGGTCGCGAACCCGAGCGCTCCGGTCATGCTCCAGCGCAAGCGTGCGCTCGTCGTCGGCCGACCGAACGCCACATGCACCGCCACCGGTACCGCAACCAGCAAGGCGAACAGTGGAAAGATCTGGACGGCCGGTGCGAACGATTGCTCCGAGATCCAGGCCCCGCTCGCGAGTCCGGCGCCCACCCAGAGCGCCGGCCAGGCACCGATCGCCGCGAGCACGAGACTCGGCATCGCGAGGCTTCGGATCCAGGCCTCCTGGCGAGGGCCGCTGACGAAACCACCCACGCGCCACGCGAGCGCGCCCAAGCCGAGCATGACGGTTGGCAGCAACGTCTGACCGGCCAGCAACGTGAGGCTCGGGATCAGGCGTCCGGCGGCATTGGGGGTGGACCCGAGCACCGCGTGCAGGCGATCGGCGGCGAACAGTACGACCCCCATGAGCACCGGCGCCCACATCGCCAACGAGGCCTCCTCCAGCCATCGGCGTAGGCCAGTGCGCGCAGCGTCGTCGGATGAGCTTGGCATGATCTCAAAGGTCCTAAGAAAAGTCGGCGCCGCGACCGAGCAACGGTCAAGGGGCCTGCGAGAACCCAGCGGGTCGTGCGACGACGCCACCCCAGTTTCGCGCCGTGGGGGATGATGGCCAAACGGGGCCCGGAGTGCCACCGCTTTCGCCACGCAATCTCGCAGCCTCGATGGACGACGCGCCTTTGGAGGGCCGCACGACGCGTGGACCGCCCATGGGGGTGCTTGCGGGGCAGGTGGTCCTTGCCTGCCGCTCGCGCGCCGATCAGGGCGGCGAGCTTGCCGAGCGCTGCGCCCGCGGAGCAGCGCGGCTCTGCTACCGTTAGCCGAGATGTTCGATCGCTCGCGCACGGCCCGTGGGGTCTTGTTGTCAGCACTCGCGATGCTGCTGGCTTCGCCGACGATGCCGGCGTGCTTCGGCGAGAGCTGCAGAAACCTCGAGGATGCCGAGGCACCGACCGACGAGGTGACGATCACCCTGCGCAATGACACCGACGAGGTGCTCTTCGTCGACGCTGGCGAAGGCTGCTCCGCGGCCACGTTCACGCTCACCCGCGGCGGCGAGATCAAGCCGTGGAGGCGACCGACCTGCGGGTTTTCCTGCGAGGGCGTGATGGACGGCGACTGCAGCTGCAGCGAGGAGTGCGGGACCGGATCGCTGCTTCGGCTGGAGCCCGGGGCCAGCCGGACGACCCGCTGGGGCTTGACGATCTACGTCGACGAGAACATCTCGCTCGACTGCCCCGCGGACGGCTGCCCGACCAAGTGCAGTCGGCTGGAGGCGGCGATCGACGGCACGTACTCGGTGTCCGCGGCCGCGGGCAGCGAGTGCGACGACACCACCGGCGAGTGCGAGTGCGAGGCCGATGACGACGCCTGCGTGCTCGAGGCGCGACTGCTCGGGGAGCCGAGCATGACCGCACGAGCGAGTGTGGTGTTGCCGGAAGATCTCGGGGAGACGATCGTGCTCGCGTTCCAGTAGCGGACTCCCCCATGCCCAGCTCTGGCGATAGCGAGACCCCGACCGTCGCCGAGCCCCGCGCGGCAACCACCGGACCGCGCCCCGATCCCAGCGCCGACGCCAGCGCGCTCGATAGCCTCGACGAGCCGCCGGCCTCATGGCTCGCGGGGCTCGCAGGGCTCGCAGGGCTCGAAGGGCTCGCACCCGAGCAGCCGCACGAGCCCGGCGCGAGCGGGCCCGACGGCGGCCCCGACACGCTGGCCGCCGACGGACTCGAGTCCCAGGTGCTGCTCGGCCGCGCCCGCGCCCGCCTGCTGGGCTGGGACGACACGCCCGTGAAGATCGGCCGCTACCGGATCCTCGAGCAGCTCGGTGCGGGGGGCATGGGCGTGGTCTATGCCGCCCAAGACGACGAGCTCGATCGCGCCGTCGCGATCAAGATCTTGCGCCGCGATCTTGCGCCGGGCTCGGTCGGTCGTCAGCGGTTGCTGCGCGAGGCCCAAGCCACGGCCAAGCTGTCTCATCCCAACGTCGTGCACGTGTACGAGGTGGGCCAAGCCGGCGACCAGGTGTACATGGCCATGGAGCTGGTCCGCGGCGTCACGCTACGCGCGTGGCGCAAGGCCGAGCCGCGAAGCTGGCGTGAGGTCCTCGAGATGTTTCTCCGGGCCGGCGAAGGCCTGGTTGCGGCTCACGCCGAGGGCATCGTGCACCGCGACTTCAAGCCCGACAACGTGCTGGTCGATCCGCTCGGGCGACCGCAGATCGTCGACTTCGGGCTGGCTCGGGCGACCCACAACAGCAGTGCCAGCGGGGTCTGGGACGACACCACCAGAACCACCGAACCCGCGACCTCGGGCTCGCGCTTGCGCGACTTCGACATCACGCGCACGGGCATCGTGGTCGGCACGCCGGCGTACATGGCACCCGAGCAACTCGCACGGGCCGAACCCGATGCGCGCAGCGATCAGTTCTCGTTCTGTGCGTCGGTGTTCGAGGCGCTCTACGGCACCCGGCCGTTCTCGGGCTCGACCTACACAGAGCTCGAACAGAGCCTGACGAGCGGACGCCCGGTGCAGGTGCGAAGCCGCGGTGACGTCCCGCGCGCGATCCATGCGGCGGTACTGCGCGGGCTCTCGCGCGACCCCAGTGATCGATTCGCCACGATGCGAGCGTTGCTCGACGCACTGGCTGCGGGTCGGACTGCGAGCAGGCCGTGGCGTTGGGGGCTCGCGATCGTCGCGTCGTCGGGGCTCGCGCTGGCGGCCGCGGTTGCGCTCAAGCGCGAGGATCCGCCGGTCGACACGACGGTACCCGCGAACGTCGACACCGCGACGACGGATCCCTGGGCCGCTGTGGTCGACGCCGCCGGGCTGCCTGGGCTCGTGCCGACCCCGCTGGCCGGCGATCCGGCTCAGGTGACCGTGCATCGGCTGCGCAATGGCTTGACGGTCTACGTCGCGAGCCGCCCGCAAGAGCCAGTCGTGGCCGCCGCCTTGGTGATCCGCGCCGGTCGGGCCCAGGAGCCGTTGGCCGTGCCCGGGCTGTCCGGGCTCACGACCGCGGTGATCCTCAATGGCACCGAGCGCCTCGGTGCGCTCGAGCCTGCGGCCGAGCGAGGGCTGCGTGTCTTCGAACACGCACTCCTCGAGCAGCTCGCGGAGGTGGACGAGCCCTCGGGCCGCGCGCGCGAGGCCATCATCACGATGGTGGCTGCCGCCGAGCAAGCCGGTTTGGCGACCACCGTCGACAACGAGTTGTTCGCAGCGGTCACCGCTCTGGGTGGCCGAGATCCGCTGGTCATTGGCCATGACGGCCCGATCATCGTCGCCGAGGTCCCGCGTCATCGGCTCGGCGCATGGATGCAGCTGCACGCCGAGGCGGTGATGCGGCCGGTATTTCGCGACTTTCTGCGCACGGTCGCCCAACGCCTCGAGTCCATCGGTTTCGCCGGCGGCGGTGACGAGGGCAGTCGCGAGCTGCGGCACGTGCTCGGTGAGGCCACCGGCCTGCGCAGCGATCTCGCCGTCACGGTGGCCGCGCTCGAACGCCTACCGCTTGCCCAGGTCAGGAGTTTTCACGATCAGTTCTGGCGGCCGAACAACGCGGCCTTGG
>CANLQR010000478.1 GCA_947492135.1 Deltaproteobacteria bacterium | reverse complement strand
TGCGGCTCGCCGCGGCGCGACGCGAGCGCACGTGGTGGCGCGGAGGTGACCTGCTGCGCAGCGCTTGTCGGCGCGACCGAGGGCAACTGGGTCGGTAGGGTCGATGGCCGCGACTCGGCCGTCGCCATTGCCGCACGAGTCACCGGCTCGGCCGCCGGAGTCGATGCCGGCTGCTCGTACGAGGACCGTGCGAGCTCGACGTGGGCCTTGGTAATGCGACCGCGATCGCCAGCGATCGACGCCAGCTCGATCCCAGCCTCACGCGCGAGCACGCGAGCCGCCGGCGTCGCGAGCACCCTGCCCCGCGCCTCGTCGATCGGGGCGAGGCCCGCACTCGACGTCGCAGCGCCGTGCCCAGCGGGGCGCGGAGCAGCCGCCGCGTCCGCGGCCAAGGTCAGGATCGCGAGCACCGCACCCACCGGGGCGATCACGCCTTCGTCGGCCACGATCGACGCGACCACGGCATCGACTGGCGATGGGATCTCGACCGTCGCCTTGTCGGTCATGACCTCGACCAGGGGCTCATTCATGGCGACTCGGTCGCCCGGCTTCTTGAGCCAGCGAACGATCTCACCTTCGACGACACCTTCGCCGATCGCGGGGAGTGTGAACTCAGACATCAGAGAATCCCTTGGGTGACGGCGGGAGGGTTAAGGAGTCGCAAGCTCACGGAGTGCCTCGGCAAGGCGTTGCCGCGCAGGCAAGCTGCGTAGCTCGTCGGCGCCGGCGTGGGGGCCGTCGTCGCCGCATACGCGCAGCACGGGGGCGTCGAGGTAGTGGATCGCGTGTTCGGCGACGAGCGCGGAGATCTCGGCGCCGAGCCCATGAGCGCGCCCACCGGCGTGGACGATCGCAACCCGGCCGGTGTCGCGCGCCGCCTCGACGATGGCATCGCGGTCGAGCGGGCACAGCCGTGCAACCTCGATGACGGTCGCGTCGAGCTCGGTGTCGTCGCAGACCTCGAGCACGGCCCCCAGGGCCTCGCCCCAGGTGAACACGACCAGTGTACGACCGCTGCGCAGGCGCCCGGTTGGCGCGAGGACCTCGGTGGAGGGAGCCGCGGCGTCCGCGTCGACACTGCTGCCGAGCAACAGCCTGGGGATCAGCAGCACCGTCGGCTCTTCGGCCTCGCCGAACGCTGCCGCTTCGACCAGCCGGCGCACGGCATCGCCGGCGCGCCCGACCACGAACACCCGGATGCCGGGCGTTCGCGCCAGCACGACCTCGGGGGCGAAGCTGGCGTCGTCGCCCAGGCCCAACCCTGGACCGCACGGCGCGACGAACAGCACCGGGGCGGTGCGCTCGCCCCCACTGCGCACGCCGACCAACCCGATCTCGCGAAGTCCGGCGAGGCCTTCGAGCAGCGCCGCGGCCGAGGGCAACAAGACGATCGGCCGCAAACCCGCGAGCGCCAAGCCACCGGCGTGTGCGGCCATGCTCGCCGGCAACAACGGCAGGGCGATCAATCTCGTGCGCAGCGCGTCGTTGGACGCACACGTGCGCGACCAACCGAGCATGCCACCGGTCGTGACGTCCTCACCCAACAACACTCGGCGGGGATCATCGCGAAGCAGCTCGGCCAGCGCCAGGGACATCGCTTCGAGCACGTTCATGAGGCGCCTCCGGCAGCAGTGAAGCCGCGATCGAGGGCGTCGCGGATCTCGGCCTCGACGACGTCCTGAAACGTGCTGTTCCACTGGCCCGTGCTGTCGAGATGTCGGCGAAGCCGCTCGACGGGATCACGATGCGCTGGCGGATCGTGCAACAGCTGGGTGACCGCGACCTCGACCAATGACGGGCCTTTGCCGTCGCGAGCGCGGGCGGCCGCGACCGCAATCGCAGCCCACACCGCGATCGGATCGGCACCGTCGACGCGGCGCTCCCAGATCCCGCAGGCCCGCGCGCGGTCGGCCACGCTGTCGCCGACCAGCCCGGCTTCGGCCGGCGCGCCGCTGGGCCACAGCTGACTGCGGCACACCAAGACCAGAGGCAGATCGCGGGCGGCCGCAGCAACCAGCGTCTCGTGAAATACCCCCGTGGTGGTCGTGCCCTCCCCGAGCAACGCGAACGTCACGGCGTGGGTGCCGGCGAGTTTCTGGCCATGGGCCTGCCCGGCGGCGATCGCCAGGTGCATGCCGAGCGCCGCGGTCGTCGAGGCGACGCGCAAGCTCGGGGACGCGACCCCGCCGACCCCGTGAGCCAAGACCAAGCGGGCCAGCTCCGCCGGCGGCAGGCCGCGCGACAACGCGACCGCGGCATCGCGCACGCCGGGGTAGATCCAGTCCTCGTCGCGAGCGACCAGCGCGGTCGCAACCAGCGGTGCTTCCTCACCGGCCGCCGAGGCGAACATGGGCAGATTCGCCCTCGACAGCCGCACGTCGAGACAACGTGCGGCCACCAGAGCCTTGTAGTAGTTGCGCACATCGAGACCCGCAGCCGCGGCGCCGTCGGCAAGGCGTCCGTCGGCATCGAGCACCCATGTAGCGCCTTCGGGATCCCAGGGCGTCGGTTCCATGGCGTCGAGCAGCACGAGGGGCCAACGGTGGCCGCTCGCGTTCGGGGGTCTTCTTATCCGGGCGCTGAAAACGCGTCAAGGCAAGCGGCCGGGGAGCTTTCGCGGCGAGGCAGCCCCCGAGCGAGGCCTGCGCCGATGCCGGTGCGACGGCGCCGTGCTACACCATTGCGGCAGACCCTTGCTGACCTTCGCCTCCCTGCTCGCCGCCATGACAATCGCCGGAGCGTTCTGGGTTGGCGTGCTCGCGGCCCGGCGCCTGCGCGACTGGGGCGAGGGTCGGCGCGTCCTCGAGGACGGGAGCTCACCGCTGGCACTGGCCGCGGCCGGCGGTGCAGCGCCCGACGATCCGCGCACGCGGAAGGTCCGCGCTTTGGTGGCCGAGCGGCTGCGACACGCCCGCCCCCAGACCGGTCCGGTCAGCACGGTCCGTGGCCAACCGAGCCCCGACGGCGGACCCGCCGATCTCGACCTGTCCACGTTGCGCGCGGGCGACGTGGTGGTCGTCGAGTCCGGCGAGGCCGAGCACGATGGCGACTACATCGTCGATGGCATCGCCCACCTGCGCGAAGGTGGCCAGACCACGGTCGTCGCGATGATGCAGGACGCCGGGCGCCCGCGATGGTTGGTCGGGCCCCCCAGTTCGCCCGATTGGTACGTGGTCGTGCCGGTCTCGGGTCACGGCCTGTCGGGCGAGCCGCCGCGCAACATCACCCGCGAGCGAGGCGTCTACAACCTCTCGCGGCGGGGTCAGGCCAGCGCGGCGTGCACCGGTCAACACGACCGGCCCGAGCTGCCTCGCGTGGCGACGTATGTGTTCTCGGGTGGTGGCAAGGATGTGCTGTGGCTCGAACGCTGGGACCACGACGTGCTGCTCGGTGAGGGCAAGGTCGTCGAAGCGAGCAGCGTGAGCTTCTTGCCGGGAAGCTAGCGAACGGGGCGATCCGCCGCCGTCAGCCACGAGTCGAGGCCGCACGAGAGGTCAGCCCGACGATCGCGCGCACGTCCTCGATGGCGAACGGTTTCTCGAGCCGAGGGACCCCGGCGGCGGCGAACTGCTGGCGCGCGTCGACGTCGAGGTTGGCGCCGGAAATGAACACGAAGCGCTCCCTGAGAGCAGGCCGATCCACACAAACCCGCTCGAGCAACTCGAAGCCACCGTGATACGGCATCATCACATCGCACAATACGACGTCCGGGAGTTCGGGCTCTTCGAGCAGGTAGCGCAGTGCCGCGCGGGCATCGCTAAACCCGATGACGTCGTGTTCGGCCCGGAGGATCCGCTGCAACGCGACGAGAATCGCCTCCTCGTCATCGATCACGACCACGCGGCCACGTGGGTTGAGTATGGGCAGCGGTTGGTCGTGGCCGGGTTCCCCCGTCACCGACGGCGCCGCTTGCAGCTTCACCCGGAAGGTCGAACCCTGACCCCGCGCGGTTTCGCAGGTGATCTCACCGCCGAGTTCAGTGACTATGCTGTAACAGATGGCGAGGCCGAGTCCGGTGCCCACGCCGAACGGCTTGGTCGTAAAAAATGGATCGTAAATCCGCGGCAGAACCTCGGGAGCGATGCCGACCCCGTTGTCGGAGACGGTCACCAGGACGCCGCCGTCGAGTGCGAGCTCTGTGCGCACCACGATCCGGTTCGTCTCGGGATCGCCGCCGACAAAGGCCTGTGCTGCATTCACCAGGAGGTTGACGAACACCTGCGACAACCTCGCCTCCTCCGCGAACACCGCTGGGACCGGGGCGAGTTCCATGTGCAGCGTGGCGACGTGTTTCACCTCGTGCGTCGCCATCGCCGCAGCGGCCTCGAGCATTGTGTTCACCTCGACTGGACCGATCGTCACGGTGTCGCGTGCGAACGACCGCAATCCCCGAACGATTTTGCGGATTCGCTGCGCGCCCTGGTGCGCCTCAGCCAGCGCCTGCAGGATGTCGACGGTGCGCTGCGACGGCGAGGCACCCCCGATGGCGTGGAGTTCGGCCGTCGCGAACTCGAGGTTCAGGACCACGAACTGCAGGGGGTTATTGATCTCGTGCCCGACGCCAGCGGCGAGCGTACCCACAGTCACGAGCCGTTCTTGGCGCGCAATGCGATCACGCAGCATTTCGCGCTCGCTGACGTCGCGCGCGACCAGCAGTACATGGGGGTCGCCGCCCAGCCTCATCGGCACCGCCGCGAGGTCGAACTGGCGTCCGCCGCGGTCGGCGGACACCGCCACGACTTCGCCGGCGAGGCCACGCGCAACCGCGTGGCGCACCGCCGGCCGCTCGACATCGGAAACGAGGGCCGCCACATCGGCCTGAACCTTGGGGTCCGACGCCAAGCCGCGCCGTTCGCCAAGACCCCAGTGCAACTGCAACTGGGCGTCGACGACGCCCACGAAGGTACCCGGAAGGTTCTCCAACACCGTCGCAAGAAACTCACGTTCCTGGGCAAGGGCCTGGTCTGTGGCACGTTGCCGCGTCACGTCGCGAAAGGTGGTCACCACTGCCACCGGGCCTTCGGAATCGAGCTGCAGCAACGCCGCGTTCACGCTGATCCAGACCCGGCCTCCTGACGGTTTCTCGACCCCCATCAGCACGTCGCGCTGCTCGACTCCGGTGCGCAAGGCAACCATCGCCGGGTGGTCGTCACCAGCGAAGGGCGTGCCCTCGGCGGTGATCGTGCGCCATCGTGGGTCGATCGAGGTCCGCCCCATCAACTGATGCGCGGTCAATCCAAGGATTCGTTCGGCAGCCTCGTTGCACTCGACGATCCTGCCTTCGTGATCCTGCTGCACCACACCTTCGGCCATGCCTTCGAGCACGACCCGAAGGCGGGCCTCGCTCTGGGTCACCTTCGCTGCACTCTCGAGGATCGCGAGGGACTGTAGGTGTTTTGCCGTAACGTCCCGGGCGACGGCGAAGATCACGCCGTCGCGAAAGGTGGCGGACCAAGCGAGGTTGATCCAGCGACCGTCGCGCGTCCGATACCGGTTTTCGAAGTCGGCCAAGGCGCGCGGAATGCGTACCAATTCCATCACAACGGCAGTGGTCGCCGCCACGTCGTCGGGATGAACGAAGTCGAGAAATGGCCGCGTCCGCAACTCCTGCGCCGTCCATCCCAGCACGCGCTCCCACGCCGGGCTCACCTCGACCAGGCTCGTGTCGTTCGCGGTACAGAACAGATCATGACTCACCTCGAAAAACCGTTGAAACGTGAGCAATCGGTCGCGTTCTTCGGCGAGTTTTCGCTGCTCGCGACGCAGCTCGAGCTGGGCCATCACCTGTCTCGCGAGGATCTCGAGCGAGTCGAGTTGGTCGGCTGTAATCGCGCGCGACTGATGATCGATGACGCACAGCGTCCCCAGAGCGAATCCCTTGGCCGTGCGCAGGGGAACCCCGGCGTAGAAGCGCACGAACGGCGGGCCGGTCACCAGAGGGTTGTCGAAAAAACGGGGGTCGACGGTCGCATCCGGAACCACCATCGATTCGTCGGCTGCGATGACATGCCCGCAAAACGACACATCGCGCCCGGTCTCCGGAGCGTCGAGACCGCAACGGGACTTGAACCACTGCCGGTCGGCATCGACGATCGAGACCAACGAGATCGGCGTGCCCAGGAGCCGAGCAGCGAGCGTGGTCAACGCGTCGAGCGGCGCTTCGGCGGGAGTGTCGAGCACATCGTAGTCCGCGAGCTCGGCGAGTCGCTCGAGTTCGTTGAGGGGGACTTCCGGCGTTCTCATGGCGCGATCGGGCGACAAAT
>CANLQR010000477.1 GCA_947492135.1 Deltaproteobacteria bacterium | reverse complement strand
CGAGAATCTCGTTGTACGTGATGATCGCGTCGTCGGGCAGCGCGAGCATCTCCTCTTGAAGCGCAGCGATCTTGAAACGCAGCGACTCTCGTGTATCGGCATTGCTCTCGAGCTCGACCTTGCGGCGGAAGACGTCGAGCAATGCGCTCCAGTTCTGATCGCGGCTGTAGAGCGCCTCCAACGCATTCAAGGCCGATGCGTCCTCGGGATCGATATCGGTCGCGCGCTGGTAGCAGATGATGGCCTTGGCGCCGTCGTTGAGCTGCCCGTCGTAGAGTTCGGCGAGCTTGGTCAACAAGGTGCGAAGGTTGCTGCTGGGAAGGTCCTTGCTGACGGCCTCCTCGTACAGCACCGCGATGTCCTCCCATCGGGCTTCGATGGTCGCGATATTCTCGAGCTCGGCCTGGGCGGTTTCTGAGAGCGGATCCTCGCGAAACGCTCGGCTGTAGACCGAGAATGCAGCCGAGGTGTCGCCGAGCTTGGTCGCGTGAATCGACCCAACGCGGAGCAACAACTCCACCCGATCGGTGATCGCCTCGGCGGCCGTCGCTTGGATCTCGAGACACGCAACGACCTGGGGCCAGCTCTCCTGGCTCTCGTAGACCGGCAGCAAGATGGTCGCGACGCTGACCTTGTGGGTCGCGTCCTCGAGCCAGCGCTCCAGCCGCTTGCGCGCGGGTTCGAACGCAGGGTCGAGGTCGAGGGCGCGACGGAACAGATCAATCGCCGCAGTATCGTCCGCGAGCTTGTCGGCGTGGAGTTCTCCGAGGCGCTGCAACAGCGTGCAACGACCTTCTACGTCGGACTCGCCACGCACCGCGAGTTCGCGGGCCAAGATGTCCGCGAGCTCGACGTGTCGTCCTAGCGACAGGAAGATCCGATCGAGCGACGCCAGAACCGAGGGGTCCTCGGTGCCGCCAGCGAGCACTGCCTGGTACGCCTCGATCGCCTCGTCGTGGTGCGCGAGCTGCTCGTGGATGCTACCGATGCGGGTCTGGGTGGCCCGCCGTTCGTCGTTGTCGCTGGCGAGCGACAACTTGGTGCGGAGCACGGCCAGTAGATCCTCTTCGCGGCCAAGCGCGAGGTAGAGCCGCTCGAGGGACTCGAGCGCGCCCGACTGCTCGGGATCGATCTCGAGGATCGCCTGGTTGATCTTGAGCGCGACGTCGAGGTCGACGAGCTTGCGCTCCTGAACCTCCGCGAGCTCGAGACGCAACGGGAGGCTCGCGGTGGTGGCACCGAATTTTTCGATGGCCTGCTCCAGCGACGTGGAGAGTTCGCCCCAAGCCGCTGTCACCGGAGCGAGTCGGGCCATGTGCCCCCGAACGTCGTCCCCGGTGTGGTCCTCATCGAATGCCCGCCGGTAGTAGGCGAACGCATTGGCCGGCTCGCCGAGCACACGCTCGGAAAGATCGGCAAGGCGACGCAGCAGACTCTGACGGACAGACTGCTCGGTGCTGTGGTCGAGCTTGATCTGCAGGGGGCCCGAAATGTTGCGCTCGTCGCCCGCTTCCTCGTACAGCGAGATCAGGCGCTCGGCCACGACGAGATTGCCGGGGTCATCGGTCAGGGCCTTCTCGAGCGATCGCATGGCGCGATCGGGCTTGGCCATCTTGTCGCGATAAAGATCGCCGATCTTGAGCAACAACGAGATCTTGGCCGCGCCCTCGGCCGTATCGGACTCGCGCTCGAGGACGCGGACGAACTCGCCCCACTTGTCCTGCTTGGCGTAGAACTGCTCGAGGGCATCCATCTGGCCCTCTTGCAGGTAGAGCTTCTTCAGCGCGTCCTGGGCGCGACGATTCTCCGGATCGAGGCCGTACAGGCGCTCCCAGGTGCGGATCGCAGCCGCGTTGTCGTTGAGCTTGTCGCTGTAGAGCAGACCAAGCTTGACCAGGTAGTTGCCCAGCGCAGTGCTATCGGTCGTCACTTCGCAAAGATTGTCGAGCGTCGCGGCAAGCTCGGGCCATGCCTTCTCGCGCTCCTGCAAGCCTTCGAGATTCTGCAGGGCCTCGACGTTGCCGGGGTCGAGCTCGAGCATTTGCGTCCACAGCTCGATCGACAGCGAGGCCTTCTTGATCTTCTGACCCGCGGTGCGTGCGACCTCGAGCAGCTGAGCCTTGCGCTCGGCCGGATCGGCCACGAGCATCAGCTCCTTTTGCTGGATCGCGATCATGCGCTCCCAGTCGCGACGCCGGCCGTAGAGGTCCTTGAGCTTGGCGATCGCCGTCGGCTCGTACGCGTCGATCTCGAGCACCGACTCGTAGCTCTTGATGGCCTCGGCCTGGTTGTTGAACTTGTCGAGGAAGAGGTTGCCGGCCTGCAGGTGCAGGGCCTTTTGCTGCTCGGGATCGGGGGATAGCTCGGCTCGGCGACGGATGCGGCCGATCAGATCCGGCCACCGCTTCATCTGCTCGTACTGATCCTGCTGGGCCTCGATCACCCGCAGAAGCTCCGCGGTCTTGCCAGCGTCTTCGAGGAGCTTCTCGAGCGCGGCCAGTGTGGTAACCACGAGACCCGGTTGGCGGAGTTGGTCGCGGTAGACCTCTACGAGCTCCCAGTGCACGCGCTCCCGCGTCGCGACGTCACCGTCGGCAATGTGCTTGAGCTGCTCTTTGAGCAGATCCGCGACGTTGCTCCACTTGTTCTGATCGGCGTACTGAGCCTTCAGACGACTGCGTGGGTAGTTCTTGTCGGGCGCCGCGGTCACGGCTTCGCGCCACATGTCGACGGCTTTCTTGTTGCCCGCCTTCTCGGCTGCTTCTGCGCGGCGGATCAGGGTCATCTGCGCGGCGGTGAACGCCTCGCCATCGATCTCACCGGCTTCCGCTGCAACCTCGTCTGCCGCTGCCACCGACTCGGAACGCGCTCGAGGTGCCTGGGTCGGCACGTTGGTATCTCTTCGCGTCGCAGGTGTCGCTGCGGCTCGTGGCGCAGCTGGCTCCGGCGCCGCAACGGGCTCGGCTTCCACGACCGCCTCGGCTTCCACGACCGCCTCGGCTTCCACGCCCGCCTCGGCTTCGACAGCCGTCTCGGCTTCGACAGCCGTCTCGGCTTCGACAGCCGTCTCGGCTTCGACAGCCGTCTCGGCTTCGACAACCGCCTCAGCTTCGACAACCGCCTCAGCTTCGACAACCGCCTCAGCTTCGACCTCGGCTTCGACCTCGGCTTCCACGTCGTGCGCAGCCGCGGTGTCGCTCTGGTCCGCGTCCGCAGTGGCGGCCGAATGCCCAGCGTCGTCGACGAGGTCGAGATCCGCGCGCGTCCCACCTTGAGCCGGCAGCCGGGTGGTCGCTCCATCCACGGCAGGCAACTTCACCGTACGCGTGTCGACGGCTAACTCTAGCCCTGCGCGACGGAAAGCAAGGATCTGCGGGTGCTCGGGCGCAAACGCAGCCGCACGCGCGAAGAAGTGGCGCGCGGTATCGACGTCGTTGAACTTTTTCCAGGCCAGCTCACCCGCCGAAAGCGCCATGATGGCCGCGTCGGTCCCATCGACGATCTCGGCAGCACGCTCGGCCAGTGACACCAGGGAGTCGGCGTTGCCCGAAGCATCGGCGCCCAGCACCAGCAGGCGGTACGCGGCGAGGTGCCATTGGGCCCCAAAACCCACGGACTCGATCTTTCCCTCGCTGATCGCGAGGTCGAGTGCCTGATGGTGGAAGTACGCCGCCATCTCCGGCTTGTTCAGACGAACCTGCCAGACGTTTGCGGCCGCAAGCAGCACCCGGAGCTTCTCTTGGGGCTCGTCGGTATTGCTAACGCGGCGATCCTGCAGCTTCTGAACGTGCTGGAGGTTGCCGGTGGCTGCGAGCAGCGTCTCGGCCAGGAACGCGGCCTCGTCGTTGCTCGGATCGGCGTCGAGAGACTTGAAAACACAGGGCAGCAGGCGCGGGTCGTCGGGCGCCTCCTGCTGAAGAATGCGAGCCGCCCGCAAGAACAACGCGCTCAGTGGATGTCCGCGCTTGGCTACGTCGACGGCGAGCGGATCGTCGGACGCCGTCAGCGCCTGCAACTGCGTGAAGACGGATTCGAGCCCGAGTCGCCAGTTGTTGCGATCGTAGATCGTCTCCTGAAATCGATCGGCGTACAGCTGGTTGCTCGGCTCGAGGTCGCGTGCAGCCTCGAGGAACGAGCGAGCACCGTCGATGTTGCGCTGGTTGAGCTGCGCAGTTCCGTACGAGTAGTTGAGCTCCGCCTTGATCGACTCGTCGGTGTCGCGCTGCAACTCCAGGCCCATCAACCGCGTCACCATTTCGTGGTGCGCCATCTGCTGATAGATCTGTCGCGCGTGCCTTAGCGCCGACAGATTGCTCTGGTCGTTCTTGAACGCCTGCTGATAGCAGGTCATCGCGCGCGCGCGATCGAGGAACACATCTTCGCAGGCGCGAGCGAGCTCGAAGAGCGCGCGCGACTGTGTTGCCTTGTCGCCGACACCCGCTTCGGCCTCGAGCGTGGCGAGAAGCGTGGTCCAATCCTCGACCTCTCGAAGGCGTTGTTTGATCCGCTGCGTGAGTTCCATCTGGCGCTATCCTTCGAGACTTACAGGAGATTTCGTCGCGGGGGGGGACTGGATATAACACGCGCGGACGCACGACTTCAACGGCGTCCCACGGCGACCCACGGCGACCGTGCTTCCGCACGCGCGCCGTGATCCGTGGGTGTTCTTGTTCGTCGTGGGCCGCATGAGCCGCGAGCCTGCGCTCGCTACTGCGTTGGCGACGGCGTCAGCACGCCGCCGGCGATTGGGCACCACGCGCGAGAGCGGACCGCCTAGATGACGTCCTTGATCCGCGCCATCGTATCGTTGGCGGCGCGCTTGCGATCTTCGGGAACGTCGTTGCCGGCCTTCGCGAGGAAGGCCTGGAGAGCCTCGACGGCCTCTTTGCGATTGCGAACCTCGGCGTACGCCATACCCAGACCGTAGAGCACGTCGATCATGTCGGGATCGATGGCCTTGGCCTTCTTGAACGACTCGATCGCTTCGTTGGGCTTGTTCAACAAGAACTGCGCGCGGCCGAGACCGTTCCACATCTGCGCGTCCTTGTCGTTGATCTGCGTGCCGATCTCGAGCACAGCCTGACCGACGTTGGCGTGGCCATAGTCGATGTAGAGGTGACCGAGCGCGACGAACGAGATGCTGTAGGTCGGCCGCAACTCGATCGCCTTGCGGAGGCTTTGATCGGCCTTCTGCGGCTGATCGAGCTTCTCGTACAGCGCGCCGGTGCGGTAGTAGGCCTTGTAGTGGTTGGGATCGAGCTTGATCGCCTCTTGGAACTGGGCGATCGCGTCGTTGTACTTCGACGCTTCTTCGGTCTGGCTAACACCCGGGGCCTCACCCTCGGCAGCGAGCACCGCACCGAGTTGGTACGGATAGTCGGCGCTGGGCTCTTCTTTCATGTTGTCGATCGCGCCCCGGAACATCTTTTCGGCGTCAACGAGCTTGCCCTGCTTGCGGTACATCTGCCCGAGGGTCCAGTACGGCTTGGCAAAAGTGGGATCGATCTCGATCGCCTCTTTGAGGGCCTTCTCGGCGCCACTGGTGTTGCTCCGCTTCTCGAGAGAGATGCCCTCGTTGAGCCGGTTGATCGCCTGTACGCGTTGGCGACTTGCAAGCTTGCAAGACGGAACGGAGACAAGCATTGGGACGATCAGGAGGAACAGGGTTGCAGCTCGGCGCATCGGTTTCCTCGGGCTCTCAACAGGAGCGCTGACGGGAGTGCATCGTAGCGCCAGCGCCGCCATGGTGACAAGCCGCTGCGTCGCGCTTTTCCCTACGCTGGACGATCTCTTTTCACAGCCTGGCATGCCGCTGGATAGTCGCACTTGGGCCCACAGATCGGCCGCCAACAGGGCCGGAGCAACTCGTCGCGGCCCCCCCCCATGCTCGCGGCGTTGGGAGCGTCGTCGAGACCACCCGCGCCGGTCGCACAAACGCGAACGGGGCCGCTGCATGACGCAGCGACCCCGAACAGGATCCTCGAACCGTCGAGTCGGTGGCCTCAGCCGCCGCTGGTCTCGAGCATGAACGGATAGGTGACCACGACGTTGCCACCACCGTCCGGCTTGGGGAACTTCCAGCGCTTGACCGCCTTCGCGATGCACTGGCCCACGTTGCCGTCCTTGACCGACGTCTCCTGCACCACCGCGACGGGCACGTTGCCGGTCGGGCCGATGGTGAACTGGATCGAGACTCGACCCTTGAGGTTCGGATCCTTGACCAGCCCCTGATTGTAGCAGTGGGTGACCTCGTTGATGTGCGACC
>CANLQR010000476.1 GCA_947492135.1 Deltaproteobacteria bacterium | reverse complement strand
AGACTCGAGTCATTCGCCGCAGCGAAGTCGAGAATCATGCGGAACCGACAGTGAGGGCACTCGATCTGTACGAGCGCCGAGATTTCTTGGTCTCGGACTTCGAACGGGCCGACGCACTCGGGACAGCTGATGATCATCTAGAAGTCGAGCCCCACGGAGAACGTGTACTGCTGCTGAAATCCCGACCCGTCGGCAACGCTGGTGCCATCGAGCTTACCGGCCTTCTTGCCCGCGGGCGTGAACATCGCTTCCACGCCCAAGCGAATCACCGAGAAGATCACGCGTGCGCCGAGAAACGGCCGGTGGCGTACGATCGCGCCGGCGTTCTGAAAGACAAACTCGTTGTTCGCGGTGGTGTCCACCCCGGGACAGGTCTGGTTGTACGCATCCTGGAACTCGTCACAGTTGGGTGTCGCATCGAGCACGGTCGAGCGCGCAACGATGATCAGCGCCTCATAGCCCGCGTAGGGCGTGAGGCTGAAGGTCTTGCCCAGGCCAAACACGTAGGATGCCGAGATCGACGGCGCGGCCGTCGTCATGTTGAAGTCCTTCGCACCGAGCAGCCTGGAGAAGCTGCCGCGGATCGCGATCGAGGGGATCGGATGCTTCTTGTAGAAGCCTTCGTGGATCGAGATCTTGCCGTAGCCAGACATCGCCCACATGCGGCTGTCGAACAGGTGCGTCGCGCCAGCGCCGACCTCGATGCCGGGCCACAGCCCTTTGCGCGCCATGATCTGGAGGGTCGGGGCGACCCCGCTCGCGTTGCCTCGGGATGATTGCGACCAGTAGTCGCGCGAGCCTTTGATGGTGTTGATGCCGAAGTCCGCGGAAATTGCGAATCCGGCGAGACCCAAGGAGTCAGCGGGGTCGACGGGGCGCGGGGCCATGACGGTCCCGAGCTCGGACGAGAGGCTGCGAAATCCGGCGTCGTTCTGCGACACGACACCGGCGGACTGTGCACCCAGCCTGGTCAGGTCCAGGTCGTAGTTGCCCGCGTGTGCGGTCCGGGACGCGAGCGAGAACGCGGTTGCGATCAGGGCGGCGTGGGGCAGTAGCCGGCGATGCATGCGGTGCTCCGAGCAGCGGACGGCGAAGCGTATCGTTGCGCGGCGCCGCATGTCAAGGATCGCCGGGCCTTCAAGCTTCGGAGATCGCTACAGTATTCGATTTCGCGAATGCAGGTGCCGAAAGCCGGATCGCAGTCTGGCGGTGCGTGGTGGCCGATCGTGCGCCATCTGGGTGCCGTGCAGGGCGTCGCGAAGCCCCCAGAATCGTCGTCGTCACCACCGCAGCCGAACGCCCCTGCGCGCCACGCCAGCGCCCAGCTCGGCGCGCCGCGAAACCGCCGCTTTCGAGCCAACGCGGAGCGTCGTGCCGATATCCGACCGCGGGGCGAACTGAACGTCGAAGCCCAGCCGCAGGTGGGCGCGCCCATCCCCCGTTGGGTACCGATCGATGGCGATGAGCTCCACGCGACTCGCGGGTACGTCCCCAGAGCGAAACCACCAAGCCGTGGGTTCAGCCAAGACGTCGGCGTCGAGGGGGCGGTCCGCGAGCTCGATGACCACGGTGAATGCGAGCCCCGCGGCGCCGTAGCGCGCCTGCAGCCGTTCGCGCAGCGCCGCACGATCCGGCCCCGGAGCCTGGGCCGCCGACAGCTCGATCATCGTCTCGTCCCACTGGGTCGCAGTGATGACGACGCCATCCGCCGCCACGACGGAACGCTCTCGCGAGGACAGCGGCGAGGCCCCGGCCGGCGGCCGGCGACTGTGGGTGCAGCTCGTGCTGGCGACCCCCGCGAGCAGCAGGATGGACAGCTGGCGTCGCGCTCCCACCCTCATCGCGCCTTTCGCGGAGCGCCCGCGAACATGATGCCGAAGGAGTCACCGCGAAGCCACACCACGCGTGACGGCAGCACCATGTTGAGCGGTCCGCCGGCGTCCTCGACCTGGAGTTCCACCTCGGCCCCCTCCACCAGCGCGGCCGGCCGCGGGGCCCCGTTCGCGGAGCGTCGCCTATCGAGCTTGGCACCGCCTGCGGATACATCGATCAGGAACACATCGATCGGTTCCGTGCTGCTGCTCGCGGCCGAACGCACCACGGCGGTGAGGCGGGTGGGGCTGTGGCACAGGAACCGTGTGAACAGGCGGGCACCGTTGTCGGCGCGGGCATGGAGTCGGTGTTCGAGAGTGGACAGTCGAGCATCGGGCCCGTCGCCGAGGTGCAGGGTGCCCAGGCCACGCATGCGCAGCTCGCGGTACTCGAGGATGTCGAGCCACAGATCGCCTGTGTACGCCGACCCGTCGGGCCACAGCGCGACGAGGCGTGCGAAGCTCGCGGCCCCGGTCTCGGTCGCCCCCACCACGGCGACGCAAAGCGGCGCGACTGCCAGCCGCTCGTCCGCCCCGAGTCGGTCGTCGCCTACCGCGGTCCCCGAGAACCCACCGCAAGTGGTCCCCAAGGCGCTCCCGCCATCGTTCGCGGCTACGGCCAACGGCCACGGCGAAACTGGATCAGATAGGGATCTTGCTGCGGTCATGCTCGCCTTGCCACGGTAGAGTCGCGACTGCTAGCGTCATCGACCGTCTGGGCACGAGTTGAAGGCCGACAGCGAACGACCTCGCGGACCGCTTCGGGCCGTCACCGCTCATCGCGAGCCGCGCGAGCACTGGCTGCTGCTGGTGCTGTGGCTGATGTCGCATACGGCTGCGTTGATGTTGATCGAGGGTCCGAGCTGGATGGTGTGGGCCGGTCGAGTCGGCGTGCTTTCCTACTTTTCCCTGATCGTGTGGTGGGCTTGGACTGGATTCTCTGGCTACGAGTACCGCACGGGGCTACGGATCGTGCGCAGGGCCGGCGCTCCCAGGCGTTCCATCGCCGGCGCGTTGCTGGCGTTGAGCGGCGCGGCGACCGGTCTGACGCTGATGTACTTCGGCTTTCACAGCGCGCCGGTCGTCATCGCGACCGCGCTGTCGGCCGCCGCGGCGATGGTCCTGTTCGTGTTTCGCCGTTTTGCGGTGTTCGCGAGCCTGTCGATCGTCGGCATCGCGATCGGCGTGGCCGCCCTGATCGTGGTGCAGTCGGTCGCGACCGGATTTCAGCATGAGTTTGAACGGCGTGTGCTCGGGGTCTACGCCCACATCAACGTCACCCGGGCGTTCGGAATCCACGAATACCGCCGGTTCGAGGCCTACCTGCGGACCGTCGATGGCGTCATCGGGGCCAGCCCGTTCGTGTACTACGCCATGGCGCTCGCGCCACAGTCGTCGGCCACCGACGATCGCGAGCTGCGGCGGGCGAGTGTGTTGGTCAAGGGGATCGAGCCCGCGACGGCCCACGAGGTGATCGATCTCGATGCTCATCTCGATGCCGGAGGCGGTCCCGACATCGAGATCTCCGCACTCACGAGCGACCTCGAGCTCCAGCCGCTCCCCGATCGCTCCGACAGCAAGCTACCCGAGGTCATCGCGGCGACCCCAGATCCTCGAGGTGACGGGTGGTACGGTCCCGCGCTGGCGCACTGGCGCACGCTGGGGGATTCCGCCGAATACGGGCACGGTCGTACGACCGAGTGGGACGCCGATGACGGCGACCCCTGGCCTGACGACGAGGCTCGCGGGCCGGCGACCAACGCCGAGACGTTGCCGACGATGTTCGTTGGCGTGACGCTGGCCCGCGAGCTCGGTCTTGCGGTGGACGATGTCGTCACCATGGTCGACCCCGGCGCTGGCTTCGACCACACCGAGGTCCCAGAATTTCGCCGCTACCGAATCGCTGGCATCTTCCGCGCGGGGTTTCAGGAGTACGACAGCCGTTTGGTCTACGTTCACATCCATGAGCTGCAGTGGTTCAAGTACCGCGGCAAGGACGTCGTGTCCGGCGTCGATCTTCGCCTCGCGGATCCCTACGATGCACCGACCATCGAGGGGGTTCTGCGGGGGACGATCGGCGACGACGAATACTCGATCCTGGAGTGGCAGAAGCTCAACGCCAACCTGTTCCAGTCGATCCGCACCCAGAAGTCGATCCTGACGGTGATCCTCAGCCTCGTGAGCACCGTGGCCGGCTTCAACGTGCTCGCGGCGCTGTGGACGATGGTCGTGCGGCGCACCGCCGAGATCGCGATCCTCATGTCGATGGGCGCCAGCGAGGCCGGGGTGGCCCGCATCTTCCAGTTCTCGGGCATGACGCTGGGCGCGGTGGGTTCGGTCGCAGGGGTCTGCTTTGGCTTGGTGTTGTGCCTGTTGGTGCAGTTTTACGGCTACACGCTCGACCCCGAGGTCTACTTCATCGAGCGTTTGCCCGTGGAGTTCAGCCTGGAGCAGATCGGCGCCGTCATGGCGTTGACCATGAGCATCTCGTTCGTCGCAACGATTCCGCCCTCGCTCCGCGCCGCGAAGCTGCGGCCGGTCGAAGGCCTGCGCTACGAGTGAGCAATGGCGGCGCTGCCTCAATCACGCGCGACTCGGGGGCTGCCCTGGGCCCTGCTGGGACTGGTTGCGGTGCGCCTGGCGCTCCGCGAGCGCCCGCCCTCCCTGGGCGTGCGGCGGGTTCAGCTCGGCGCGCTGTTGGTCACGATCGCGACCACCACGGCGTTGTTGCTCGGCGTGTCGCAGCTGTGGCTCGCGATCGTGTTGGCGCTGGCGAGCATGACGCTGCTGGCGACGCTGGCGCTGCGGTTTTTCCCTCCGGCGATGGCGGTGTCGGTGATCGGCATCGCGCTGTCGTGCGCAAGTTTGATGACCGCACTCGCAGTCACGAGCGGGTTCTTGAACGAAGTGTCGCAAACCGTCGCGCGCTTCAATGGACATGTGCTGCTCACGAAGTACGGGTTGGACTTTACTGAGTACGAGGCACTTGGCGCCGATATCGCCAGCGACCCGCGCGTCGCGGCGGCCTCGCCGTTCGCGTACTCGATGGTGGTGGTGGTGCGTGAGAACGGTGATGCCAAGGCGCCTGCGCGGGTATCCAACGCCCCCGTGATTTCCGCTGACGATCCCGACGCCGCGTGGGCTGCGGTGGTCGAGGCGGACGCAAAACTCCCGGTGAACGGCGAGCAGCCGACCGACGGTGATGGTGACAGCGGAGCCGAGCGCCCCGCGATTGTGATGGGCAAGGGCATCGACCCCGAACAGGCCGCGGGTTTCTCGGGGTTGGCCCGGGCCTTTGGTCGCGGAGATCTGTCGGGGCTGCGTCCGAGCGACTCGAAGTACCTTCCGGGGGTTGTCCTGGGTCACGCACTCCGGCGCGCGCTAGGCGTCGAGATTGGCGACCGCGTGCGCGTGGTGGTCCCCGCCGAGCTCGATGGTCGGGACGACTCGGCCTCTGCGATGCCACGCCACGCCACCTTCGAGGTCCTCGACGAACTCCGCACCGGCGTGGTCGAACTCGATCGCAACCTGGTGCTGATGCACATCACGGCGGCTCAGGCGCTGTTCTTCCGCAAGGGTCGTGTCACCGGTATCGAGTTCGAGCTGCACGATCCCACCACGGCGGTCGCCTTGGCCCGCGAGCTGTCCGAGCGATTGCCGGGGCTCTACCGGGTCAGCACCTGGTACGAGTCCAATGCGGAGATGCTCAACACGCTCACTCAGATCCGCGTGCTGGTCGCGGTGATACTTGGCCTCATGGGCGTCGTCGGCGCTTCGTCGCTGGTCGCGAGCCTGCTGCTGATCGTGCGTCGCAAACATCACGACATTGGCGTGCTGCTGGCGATGGGGGTCGATCACCGCGCCACGTTCTGGATCTTCGAAGGGGTCGGATTGTTCGCGGGTGGAGTCGGCGTCGTGCTGGGGACGCTGATGGGTGGGTTGTATTGTGCCGTCATCGCCGCGTATCGGTTCCCACTGCAAAGCGAGGTCTACCCGATCGATCACCTTCCAGCGCAGGTGGCCAGCGCCGATGCAGTGATTCCGGGCGCGATCGCCATGGTGTTGTGCGCGTGCGCGAGCGGGCCAGTAGCGTTGCTGGCGACCCGTGTGCGGATCCTGTCCGCGTTGTCGCGCTGATCCCTGACCCGTTCAGCCCGGCGCAACGGGGGCGGTGCCGGGCGTGGGGGCGGTGCCAGCGGCAGGTGTGTTCGACGCCGCCTGGAGGGCGACGATCTTCTTCTGCGCGACGTCCCGTGAATAGGGCGAACAGCAGTCCATGCGCACGTAGATCGACCACTCGGCGAGCGCGTGATCGATGTCGCCCTTGGCCTCGTAGATCTGGGCAGCGCCGGCGTGAGCCATCTTGTCGGAGGCCCACATCGACAGCGCTTTCATGTAGGTCTT
>CANLQR010000475.1 GCA_947492135.1 Deltaproteobacteria bacterium | reverse complement strand
AAGGGCACGTGCTCGCTTCTGGATCGCTGCGGCGAAGCGCTGGGCGAAGACATCGGCGCGTGGCTGCACAGCCCGACGACCGACGCGAAGCTCGGCGAGCTCGGCGGCGACTGAGTCGAGAAGGCGGTGTCGAGAGTCCCCGAGTTTGCGCCCGCACCCGTGTGGTTGCCGCACGGGCATGGGCACGGGCGCGGAGGAGCCAGACCCTTACAGGGTCAGGCTCCTAGCGCAGCGCCAGCAGCAACAGCTGCAATCCGAGCGCAAGCGCCAGCACGATCAGTGCGGTGTCGACGACCCCGTTGAACCAGCGCCCGACGTGCTTCCACCGCGGGCCCAGCACCAGCCGCGCGGCGGCGGTGGCGAGTAAGCCCAAGGCGAGAAGCTTGACGACCACGTTATTGCCAGCCTACGCGATGGGTCTGGCGGGGTCGAGCCCCGCGGCTATGATGCGGGGAATGTCCGTACTGCGCTTCGTCCTGCTCTCGGACACGCACATGCATCACGGGCGGCTGGTCGTGCCCGCCGGGGATGTGCTCGTGCATGCCGGCGATTCGACGTCGCGAGGTACGCCGGCGCAGCTACGTTCGGTCGCCGCGTTCATCGCGGCCCAACCCCATCGCCACAAGATCGTGATCGCCGGCAACCACGACTTCGGCCTCGAGCAGTCGCCCACGCTCGGCGCGGAGCTCTTCGGTCCCGCCTATCTGTCAGACTCTGGGTGCGAGGTCGGCGGCGTGCGGGTGTGGGGAACGCCATGGCAGCCATGGTTCTACGACTGGGCGTTCAACTTGCCGCGGGGACCGGCGCTGGCCGCCAAGTGGGCGCTCATCCCCGCGCTGACCGACGTGTTGATCACGCACGGCCCGCCGATGGGCGTGCTGGATAAGACGTCACGCGACGAGCACGTTGGGTGCCAGGACCTGCGCGAGGCGGTCGCCAAGGTCCGTCCGCGCCTGCACGTGTTCGGCCACATCCACGAGGCCTACGGCGTGCATCGCGATGACAACACGCTGTTCGTCAACGCCAGCAACTGCACGCTCGGCTACGAGCCCGACAATCCGGTGATCGTCGTCGACGTTCCCACCGACCGCGCGCGTCCAGCCGAGGTCGTCGCCGATCCGTGACGGCGAGGCCTCCGCGCGTGAACCGATCCGCCCGCTGCGGTACGACCGCTTGCGAGGCGACATGCTCCGCACATCGATTCTGACCCCACTGTTGGCCACCCTCGTGTCAATGCTCGGCTGCGATCAGGAGCAAGCTCCGAAACCGCAGTCACCGGCGATCTCGACGCAGGCAGCCAAGCCCGCACCGACTCTGGCCTCGTCGAGCGCCGCACCGGTAGAGCCGATGCTCGCGTTCGTGGCCCCCGCGTCAAAACCGGCCCAGGACAAGCCCCGCGCAGCCCAGCCCGTGCAGGCCGATCCCTCCGAGCTTCGCCCTGCGACTGCGAGCGAGTCGGCGCAGACACCGGTGCCGGCCTTCGTGCCGGCGATGGCAGACCCAACCGTGGATGGCCCACTGGTGTGTCCTGACGGCGCAGAGGTCTATCGTTCCGAGCGCGCTGTGCACTGCGCGTTCCGAGAGGCGCGCTGGGGCAAGGGTCGTCATGGCCCTTCGCTCTCATTCCACCGCAACGGCGCGCTCGCGAGCCAGGATCGCTACGACAACGGCAAGGGTGTCGGCGGGCGACATCAATTCGACGAGCACGGCCAGCTCACCGCCTACTGGGAGGTCGAGGGCGACGATAATCACGGGCTGTCGGTGCTCAACCACGCCAACGGCAAGCGCTCGAGTGAAGCCATGTACGTCCATGGCAAGCTCCACGGCACGCGCAAGCTGTGGAATGAGCTCGGTGAGCTGATGAGTATGGAGGTGTACGCCAATGGCGAACTGGTCTCCGAGCAGCTGTTCGCCTACACGCTGATCGAGATGACGCCCGAGCAGCTCGAGGCGAGTCAGCGCGAGCTCGCGAAGTTGCTTGCCGAGCAGAAAGGCCTGGTCGAAGGCCTCGAGTAGTGCGAGCGTCGAGCGGTCGCATCGACGATGAACGATCTCCCCACCGAACCGGATTCGCCGCTCGGCGCAACCCCGTCGATGCTCGACACACCGGGTGCGCGCCGGCGGCGTGACGACATCCGAGGGCGGCTGTTCGGGGGCTCGGCTGAGCCCGAGCGCCTCGGGCGGTATGAGGTGGTCAGGCGCCTCGGGGCCGGGGCGATCGGCGTGGTGTACCTGTGCCACGACGCGCGACTCGATCGCCGAGTCGCCGTGAAGGTTCTGCGCGACCCCACTGCGGACGCGGCGCGGCTGCGCCAGGAGGCGCGCGCAATGGCTCGACTGTCCCACCCCAACGTTGCGTCCGTCTTCGAAGTTGGCATCCATGGTGACCGCGTGTACGTCGCATTGGAGTTCATCGACGGGGTCACGCTTCGTCAGTGGCAGGTCGGCCGTGGTGCGCGAGAGATAATCGACGTCTACGAACAAGCCGGGCGTGGTCTGGCCGCAGCACACCGCGCCGGTATCGTGCATCGCGACTTCAAGCCCGACAACGCCATGGTAGGCATCGACCGCGGCCTCGGCGGTGGCATGCCGCGAGTCCAGGTCCTCGACTTCGGACTCGCGCGCAGGCTCTCGATCGACGACACGAGCGCGACGCAGGAGCTTCTCGAGGTGACCTCGGACGACCTGACGCTGACGGGGGAGACGATGGGTACGCCCGCGTACATGCCAGCCGAGCAGTTGCGCGGTGCCGAGGTAGACGCTCGCGCCGACCAGTTCGCGTTCTGCGTCTCGCTGTGGGAGGCGCTGTTCGGCGAGCGCCCCTTCGCCGGCGGTTCGACCCGCGCGCTGTACGACGCGATTGTTGCCGGTGACGTGCGGCGCGCACCCGAGGGTCGAGTGGTTGCTTCGCCGGTACGGACCGTGCTGCTCCGCGGTCTGGCCGCGCGCCCCGACGGACGTTTCGCGGGCATGGACGCGCTACTGGTTGCGCTCTCGCGCGCGCGGCGTTCCCGTCTTGGCACCTCCACGATGGTTGCGACTGGGGTGATCGGTCTGGTGTTGCTCGCGGTCGTCACGACGCGCTCTGCCGCCGAATGCGGCCGTGCTGATGACGCGCTCGCCGAGATCTGGAACCCCGAGATCGCTCGTCACACCCGCCGCGACCTCATCGCGCGGGACCTCAGCCCTGCGCAGGCGCAGGCCGAGATCGACGAGACCGATCGGGTCGCGGCCGCGTGGCGAGAAGAGGCCCGAGCACTGTGCCGTCCCGAGCCTGTCGACGCCGAGATCCGACACGCGTGCCTCCAAGACGTGCGGGAGTCGATCGGCACCCGGATTCGCACCTTGCAGATCGGCACCGAGGTTTCCCACGCGGCGCGATCGCTTTCATTGGAGCGCTGCCGCGAGCTGCGGGCTTCAGGGGGCATTCCGCTGACCGCACGCGCGGAGCAAGCCGTCGAGGTCGACCGCATCCAGGCAGCGATCGGCCGGACCGTCGACGCGGGTCGGGCTGGAGACTTCGCGGTGGCGGAGGCGACGATCGAGGTGGCCATCGCCGAAGCGCGCGCGATCGATGAGCCCGCGTTGCTGGCAGAGACGCTGGTGTTGTGGGCGGGCATCGCGAATGCGCGGGGAAAGTTCGCCGCCGCCGAGCACGCCGCCGGCGCGGCCTATGACGTTGCCCTGGCGGCGGGCCACGACCGGCTCGCGCTTAGGGCCGTCACTGAGGCGCTCCACGTCGTTGGCCATTCGCAGCGCAGACGCGACGACGGCGAGCGATGGTCGCGCGACGGTGATGCACTCGTCGCACGGCTGCCCCACGACGGCCGGATCGTGCCGGATTTCCTCGTGAACCGAGGGCTGATGCGGATCGAGCATGGTGAGCTTTTGGGCGCGCGCGAGGACCTCGAGCGCGCACGCCAGATCTATGTCGACGCCAGCGGCCCCGAAACTGCTGACCAGTTGCCCGCGATCGATAACCTCGGCCACATCGCGATGCTCGAAGGCGACGTCGCCCAGGCGCGCGCGCTCCTGGACAGCTACGTCGCGCTGTGGGAAGCGAATCCAGGCCAACCCCAGGGGGACCTGGTCGGCGCGCTGTCCAACCGCAGCACCATTGCCATCGATCAGGAGCGCTTCGCGGATGCATTGGTCGACCTCCACCGCGCCGAAGCGATCGCGAGCACCGGCCAGCCGAGGCCGCAGCACGCGGTCCTGCTCGGGAACATCGCCGAGGTCTACTATCAGCAGGGCCGGTTCGCCGAGGCGATCCGCGAGGCCGAGGCCAGTCTCGCAATGTTGCGCGGCATGGCTGACGCCGACCACCCGTGGACGCTGCGCGCCCAGGCGAGGCTCGCTCGGGTTCTCGCAGCAGCGGGCGACGACGTGCGCGCCCACGAGATCTTGCAAGACACGCTCGTGCGTGCCGAGACGCGACTCGGTACCGACGCGCCCGAGGTCGCAGCACTTGCCCTCGAGCTTGCCGGGATTGATCTTCGCGCGGGCCGCCTCGATGCGGCCCAGCGCGATCTCGCCCGCGCCCAGCCGGTCGCTGGGGGGGAGCCATTGCCGTGCCTCGCGCTGGTATCGCTCGCGCGGGGGGCCGAGTTGTCGCTCGTGCGAGGTGATGCGACCGCTGTGCGGGCGCCGCTGGAGCGGGGACTCGACGAAGCGTCGCAGTGTTCGTCGCTCGAACGAGCGGAGGGGGAACTCGTGCTTGCGCATGTCCGTGCGGCCACCGGGCAGGCCGACGCCGAGTGCCGCCGACTCGCCGCTTCTGCGCGCGATCGCTGGCGTGGCCGGGGACGGGACTGGGACGCAGCGGCAACGGCGGTCGACGACTGGCTCTTGCGGCTGCCGACCCCCTGACCGCGGGGCGCGGGGCGACGAAGGTCGGCTATCATGGCGCGATGGATGACGATCGCACCTTGTTCGACCGCTGGTGTACCGGCGATCGCGCGGCGGGTGCGGCGTTGTTCGACCGCCACTATGAGTCAATCGCTCGATTCTTCCACAACAAGGTCAACGAATCGTTCGCGGACGATCTGATCCAGTCTACTTTTCTCGGCTGCGTGGAGTCGCGGGATCGATTTCGCGGGGACGCGGGATTTCGTACGTTTCTCTTCGCGGTCGCCCGCAATACGCTGCACAAGCACTATCGCGATCGTCAGGGCCCGCGTGGACGCATCGACTTCGGCGAAGTCACGGCGTGCGACATGGCGCCCACCGCCAGCGAGGTCTTGCGCGCCAGCGAGCAGAGTCAGCTCTTGCTCGGGGCATTGCGTCGGGTTCCGATCGACTGCCAGGAGGTTCTCGAGCTGCTGTACTGGGAGAAACTCCCGGTTGCCGAGATCGCCGAGGTGGTCGGTATTCCGGTCGGCACGGTCAAGACCCGCCTGTACCGGGGTCGTCGATTGCTCGAGGAGCAGCTCGCTCTGCTCGCCAGCTCGCCGGCGGTGCTCGAGAGCACGTTGGCGAACCTCGAGGGCTGGGCCGATCAAATCAGGGCCCAGATCGTCCGCAGAACCTGAGGCGCGCACTCCGGCGGGCGCGGTGAGGACGTCAGAAGATGCCGGCACGGGCGCGCAGTCCGAACGTCACGTGCTCGACCAACCCCGGGAATTCGCGCCACGCGATCGCATCCGGTGCGGGACTGACATCCGTCCAGTTGGTGGGGCGCGCACGATCGGCGGCGGTCGGGACCACCAGGGATCCGACGAAGTCGCCCTGGCGATAGACCTTCTTGATCTGGGCAGCCATCGCCTTGCCATCCGCACGCGAGATCACGCCGTTCGAGGTCGCTTGATAGAACTGCAGGGTCACGCGCACCGGAAACCGGGCATCGCGGGCGATCGTGAGCCCTGCGAGTTCGTCGAACTCGCCCTCGGTGGGGCCGTGCCCGAGTACGGCGGTGTCGACGTTGCTGCGCTCGGCTCCATAGCCCGAACCCGCGCCTGTCCCCCCTGCCGACGGCGCAGCGAGAGCATCGGCGCTGTTGAGGGTGGGTGGCCCGGACGCTATCTTCTGCGCTCGCGGCTGCCGGTATTTCAATGGCACCTGGATCAGCATCAACACGTTGCTGTCGTCACCGAGGTCGGCCGCAGCTTCACCATTGGTGGTGACACCCGCCGCCTTCACGTCGGCAAGGCGCTCGGCGACCAAGGGCGCCTTGTTGCCAGCCGCGTTGAAGTACAGTCGCTGACCCCACGAACCGTCGGCGCCCACGACGTCATGGGCGTTGTCGACGATGGTGATGCTCGTGCCCTGACGGGTGACCAGGATCGTCAGCACCGCGGGGTTTCGTTTGCTCGAT
>CANLQR010000474.1 GCA_947492135.1 Deltaproteobacteria bacterium | reverse complement strand
CGCGGCGCGCAAGAGCAGGCCACGCGGCTCGCGCAACGCGGTTGGCGCTGCGCCACCTATCACGCAGGGTTGGATCCGAGCACGCGCGAGGCGGTGTCACGCGGCTTCATCGACGACGAGTTCGAGATCGTCGTGGCCACCAATGCGTTCGGCATGGGCATCGATCGCGCCGACGTGCGGGCGGTGGTGCACTTGTCGCCGCCGGGCTCGGTCGAGGCCTACTACCAAGAGGTCGGTCGCGCCGGCCGTGATGGCGATACTGCCTATGGCTTGATGCTGGTCGCAACCACCGACATGCCGTTGCGCCGCCGCTTGCTCGAGCGCGACAACGGCGAGCGTGCCGCCGATCCGGCGATGGTCGAGCACAAGTGGAACATGTTCCTCGAGCTGATGCGCTGGGCCGAGGGCGGTAGCTGCCGCCACGATGCGATCTTGCGCTACTTCGGCGACGACGCCGAGACCTTGCAGGGCTGTGGGCGCTGCGATGTCTGCCTGCGGATCGACGAAGGCGGCGACGATGCCGACGTCGACACCATCGTGCGCAAGGCGCTGTCGGCGGTTGCCCGGGTGCACGGCCGGTTCGGCTTGCAGCTCGCAGGCAAGTTGCTGCTCGGCCAGACCGATCCGCGACTCGAACGCGCGGGTCTCGATCGCACGCGGACGTTCGGCGCGCTGTCGGATCGCAGCGAGACGTGGGTCCTCAAGCTGTTGCGACGCTGCATCACGGCGGGCTGGGTGGACTTTCACGGCACCGAGCGACCGGTGGTGCATCTCACCGAGGTCGGCAAGGAAGTCATGGCCGGCAAGAGCCCGGCCCGGCTGCTGCTGCCCGGTGACGACGCACCCAAAGCGAGCAGCGTGGCGCGCACCGCCGCGAGCCGGAGCCCGCGACCTGGCCCGCGCGAGGTGGTGTCGACCGATGGCGTCGACCTCGATGCCGAGGCCACGGTGGTGTTCGAGGCGCTGCGTCGTCATCGCATGACCCGCGCGCGGGCCGACGGGGTGCCGCCCTACGTGGTCGCCAGCGATCGCACGCTGCGCGAGATCGCGATGCTGCGCCCGCGCAATCCTGCCGAGCTCGCTTTGGCGCACGGCATCGGACCCACCAAGCTCGAGCGCTACGGCGAAGGTCTGCTGGCCGCCGTCGCGGCCACCCGAGGCCCTGAGTGAGCTCGATGCGGGTGCGGGTGGCGATCGTGCTGCTCGTATACGTGGTCGCCGCGCGCGGCGTCGGCAACTTGTATCCGTTGTCGAGCTTCGAGATGTACGGCAGCACGCGGCTGACCACCGCGAGTCGAATCGCCGTGCAGACCGATCGCGGAGTACAGGAGATCGAGCGGTTCTCGCGCTGGCGCTGCGCGACGCCACCTTCGGTCGATCCCCGGATCTGCCTCGCCCAGTGGCCCTACTTTCACGTCGAGGCCCGCGATCGTGAGGTGCTCGATCACATCCGCGACGCGGCCGATCCGGGCACCGATGCGCAACCCGTGACCGTGATTCGCAGGGTCTGGCGGCTCCCCGCCGACGGGCCTGCGGTCGCCAGCGAGTGCGTGCTCGCGCAATGTGAGGCCGCACCGTGATCCTCGCGTGGACCCACGGCGATCGGGTGTGGTTGTGGCGGGTGCTCGCAGCGGTGGTCGTCGCCAATCTGCTGGAGGTCACGCTGAGTCTTTGGGCGCCGACGCATGTTCCGAGTCATCCCTCGGCGCCGGCGTGGCTGCTCGGCTTTGCCGGCACCCGGGCAGCCGTCGGGGCGGTCGCGGTGCTCGGGATCCTTGGCGCCGTGGCGAGCGCGCGGCGCGACGCCGGTGTGGCGTCGACGCTGTTGTGGTTGGTCTCGATCGCCGTGCTCGTCGAGGCCGACGCGGCGCGGGGACCGGGTCCGTATCGCGGATGGTTTTTCGTCGGCGCGGTCGGCTTGGGCGTGGTCGTCGGGCGACTGTGGGCGCGCGCCGGTGGACGAACTGCGCTCGAGCCTGCCGCCGCCGAACTCGGTGGGCTCGCGTTGCTGGCGGCGTGCTATCTCGGTGCTGCGACCAGCAAGCTCGGTGGTGCCGGTTTGGGCTGGGCCGACGCGACGACCCTGCGGGCTGTTGCGCTCGCCCACGCGTTGGTGGACTCCGGGGGGCTGACCGCGTGGCTGGCAGACTCTCCGGGGGTGGCCACGGTGCTGTCGTGGGCCACGATCGCGATCCAGTTCGGTGCGATCGGGCTGGTGGTGGGACCGCGCGCACGCGTGGCTGCGATGCTGGGCCTGGTCGCGTTCCACCTCGGTGTCGCTGGGTTTGCACGCATCGGCTACTGGTCGCCCGTGGTGCTGCTGCTCGCGTTCGGGCTGCCGTGGCCGCGGTGGATCAAGGCGATTCGCACGAGCGAAGACGACCCTGCGTGGGAGGTCGCGCCACGGGCCGATCGCTGGTTGGGCGCGGTGCTTGTTTTGGTGCTCGCGCTTGCGTGGCTGCTGCCGCTGGGGGAGTACACGGCGGGACACCATCGGCCCCGCACGCTCGACGACCACGGTGAGGTCGCGGCGCGCGAGCCGTTGACCGAGTGGGGCCCCCTGCAGGTCGGCGACCCGCTGGGTGAGGGGTGGCAACTCGATGCCATCGAACGCGAACCCCGACGCGTGATGCTGGTGCTGCACCATGCCGAGCACGGGCGTGTGGTGCTGTGGGTCAGCGCGCGTGAGGCCGGGCAGGGGCGCGGGAGTCCGTTCGACCGCAGGGAGTTGCGTATCGCGTACGAAGGCGGCGGGCTCGAGCGTCCGTTCGCGGTGGCCGCCCGCGCGGTGGCCGATCGGCTCGATGGGGATCGATCGGTTGTCGACACCCTGCGCTAGTCAGTAAGCTCCAAACTCAAGTCCCTCGACCTCTCCGCGGGCAACTCCGCTCCGACTCTGTCCTACCGCCCGAAGCCCTCGCGGATCCACGCGTTGATCACCGGCGCCGTCAGATCCTCCCGCCACGTCAGACGATTCTGCCCCCGCGCGACCGCGAGCAGCTCCTCCAACGTATCGCCTGCACCGATCTCGACCGCATATCCCTCGAGATCCCGATCCTCGTACGCCGGTAGCGCGATCTCCTGCGCATCGGCCTCCCCGCTCGCAGCGCGCCACCCCGCGATGTCGACGGTGCCCGCATTCCCGAGCGAGAACCAATCGTCCGCACCCGCATTCGAGTAGTACCGATTGTCCGCATATGTATAGCCGCCGAACCCACCGCGGTGCTCGACCAGCGCCGAAGAGAGATCGGGGTCCACCACCTCGTTCCCGGTGATCACGATCGCCTCGTGACCGCCCGAGGGATACACGCGGATCGCCCGCCCGCGCAGCCGCCAGAACAGGTTGCCCTCGATCTGGTAGTCGCGCCCGCTGCCGCCGCCGATGTTCAGCCCGAATCCGTTCGTCAGCTCTGGATAGCGGTTGTTGAGCACGACGTTGTCCGCGACGAGCAAGCCGTCGTTGTCGAGCACGTCGATCGCCCATGCGAGCGAGCGACCCGTCGGCATGCTGCGACCGATGTCCGTCATCACGTTGGACGTGATCGTCGTGTCGACGAAGCGATAGGCGTCGTCCTCGTTGCCACCGGCCGACACGCCGATCTCGCCCTCGACGAACAGGTTGTCGTCGATCACCGTGCCGATCATGTCGCCCGGCGCGTCGGAGAGCAGCTTGATGTGGATGCTCGACGCGCGTGCGAGGATGTTGTCCTTGATCACCATGTCGTGACCGTTGACGTACATGTTGTGGTTGTAGATCGTCGCGCACGCCGACTCGACCTGGTCCTGGTTCCAGCCGTTGTGATCGAACACGTTGCCTTCGATCGTCAGGTGATTGATGTGGCTCGCGTAGATGCCCGAAGGCCGGTAGTCGTAGTTGCCGTTCGGGTTGCCGGGTGTGCAGGTATTGGCGTGGTACGCCCGCTCGATCACGTTGCGGCGGATCTCGACGCCGTCGTACTCCAAGCCGCCGTAGCTGCCGAGCACAATCTCGGCGTACTCGAAGTGGCAGCCCTCGATGAGCAGGCCGGTGCCACCGCCGACGTAGCGGATCGACTCGACCGGCGCGCCGGTGAAGCTGGGATCTTGCGGATCGCCGAGCAGCGACACAAAGTGCAGGCCGATGATCGCGACGTTGCTGCGCGACTGGCCGTTGTGGTCGATGAAGAACCCCTCGAGCTCGATGCGCGGCAGCTCCATCGAGTCGCCGTACGACGCGACGACGAGCGGGTGCGCCGCGTCGATGCCGGCCTTGAAGCGACCGAGGTTCGTGCCGCGCCACGTGTCGCCGCGGCGCAACAGGATGAAGTCGTGCGCGACGTCGCCGACGAGATCGCGGGCGTGCGAGATCGTCTGCACCGCGGTCTCGGGCGTCAGACCGTCGTTGCTGTCGTCGCCGTCGTTGCTGACGTAGATCGCGAGGCTGCCCTCGGGGATCTCGAACGTCGTGAAGCCGTCCTCTTCGTCGCGCGGCAGCGCGGCCTCCGTGTGATCGCCCGGGCCGTAGCAGCCGAGATCGCGATGCCAGTCGGCATAGCCGTCGCCGTCGTTGTCGATGCCGTCGTCGCACTCGGACGGCAGCTCGGGGCCGGTGCTGCTCGATCCGTCGTCCTCGCTCCCGGAGCTATCGCTGTCGTCGCTACCGGGGCCGGTGCTCGCGTCGGTGCCGGGGCCGGAGCCCTCGCTCGCGGTGGTGGAGATCGACGATGCGTTCGTCGACGATCCGTCGTCGGTCAGCGGCCCGAACGTCGCGTCGTCGGTGCTCGCGGGCGTCATCGCGTCGCCGTTGCTGCACGCGGCGGCGACCAGCGCGAGCGCCATCACTACACGGGGGGATCGGATCGTACGCATGGGGAACCTCCGCTCCTGGAGACTTCCGAGCCCACCCCGCGGATCACGGCGCGATTCGCGGGGTGGCGCCGGTGTCCGCCCGAGCGTCGCTGTCAACCGACGGACCGCAGCCCGCGGCGACGGAGGCCAACGCCACACCCCGCAACGCACCGCCTTGCGTCGAACGTCGTCGCAGCATGAGCCCAACAATGAGAAACCACGCCCCCGAATGCACAGACCTGCCCGCCAGCGAACACCCGCCTCCCGAGTTCTCGGCGTCCGCATCAACGCCTGGGTCGGTGCCGGGTGAGGTCTCCGAGCTCGCGTCCGGGAACGGCTCGAACGCTGCGCCGTCGGGCCAACGAGTGCATGCGTTCGGATCCCATTGGTCGGACGCCACCTCACACACGTAAGGCTCGCCCACGCAGCTCTCGACGAGAGCCGGCGCTGGGTCGAGGGCCACTTCACCGAGTTGGTCGCCGAGCTCGTCGCCGTGGCAGCTCGGGAAATTCGTGCGGACGCCGGTCATGAGATCGAGCACCTCGAGCTCGATGCACCCGGGCGACGACAACACAACCGTCGCCTGCGGACCGCTCGTCGCGGGTCGATCGCCGGTTGTCAGCTCGCGCACCGCGAGCAGGGGCGAATCTCCCACGACGACAGGCTCGAACTCGGTCTCGACGTAGAGACGTCCTCGCCCGATCAGCTCCGCGCAGAAGCCCGTCCCGATCTCGGGGTTAGGCGGCGAGTGCGACGGACAGATGACGCCCTGCACGCTTGGCCGGTAGGGCAGCGCGCCGTCGCAGCAGACCAACGTCGAGAGCTCGGGCCGAGCATCCAGCCAGTAGGTCTCCGACGTCGCGATCGTGAACGCGGGGCGTGGAGCCGTGGGCGTGTCGAGCACGACAAACGGTGAGACGACCTCGATCGGGGCGCAAGGCTCCCCTCCCGCCACGAGGTCCACGTCGACTCTCGCTTCGAAGCTACCCGGGATCCAGGGTTGGCTCGGGCGCCAGGTCGCCGGCGTGAATCCCGAATGAAGTTCCAGTTCGCCATCCACCGGAACACCGGTGTCGTCGGTGATGGACACCGCGACGTGCTCCCACCAGCTCTCGTCGATCAGCCGACCGCCGTAGTCGGCGAGGACGATCACTACAAGGCCATCCGATCCGATCTCGGGCGGCCACGGACGGCCGAGGCCGTCCGTCCAACGGATGGGCGTTCAGCTGCGAATCACGCGGGCGAAGCTCGCGTGATTCGTCAGTCTGCAACGGCTTGTTGGGCAGCGGGGATGGTTCTACGCGTGTGAGGGCTCGAGGGAACTCCCAACTCATGCCTTGGGTGTGGATCCCAGCCTGAGCCGGGCGGACGCGTGGTTCGCGCGGGCGAGGCAAGAGTTCGTGGCACGGAGGCCGCGCTCGTGGTCTCGTGATGCTCGTGGCGAAGAAGTCGGAGCGCGGTGGGGAAAAGCCAGTGGGAGCGATGAGC
>CANLQR010000473.1 GCA_947492135.1 Deltaproteobacteria bacterium | reverse complement strand
GTCGCACTGATCGATGTGCGCAAGGCCATCAACATGTTCGAGAAGCTCGAGGTGCCCGTACTGGGCGTCGTCGAGAACATGAGCGTCTATTCGTGCCCTGCCTGTGGACACCGGGCGGAGATTTTCGGTGCCGGTGGCGGCGCGCGGCTCTCCCAGGAATTCAAGGTGGAGCTGCTCGGCGAGATTCCGATCGAGCCCAAGGTCGCCTACGGCGGCGAGTCGGGTCGTCCGGTGGTGGAGGAATCTCCTGACAGCGAGATCGCGCGAGCGTTCTTCGAGCTCGCGGCCAAGGCCGCCCTCGGCGCAAGCCAGCGCAGCGCCACCGGGCCCAAGCGCAGCAGTTTGCTGCGCACGGTCGAGTAGCCCTAGTTCAGCATCGACCGCGGGAAGCGGCCGCTGCCGTGCAGCTCTTCGCAGATGCTGTTGCTGCAATCGAGCAACCACTGCGCCCGCTGATCGGCGCTCGCTGCATCGAGGCAGCGCTGATGCACCTCGAGCAGTGGCGAGCGGGCGTGCCCTTCGGCGTGGGTCGGCAGGCAACCGAAGGTGGGAAGGATTGCCGCGATGGCGTACAGCAGCACCCGCGCATCGGGAATCATCAGCACCGAGCCAAGCAGCTGCTGATCGTCACCAGGGAGTGACCGGGCGATGCGCTCGAGCTGGGCTTTGAGGACCTCCACCGCCTGGGCGTCGTTGGGTGGATCTTCCGGCAACAGCTCGACTGACACCTGTCGAAACGCCGTGACGCAGGAGAGCTCTGCGACCGCGCGCACCCGACGGATTCCCTCGAGCCGGATAAACCGCCGACCGTCAGGCAGCCGCTGGTGCGACAGCAAGCGGCCGAGCCCGAACACAGGTTCCACCTCGGGCGCCCCACCGTAGTTCGCCTCGTGGCCGGGCAACAACAACGGGACCCCGACGTGACGGTGGTATGCCAGCGCGTGATCGACCAGCTGGATGTAGCGCGGCTCGAAGACGTTGAGCGGCAACACGATCCCCGGCAGCAGCACCACGTTGGGCAGCGGGAAGATCGGGAGGGCGGCGAGCGCCTCAGGTTCGAGTTCGACGTCGTCGAGCATCGCTTTGCAACGACAAGCCTAGACGCAAACCGGCGCGGCGCCCAGCCCGGAATCATCGATGGTTTCGCGCGGGCCGGCGACGGCCGCGCCCCTTGGCCGCATCTGGGGCGGGAGTGTCTCGCGAGGGCTAGGCCCTGGGCATCAGTCGATCGCGCAGCTCGGCGCGATCGCAGAACTCACCGCGGAACGACGCAGTGACGACCTCGGCGGCGTGACGTTGTTCCGGAATTCGCAGGCATGCGTGCTCGCCGACCATGATGCAGGCCGCCCCGCGGGCGCCCAGATGAGTCATGATCGCGTCGACCACATCGTTGCAAGCACGCTCTTGCAGGGTCAGCCGGGCGGTGAAACAACGGACGAGCTCGCCGAGTCGGCCGAACCCGACCAGCTTGTCCGTGGGCAGATAGGCCACGGTCGCGCGGCCGATGAACGGCAGCAGGTGGTGCGGGCACATGCCGCAAAATGGAAGTTCGCGAACCACTACGATCTCCGTCGAGGCCTCGCCGAGCACCGGTGCCCCGAGGATCGTCGCGGGGTCCATCGCGCCGCCGGCGAGGAAGGCCTCGCACCAGAGCTTGGTCACGCGATCGGTGGTTCCGACGAAATCGCCCGCGCCCGGATCGGCCCCCGCAGCCCGCAACAGCGCGCCGACGGCGTCACGCAAACCAGCGACATCGGGGGCGGCTGGGCGAGCCCGCTCCGACCCAGCTGCGCTCACTGGGCTGCCTCGTCGCCGACCTCGTCGCCGCCGGCCTCATCGGCGCCGACCTCATCGGCGCCAACCTCATCGGCGCCAACCTCATCGGCGCCAACCTCATCGGCACCAACCTCATCGGCACCAGCCTCATCGAACCCCGCCTGCGCCAGCTCCGGCGCCCGCCAGCTCAGACGAAAGCTGACCGGGAGCGCATCGATTGGGGGCATGCGCTCGCACGCCCCGCATGCCGGCCGTCGCGAGGGCTCGAGCAGCTGAACACACTCGCGGCACACCGGCAGCAGGGCCGCGGTGTTGCCGAGATCAGCGCGAAGCTGGCCGAGGACCTCGATCTTGCGCTCCAATCGTCCGATGTGGGCGGCCAGGAGCCGGTCAAAGTTGGCCCACGAGGCGACCTCGGAGCTCGGACCCTGACGGACGGACAGAAATTCCGTGACCTCCTCGAGAGCCCACCCTGCTTCACGAAGTTGAATGATGAAGCGGAGGCGTTCGAGCTCGACGGGCGCGAACAACCGATGGCCACCCGTGGTGCGGGTTGCCTTGAGCAATCCTTCGCGTTCGTAGTAGCGCACGGTCCGCGCCGTACAGCCGCTGCCGTCGGTCATACCTTTGAGCGTTAGCGCTTTGCTGGTCATCGGATGGGCGTTCACCTGCGGCGCGAAGCGCCGTCTGTCTGCAACAGCTGGTTGGGCGGCGGATCGCACGGAGTGCGGGTTGCTCCTGGCGGCGCACCACTACGGCACGTCGCAGATCGGTTGGAAAACGCGGGCCTGACCATCCATCGCCGACCATGCCTGGTTGTGCGAGATCGGGACGTTGTGGATCGCCGTGAACCCGGCAACGTGGTCTTGGATGCCGATGGTCGCGGAGCGGCCGTTGTTATAGGAGGACGTCCCGAAGTTGGCGTCTGCGTAGTGAAACTCGATTCGGCCCGTGACGTAGAGATGCATCTGGAACGAACCGGCCGCGATGTTCACGTGGTGCGGCACAGCCTCCCACGAGACTATGAAGCGATCGTTCACGGCGTCGTGCTTGGTGTACACATCGCCGGCGCTCGCAGGATTGAGATCGTCCCAGAAAACCGCGACATCGGGCGACGTGGACAGGCTCGACGGGATCGCCGAGTTCGTGTAGTGAACGTCGCCGCTGTTGAACCGAACCGCGCCGTTGGCTCCCACTGTGACGGCGCCGTACTTGCCGCCATAGAACGGAAAGTTGAAAGGGATCGCGACCGTCGCTTCGGCGTCCGCTCCGAGATTCAGGGGCGTCCCGGTTGCTGCGATCGGCACGAAATCGTACGCCGTAGCCGTCGCGGCGCCGTACTTGACGGCGAACGTCGGGGCAACCGTCAGAATCTGCTCGTAGGGGCCGGCAACGAGCAACGGTCCATTCATCACCGACCACTCGGCGAGATAGACACCCGGTGCCGCGGTCACCGCTGCCCCGATGATGTCGCGCGCAGGCACCAGAGGAGTCATCGTCGAGACTGAACTTCCGCCTTCCACCAGTCGGCCTATTACGCGGTATCGAGTCGGCCAACCGCATAGGGTCGGGATCTCAGGCGACGGCACCCACACCTTGCCGTCGCTGCGTTCGCACGCATCGATCGCCGCCTCGGGCGGCACAACAAGCTCCGGGTCGTTGCACTCGACCCACTCGTCGTACTCGAGTGCGCTCACGATGCAGTCGTCGGTCGTGACCCTGAGCGCCCGCCGAGCCTTGCCGTCGCCCCACAAGGTGGTGTTGTGGCTGACTTGGAGCCATGCGGTGTCGTTCGGTCGTTGTGCACCTATCGTGGCACTCTTGGCGCCGTTGAGGCTGCTTGTTGTCGAGTAGTGCGTGTCGAGGAAGTGGTACTCGAACTTCCCGCTGGGCAACAGATGGACTTGGAAGGACACCGATGTGCCAGCCGGACCGGAGGTGTGGCGTACGTCCTCCCAGCTCACGACGAAGCGCGTGGCGTCGTAGTACGTCCAGACGCCACCGCCCAACGCCGGGTTGTGATCGTCCCACAACACAGCGAGGTCTGGCGCCGTCGACGATGGCAACGCGACGTTGGTTGGGCCCACCGCAGACCCACTGCTCCCGAAGGAAACCCCGCCGTTGGCTTGGACACGGATCGTCCCATACGAGGTTCCGTGGAACGGGAAGCCGAACCCCTTGGGCAGCGTCACCGTGACCTGGCCGTCGTTGGTCAGCCCGGTGAGTTGTGTAGCACCTGCGCGCCCCGAGAGCACGAGGAACGCGGGCGCGAGCTGCCCTGCGATCTCCCCCGTTGTCCCGCCGCCAGTCTGCGTCCCAACCGCCATCGGCGGATCGACCCGGACATCCTGCTGGGCGCAGCCGATCTGCGTGCTGAGGTCATCGTAGGCGCAGAATTCCACCGTATGTTGACCATGGCCGACGGTCATCTCGATCCCGTCCGAGTAGTTCGCGACGCCGTCGACGACGTCGATCTCTGCGATGCCGAGCGGCCGCGGGCCGCCGGGCGGCGAGACGCCCGCTTCCTTGATCAATGTCGCGTCGAGCTCGACGTAGACGTCATGCTGCGCCGCGCAGAGCGGAAGCGCGTCACAGAGTTCCTCCAGATCACGGCCAAATGACGCGAGGTCGAACCGATTTCCGGTGGTCGGTTCACACGTCGCTAGCAGACCGGCGGCATAGCTCGTCCCGTTGTCCGCTCCGAACGGGTCGTACTGGTCGACGTACATCGCCACCGAGGGGTCAATGCCGCAGTACCCGACGTCGCGGAAGTCCGTGGTCGGATGATACGGCGCCTGCGTGCTTGGAAACCAAGGCACGCACGCCAACCCCGGGGATGTGCACGCCGGAACCGGGTCCGCGAGATCGCAGAACTCGGTGCAACATGACTCTGCGCCGCACCCGAGCAGTTCGCCGGCGTCCCGGCAGAGCAACCCGGGCTCGCAGTCGTTCACGAACGAGCACGCGTCGCCGAGCGTCGCCGCATCCGGATCACCGGACGGCGCCGAACACACGAACCCGTTGTGGACCGGGTAGCAACCCTCCGAGGGATCGCAGAATGCCGCGGGGTCGACCGGGTTGCACAGCGGCACCGCGACGCTGAGAGAGTCCATGTTCGTGTGGACGCAGACGTCACCGGGGCCACCGCCCACCAGGCGATTCGCGACGCCATTGCTGCTCGACCCGCTCGCGACGCTGCAGACCTCGACGCACACCCCTCCGCCCAATGCGTCGGCCCAGCACAGAGCCCCTGCCGCGCACGGGTCGCTCTCTGGCTCGGCGGGGTCCGGCGGCGTGCACGGGGACGCGATTGGCAGGGGCGAGGATGCGATCGGCACACAGACCGTCGAGTCCCACACGCGGTCGAGCGGGCCACCGTCAACCGGCATGCACTTCTGACCGACCGGGCAAGCGTTCGTGATGTTCCACGGGTCGCATGCGATGCCAGCATGACCGCCGACGTCCGGCACGACGAGAAAATTGGCCTCGCCGTCAAAACAGTCGGGGTCCTGCGCTGCCCCGCCCGCCGAAGTCGAGAGGTGCCCGAGCTTCACTTGAACATCCGTGTCGCACGGATGTTCGTCGGGCAGGACGCCGCCCCCAGTATCCTCCCCGGTCGTGTCGGCGCCTGGGCCCGACGCGGTCGGCTTTCCGCACGCGGAGGCCGCGGCAGCGAGGACCAGTACGACGCCTGGTGACGGTCTTGACGCGGGGTAGGTCATGGCAACGGGCTCCGCAATGCAGAGGGTGTCACCGGCCAGTGCGCACACTCGTCGCCAAACTGCGCGTCGTTCGGCGGCCCAGAAGCCGGCGTCTCGCAACCGTCTCCGTCCCAACTGACGTCGTCGTCGGGCGCCGTCGGCATCGGGTCGGCGCTGTGCGACTGCGAGCATGCGGCGCTGCGCTGGTATACGTATCGACCCCACCGCGGCGGGTCGCCAGGATCGGCCGGGGCCTCGTCGAGATCGTGGCAAGGCGTGATGTCGACACCGGAGGACTTTTCGATCCACGAGAGGTAGGACGGCGCCGAGTACTTGAGATTCTCGTTTAGGGCGAGGATAAACCCGGCATGAACGGCGACGAGACGCCATGTTCCGTCCGGCAGGCGGAGGTAGTTCGGGCCGCCAGAGTCCGCTTGGGCCCTGGGATCGTCCAGACTCGCATCCCAGTCAACCCAGCTGACGGGCAACCGCCCGGTCGTCTCTTCCAAACCAACGAGGAAGTAGCTTGTGTAGCGTTTGCGGCCCAGATCGGTGGTGCTCGGGGGATCGACGTGGGAGCCCATCCCAACCGTGGTGATCCGTGGAGCCGTCGGCGCCGCACTCAGGGCCTGCCGCGACACCCAGGTCGCCTCACAGCGATCCGGAACGAGCACCGGAATCGGAGCTACGGCTATCTGAGTGATCCCCTCATTCTGTAAGTGTGCGAGATGATTCCGTTTGCTGATGGGAATTTTTCGCGCGTGTCCGAGCTTGAAGCGGGCATGAAGCGGAAGCAGTCTCGTCTCATCGCGATGCTCACCACCGGCGACGCTGGCTCGAAGA
>CANLQR010000472.1 GCA_947492135.1 Deltaproteobacteria bacterium | reverse complement strand
TCGCGAACTCGCGAGCGCGTTGCCGACTGCTCGCGCAGCGCTCACGCTCGCCGGCGGTGAAGTAGCGCTGGGCGAACCCGGGCGAGCGCTCGAGCACGCGCTCGATGCGGGCCACCTCGGCGATGTCGAGGCCGGTGGCGATGCTGAGCCCGGGCGTCCTGCCAGTCCTGCCAGTCATGCCAGTCATGCTCGGCCCGACGGATACAGCGGCAAGATCTCGTGGCCGGGCCGCAGCGCGTGGACATCCAGATACCGCTGGTCGAGTTCGAGTCGCAGATAGGTCTTGGCCTCGTCGAAGCAACCGAACGACGTCGACACGCAGATCTGCCGCGCGCCCATGCGCTCGTAGCCTTCGCGCACGATGTCGTGACCGTAGCTCACGAAGCCAAAATCGGGCCGACCGTGGACTACCTTCAACAGCGCCTCGGCTTGCTGCTCGGTCGCGCCACGAGCCCACAGCAGCGCACCGAGCGTGCCGGTTTCGAGCATCTGCCACAATGGCACGTCGCGGAAACCATCGTAGTCCAGTGACTCGAACGATGCGAGGTCGGGCTCGGTCGCCCACGGTGCGCCGTGCGTGCAGACGATTCCACAGGGCGCGACGGCGACCAGCGGAAGCCCTTTGAGAAAGTCGCGAACGCGTTCGCACTCGCGACCCAGACAAGCCTCGAGCACGGCGCCCTCATCGAGGTGGAATTTGCTCACGATCGGCCCCCCGACGTGGGTGTGTTCGTGATTGCCGAGCAGGCACAACGAGTCGTGGCTACGGACGTAGCGCATGTACTCGAGCACGAGCTCGGCCGAACGGTCGGCGTAGTAGGTGCCGAGGTAGTCGGGCCAGTGATCCGCGGTGAGCTCGGGCGGCGGGCCGTGGACGAGGTCGCCGCACAGCACCAGCCAAGCGGTGCGCCCGGCCTCGAGCTCGCGCCGATGCAACGCTGCGAGCGCGCGAAAGTCGTCGAGGTTGCCTTGCAGGTCGGTCGCGACCAACAACACCCCGCGATCGGGGAGCTGTACGACCTTGCGACCCCACCACGCCGGCCAGGCCCCCGAGGTGCTCGCCGAGACGCTCACGTCGGCGATTGTCGCACGTCCGCCGATTCAATAGCGGTTGACGATCGCAAAGTCAGCGGGGTGCGGTGCGTGGACGCGCATGAAGCCAACCGGGTCACCCTTGACCTTGACCCGCTCGAACGTGCACCCCGGCTCGCATTGCAGCACCTCCGACCAGTGGTAGCGCAACAGCACTGGCTGGTCGGGGTCGGTCCCCTGGACTGCGATCCGATTGGTCGTGGCCTCGACCGTGCCGACCGGCGGGTCGAGCAGATGCGTGGCGGCTTTGACCCGAAAAATTCGAAACGGATGGAGGGTGGTGACCAGCTCGAGCTGCTCGTATTTGTCCCACCACGGAGCGTAGCCACGCGCGGTCGAGATGATCACCCAGCGCACCCCATACTCCTGGAGGTAGCGCGTGAGCTCGTCGGCTTGGATGATGCCCTGCGGTCGATGGCGCAGGATGTTGGCCCAGCTGTGCTCGAGGTTGCGCCAGATGAACCCGCCGAGGATCTGCGAGTCGGTTTTCCACGCGAGCTGCTCGCCCCAGCTCCAGCCCTCGACCAAGATCCGGCCCTGACGATCGTCGTGGGCAGTGACCCACGCGGCGACGTCGTCGCGGTGCCAGTTTGCATAGCTGTAGTCGACCGGCGACAGGTGACCCAGTGCCGAGAAGAACACTCGCTCGCCATGTGGCAGGGGCTTGACCTCGGGCAACGAACGCACGCCGAAGTACAGCACGTCCCCAGAGAGCCACAGCACGACGATCGCTGCAAAACCGGCACACGTCGCTCGTGCCGATCTGGGCCAGCTGCGGATCCAGCCCTCGCGCCAGCCGGTCTCGACGAGCGACGCGGCCGGAAGCACAGCCAGCAGTGCCATGGGTCCGGCGTGGCGATAGGGCTGGAGGTGTGACAACGGGGTTACCCCGCCGACGTACGCGAACATCGCCAGCATCACGATCGTGATGCCGATGGGCGCGGCTCGGAAATCTCCGCGCCGCCACCACAGCACCACACCAGCCAGGCCCGCGCCGGTGTAGAGGATGCGGAAGGTGGTGCGGGTCGCGATGATGCCGGTGACCGCGGGATCGTCGAACAGGCCCAGCAGATCGTAGGGCAGGGCCATCAAGCTGCGGCGGCCGAAGAACGACGAGTCGAGGATCCATGACCACCAGTCGGCCGCGACCACCAACCACCACAGGTTGGCGCCAACCGTGAAGGCCGCGATTGCCCAGACCGTCAGGTGCCCGCGCAGATCGAGGGTACGGGCGCCGCCGAGGTAGACCACCGCGAGGGGGGTGACCAACAAGAAAAACGAGTAGGGGTGCACGAGGTGGCACAGCGCCATCAGCAGCGCGACCCCGAGCGCGTCGCGCGTGCGACGTCGTCGCCACCACCGCACGAACAACGCCATCGGCATCAGCCATAGCCAGCTCGCAGTCGCGTACGCGACCATGCCGACGTACCAGCACCAGTGGAACCACGAGTCGAACGCCCACAACAAGATGGCGGCCGCGGCCGCACCCAGCGCCGCCTTTGGCGACAGCTCGAGCCAGCGACCCGAGAGATACACCGCGGGCACCAGCCCTACGTGGGCCAGCACCACGAAGAGGTTGAACGCGAGTCCCTGGGGCACCCCGCATTCGACCAGCAACCACGTCCATACCGACCAACCGATGTTGTCGGCCTCGAAGATCGTGCCGGTCGGATAGCCGGCCAGCAATCGCGGATCCCACACCCAGCTGCGACCCCAGCCGCGCAGGCCCTCGACCACTCGCCACGCCTGATGGATGTGGGTATCGAAGTCGAGCCCGGCGACGGGACGGTCCTTCAAGAGCTCGCGGCCGCCGAAGTAGTCGAGGATCGCGACCTGCGTCGCCATCACCAGCGCAAACGCCAGCACAAAGCGCACTCGCGGGCTGAACCAGCGCAGGTCGAGCCAGCGCCGCAGATCGAACAACCGCCGCGGGCTCGCGGCCAAAGGCGCGTCGTCAGTCACCAAGCTCGTCGTGACGTTAGCACGTCAGCGCAGGCGCTTGCTGGCCTCGAGGCGTTCGCTGCCATAGCCGTGGCCGAGCACCGCGCGCACCCACGCGCTGCGGTGCAGACCCGTGGCGACGACGAGGTCCATGGCGTCTTGCACGGCCATACGAGCCATCGAGGGCACGCCGATGTCGATTGCACAGCGTCGGCGGTAGGCATCGACCGCCTTGCGCTGCAGGCCCGCGCCACCCAGCGCTTGCGCGGCACTTTCGCCGGCGAGCTTGCCCGAGTGCAGGGCCTGCCAGATGCCCTCGCCCGCGAGCGGGTCGACGTAGCGTCCGGCGTCGCCGGCCATCAGTAGCCCCGCCATGCCCCCAGGGCCCGGCAGCGTCGCGAGCGGCAACGCCCAGCTCCGGGTGCGGCCGACGATCGATGCACCGTCGAAGCGCTCGGGGTGTCGGGCGACGAACGCGTCGAACAACTGGCGCAGGGTGCGTCCGTGCGCATGAAAACGATCGGCGCGCTGGTACACGCCGATGTTCGCGACGCCCTCCACGGGCGGGAAGATCCAGCCGTAGCCGGCCTTGAGGCCCTCTTCGAAGAAGTGCTCGTTGGCCGCCTGGTGAGGGCCGGGTCGCACGTCTTTCATGTACACGGTCAAGGCGACCGCGAGTCGTCGGTCGCGATGGTAGGGGATGCCCAAGGTCGTCCACGCCACCGACCCGGGTCCGTCCGCGGAGATCACCGCGCCCGCCCGAATGGTGGTGTTCTCGGTCCGCACGCCGACGATACGATCGCCCTCACGAACCAGGCTTCGCACCGCGGTCGCCTCGCGCAAGCTGCTGCCCTGCTCCTGCAGTGCCCGCCGCAGGAGGTCATCGAGAGCCAGCCGCGGCACGATGAAACCGGGATGCTCGCCGAAGCCGCGCACGATCGACGCTCCTCCCGGGAAGATCGCGACGCCGGTGTCGACCTGCGCATGGGGGACTCCGACGAGCGGATCACGGCTGCGCACCAGATCGGCGACGAGGTCCGCGGCGCGATTGGAGATCGCGTCGCCGCAGGTCTTGGCCCGCGGGAACCGTGCGCGATCGAGCACCAGCACGCGCGCGCCGGCGCGCGTGGCCGCGATGCCAGCGGCGCTTCCCGCCGGCCCGGCACCCACGACGACCACGTCAAAGCTCTCCATGCTCACTCGAGCGGCTGTCCGACCAGGCGCGGGTGCGCGGTGGTGCGGTAGATCCAGCGATTGTCGGGCGTGGTCATCATCCAGATGCGCTCGGGGTCGTTGCCGACCGCAAGCTCGCGCAGGCGGCTGTAGAGCCCGGTGGGGCCGAAGATCGAGGAGTCGGTGACGAGGATGTGGCCACCGTCGATGGTGTCCGCGTCGCCGGCGAACGGAACCTGCAACGAGGTCTCGTCGTCCTGCCAGGCCACGGACGCCGTCATGAGGTCGAAGTCCAGGGCGTAGCGCACCGCATGGCTGCGCTGGTCGGCCGGCGCGGTGTCGGGATCGCCGTTGCCGTTGTTGAACAGCAACAGCGAGCCGTCGGCCTGCCACTGCGGCGAGTGCTGATGAAAGAACCAAGGGTCGCCGTCGGCGAGCGCGAAGTCACCGCCATCGCCCAGCCGCCACAACACGTCACCCGTGGCGCGGTCGATCTGGATGATCCAGTCCTGGTGGCGCATCGACAGCGTCACGGTGTCGGCGACGTCGTCGTAGGTGAAACCGTTGGCGTGGGTCCAGTCGCTGGCGGTCAGGTTGGTCAACGGATCGATGAGCTGGTCGTCGAAGTTCGCGCGCCTGCGCTGAGGATCGAGGTGATCGAACGCGTCCCACAGCCACACCACCTCGCCTTCGGGCGTGAACTCGACCAGCACGTCACCGGCCACGTTGGTCACCCCGAGGTCGGCGTAGTCGACCTCTTCAAAGGCCATCGATAGCGCCATGAAGTTGCCGTTGGGCAGCTCATGAACATCGTGGTGGAGCACGCCGAGTCCGAGGTCGGTCGCCGGGATCTCGGACACGATCGTGCCGAGCTCGTCGCGGATGAAAAAAGTGTCATCGACCAGATGCACGATGGTGCCGTCGGCCCGCAGCTTGACGCCGACCCACACCGCGGGTGGACCAGCAAGCACCGAGGGTGCCGACAGGTACCAGCGCGTGATGCCGGCGGGGTCGACCATCATCGCGCCGGCGAAGTCGCCGACCGGGAAAGGGTTCCAGTCGGACAGCCGATACAGCGGTGCAGGATCGACGTCGGTGGTTTCCAGAGCGAACGCCCCGATGTACGCGGGCAGTGCGGCTGGGGTCTCGAAGTCGACTGCGCCATCGACCGGCGTGCCACCCCCGGTGGGAAGGACGGTGAACTGCAGCGAGTGGGCAGTGCCAGGTGCGAGCCCGCGGACCCGATACAAAAGATGGGTGTCGTCCCCGCCTGCGAGCGGCGAGATGACCACGCCGGCATCGCTGATGTGGTTCACGTCGGCCGAGTCGCCTGCGGCCGACAGCGTCAACGTGAGGTCGGCGACCATCGGTTGGCTGTCGTAGGTCACGACCTCGGCCTGCACTTCGATCGGCTCGCCGGTGGTCGTCCCGGTCGCGGTCGCGCTCGCGCTCGCGGTCGTGGAGGTATCCGGGTCGATGGTGGTCGTTGCGGTGGTGTCGACGCTCGTGACCTCGAGGGTCGCCGCGTCCGCCGACGTCTCGGACGTCGTCGAGGACGTGCTCGCGTCGCTTTCACTCTGGGCGGTGCCGTCGTCGGCGCAGCCCGACACAAACACAGCCAGGGGTCCGATCAGATTGAGGTAGCCGAGTTTCATGGATTTCACGCAGGGTGCCACAAGCTCGGGCGTTCGTGCGTGACGAACGCTAGACTCTCGCCGCGTGAATCCGCCCGCCAAATCCAGCAGCTTGCGCCTCGCGAGCGTTCCCCCGCTGGTGATCGCAGCCTGGTACGACGTTCCCACGGTCGCCAAGACCGAAATGCTGCGCCACGAGCTCGAGCAGGTCGCGGCGGCCGGCGCGGGCGTCGCCCTGCTCGACATCGTGGTCTCTGGCCGTCCTGCGTTCACCGACGACGCGCGCGCCGCCGTCGCCGCGTTGATTCGCGGGGTGGATTGCCGCCTGGGCGTGGCGCACGTCGTGCTGATGGGCGGGATACCCGGCACCGCCGCGCGCATGTTTCTGAGCACAGTGACGCTGCTCGGTCGCACGAGCTCACCGTCGAAGGTGTTCGATCAGCTCGACCCGGCGCTGCAATGGCTGCACGCGCACGGCTGT
>CANLQR010000471.1 GCA_947492135.1 Deltaproteobacteria bacterium | reverse complement strand
CTCGGGTTCGTCGAGCAGGATGAAACCATCCTTGTCGACCAACGCACCGCGCGGCGGGATGTACTTGCCATCGGGCGAGTAGAGACCGAGTCGAACCCCGAGACTGTCGTTGTAGACGTCGACGGCTCGGTCGTAGCCCTTGCGGGCCTTGGTGAAGAACAGACCGGCGGTGATTCCGAACGCGGCGGTCGCAAGTCCACCACCCAGCAAGATGGCGCCGGTGCCGTCGAGACGCTGCAGATCGAGGCCCTCGCGCGACGACGCGGCGATCCCGGCGACGGTGACCAGCGAAGTCGCGATGCCCAGCGCCGTGAACAGCCGGGCGAGCCGGAGCTTGCGCACCGGAAGCGCCTCGGAGGCAGCCGCGTCGGAACGCAGGATCGCGTCGAGCGATTGCCAGCTGCGTTTCTCCGAGGAGACGTTGGTGCCCTTGGTGTAGCGGGTGCCTTGCGGGAGATCGTGGCGATAGATCGCCGACTCCGCATAGAGCGCTTCACGAGCGTCGCGATCCGCGACTCGCTCGGCTGACGCGAAGTCGGTCGGCGACAACTGGGGCGTCAGCGCCATACAGCCGGATGCGAGCATCCCCAGCGCGACGGCCGAAACCACTCCCAGTCGTGTCCGCGGTGAACTCGTAGTCACGATGGCCGCCTACCCTAACACGACGGTTGCAGCGCGGCCGATCCCGCGGAGCCCTTCTTCAGTTTCCCGTCGCGTGTCTGGCAGCAACGCGAGCGCACCGCCGGCCTTACACGGGCGGTGCGCGACGCGCGGGCGCGTCCGAGCGGGCCCGCCACGACCCCGGAACACCCGGGGCACTGGATCGCGCGACCGCCACCTGCGTGGGGAGCGTCTCGCCAGCGACGGGCGCCGGGCTGAGCGCACGGTCGTTCGCAGTCGGCGCCGGCAGCATCGGCTGCACGACCACCGATGGGCTTGGCGCGGGCACCGGGAGGTCGGACTGCTTGCGGAGCAACCGGGCCAGGCGGCGTGGGCACGGTGCGGCGACCGTCCGCAACCATGCCAACGCGAGGTCAGGGCGGCGAAGGCGATGCTCGCAGTCCATCGCCAGTCGTGTGGCTGCGACCACGTGACCGTGGTGGCGCGTGCAGATCTGCTCGAGCACCGCATGCGCCCGCTCGAAGTCTCCTGCCTTGCGCAGCAGCCCGACGAGCGCGAGCAGCAGCGCGACGCCCGTGACGGGGTTGCCCAGCGCGGCGGGGCGCCACGCCTCGAGCACGGCGAGCGCCGCGGTTGGCGGGCCCGGCGATCGACCGAGATGACGCGCAACCCCGAGCGCCTCGGCGACACTCGCGGGGGTCTCGATCGCGGCCGCGCAAGCCTGGACCAGCGAGGCCAGGCCGAGCAGATCATCGGCATTGTGCCGACGGGCCGCAGCGACGGCGATGCAACTCGCAGCGTCGCGCGCCCCCGCGAGCCATCGCTGGCCAAGCGCGGCGATCTCGGCGCCGCTGGGATCATCGACGCGCACGCTCGCGAGCACTTCCCGCTCGAGCGTGACCAGCCGGACGTTGGCCAGCGTGCCGCCCCATAGACGTCTGCACACGGGCAGGAGATCGACGTGGTCTTCGCCGAAACGCTGCTCGAGCGAGTGGTCCCACAGGCCCAGCCTACGCAGGCGCAGCCGCACCACCGTGCGATCGAAGCTCGCGCCATTGTAGGTGACGAGCACTGCGTCTCGCCCCCGTGTTGCGAGCGTCTGCAGCACCGCCAGCCACATCGCACGCTCGCCACCAGGCTCATCGAGCTGCCATTGCTGCACCCACGCGGAGCCATCGGAGCCGAAGCCAGCGAGCCCCACCAAGAACGGCACCGCGCCAGGTCCAAGCCCGGTGGTCTCCAGATCGAAGAAGATCGGTGGGACCACAACGCGCTCGGGCGCATCGACCACGCGCCGAAGTGCCGACATCACCACGGGCGCCCGAGGATCACGACCCGCGTCGGCTCGCGGCCCGCCGTGATGCACCGAGAAGTCTTCGCCAAGCGGGGCCCGATCCGACGGTGGTGCCCGCGGCAACGACGTCGAGCCGAGTCTGCCGAACGTCGCGAGACGGGCCGCGATGCTCACGCCGCTGGGCCTGATCCCGACGCGGCGGCGCGGCGCATGGCTTCGAGAACCTCGGCGACCGCCCGCCGATCGACGGGCCGCTCGCGCTCGGCCACGGCCGGACCCAAGCAGGTCGGGCACCCGCTGGCGCACCGGCAGCCTGCGACCGCCGCGGCCGCCCGCTCGAACAACCCGCCTCCGAGTGAAAATGCTGTGCTCGCCAGACCGGCGCCGCCGGGCATCCAATCGAACAACACGATGTAGGGCCGCGCCGCGGCAGCGAGCTGGGCCTGGGCATCGGGCCCCGCGAAGCCGCTCGCGACCGTCCCGAAGCTCGCCGGATGGCCAGCGGTGATGGCATGACCAAGATCGGCAACGTCACACATCAGCAGCAGCGCCGCACAGTGGTGGATCGCATGCGCGGCCGCCAGCGCCGCGGTGGCGCGCACCGCCGGAGCCAGGGCACTCGCCGCGGTGGGCAGCGGCCAAAATGCAGCCCTGGTGTGCAGCTCGAGGTCGGGCAGCGAGACGGGACCGAAGCCGATGTTCTCGTGGGTGCGAAAGCGGATCTTCTTGAAGCCCGGGACCGTGCGAATCACGTGAGCCTCACCCAGCCCGCCACGGTCGTCGGCGTCGGGATCCACCGACGAATGATCGACGCACGCCTCGGGATCGAGGATGCGGACGCGCAACTTGGGCACGGCCTCGGTGTAGTAGTCGGCGTCGACCGAGCGCACGCTCGCCTTTCGCCCGTCCCAGTCGAGCGCTCGAACCTCGAAGGTCCGACCTTCGATGGGATAGATCGCACCAGGATGCAGATACAAGGGAGCGTCGTCGTAGGCGACCTCGGCCAGTACGTCACCGGCGTCATCGATCACCGCGAAGTTCTCCTCGATGGGGCCGCGCAAGTCGACGGTGTCTGCGGCGCTGTCGGCCCCTCGTGAAAGGTACAGGGGCGGCACCGTATCTTGGCGCAACAGCGCACCGCGCTCGACGAGATAGTCGGCGCCGCACGCGGTCTCGTCGGCCGACAGCTCGCCCCAGCGCTCGGTGGCCCGCAGCGGAAGTTCCTGCACCGCGCAGCGCAGATGCGGCAGCCAAATCTCGGGATTGTCGGGATCGACCGCGGCATGTTCGGCGGGCTGCCCGAGCAGGAAGCTGGGATCCGCGGCGATGAACTGATCGGTGGGCATCGACGACAGCACCACCACACCCAGCGCCGCCTGTCCCCGGCGCCCTGCCCGACCAATGCGCTGCAGCGTGGCCGCACGCGACCCCGGGTAGCCCGACAGCACGACCACATCGACACCGCCGATGTCGATGCCCAGCTCGAGGGCATTGGTGGTGGCGACCACACGAGCCTCGCCGCTGCGCAGGGCACTTTCGACCTCGCGCCGCCGCTCGGGCAGATAGCCACCGCGATAGCCCCGGATCGCATCGGTTGCCCGGCCCCCCGGCAGCGGTCCACCCTCGGTTTGCTCGTCGTCTCGCAGGTACCGCGTGAGTAGCTCTACGGCCTTGCGCGTGCGGCAGAACACCAAGCTCTGGACGCCCGCGCGGCGGACCTCGTTCGCCACCACGCGCGTGACCTTGAGGTAGTCACGGCGCACGCCGGTGGTCGCGTCCACGACCTTGGGATTGAGCACCATCACGGTGCGCGGCCCGGTCGGCGCACAGTCTTGATCGACGCAAACCACCGCGGGCCGGCCGATCAGTGCCTGAGCAAGCGCGCCAGGATTCGCGATCGTCGCCGACGCCGCGATCACCTGCGGCCGGCTGCCGTAGTGCTCACACACGCGCCACAACCGGCGCAACACGTTTCCGACATGCGATCCAAAGACCCCACGGTAGGTGTGCAGCTCGTCGAGGACCACGTAGCGCAGGCCCGCGAAGAACCGCGCCCAACCCTCGTGCATCGGCAACACCGAGCGGTGCAGCATGTCGGGATTGGTCGCGATCACCGCGGCGCGCGCTCGAGCAGCGCGACGCTCGTCCGGTGGCGTGTCGCCATCGAAGGGCGCGACCCCGACGGACACCCCGGTCCCGAGCGCATGAACGAGTCCACGCATGGACTCGCATTGGTCGCGCGCGAGCGCCTTGGTGGGGAACAACAACAGCGCGCGCGCATCGGGATCGGTGAGCGCGGCGTGCAAGATCGGGATCTGGAAGCACAACGACTTGCCCGACGCGGTCCCGGTCGCGATCACGACATCGCGACCTGCGAGCGTCGCGTTCAGAGCGATCTCTTGATGTTGGTACGGCGCAGCGAGATCTCTCCCTCGCAAAGCCGCAAGCAATCGATGATCCAGCCGATCCGGCCACGCACCGTATGAACCAGATCTTGCAGCCGTGCAGTGCTCGGCGACGATCTCTAGCTCGGGTCGGGCCCTGAGCGCCTCGACCAGCCCCGCGAGGGTCGTGTCGAGAGTCGTGGAGCGAACGTCAGCTTCTCCCGCGCCGGCGTGAGCAGATTTACCGTTGCCTGCCCTCTGAAGGAGGATCCGGGCGCGGGAGAAGCCTTGTGTCTCGTCTAGCATCGAATGGATCGTCACGCTCAACTGAACGGACGAACCCAAGTAACATGCGTTCAGTATCAGGTCAACTTTGGGTCGAACCCCCAACCGATCGTTGTTCCGCAGGACCGCGCCGGGACGCCGGGACGGGGCCTGCTCGGGGGGCTCGCGGGCGCGGGCCTCCCGCTGCGGATCAGCGCGGCTGGCTCACGCCGAGGCAAGGCCGCCAAAGGCGGTCTACGGCGGTGTAGGTGCCGCCAGCCGCGCCCGCCAGGCCTGGATATCAGGGGGCTCGGGGGACACCAGCAAGATCTCGTCGCCGCTGTCGGGATGCGTGAAGCCGAGCTCCGCCGCATGCAGCATCACCCTGGGCGTGACGCCTTTGGGCCAGCGGAGACCTGGATCCGCGAAGCCGCGCGAGTAGACCGGTTCGCCGACGAGCGGATGTCCTGCCTCGGAGAGGTGGATGCGGATCTGATGCGTGCGGCCAGTCTCGAGGCGGCATCGCACCCACGTCAGCCAACCTTTTCGCCCGCACTCGAACGCGGACGCGTCGAGTTCATGGCGCGCCTCGACGCTGACATGGGTGATCGACTCGCGACCACTGGTCGGCGCGTGCCCGCTACGGCGCCACGATCCGCGGAGGCCGTCGCCGCGATCCGCGACCAGCAGGCTCGAGATGGTCTGCTCGCGCACATCCCCATGGGCCAAGCCGAGGTACCGGCGGTGAACCGAATGCACGCGAAACTGCTGGGCCAACTCGCGCTCGGCCGGCTTGGAGCGCGCGAAGACCAGCAGGCCGGTGGTGTCCTTGTCGAGTCGGTGGACCACCCGCGGCGGTGGGACGCGCCGGTGCTCGATCCGCCGCAGCGCGACGGTCAAGCGCTGCACGACGCTATCGTGGTCATCAGGGCCGAACGGCACGCTCTGCAGCCCGGCGGGCTTGTCGACGACCACCACCTCGCGATCGACAAACACGATCCGCGCAGGATCGAACTCGCGCTCGACCGCGACCTCGCGCTGGGCTTGCGGCCGGATCATCAGCATCGCGCCTCTGCGCACGCGCACTGCGGGATCACGGGCATGCTCGTCATCGACCCACACCCGACCGTCATAGCAAAGCTGTCGTGCGCGACTCCACGGCACATCGAGCACCGCCCGCACCACTGCAGCCACTGTCTCGCCGTCGCTCTCGACGCGTGATCGAACCTCGCTCATCGTGCGTGCTCCGTGACCAAGACGACCTTGCCGACGGTATTGCCGGTCTCGAGACTGCGCTGGGCTTCGCTTGCCGCCGCCAGGGGGAACGTCGCGACGCTCGGCGGCTTGAGCAACCCTTCGTCGAACCATCGCGTGAGCTGGGCCATCGACTCGGCCAGCAGCTTGGCGTGGTCGAACAGGTAGCTGAGGTTGAAGCCCATCACACTGCGATTGCGTTGGGTCAGCTCGAACGGCGAGATCCGTGGGGTTCGCAGCCAGTGCCACGCCAGTCGCCACCAGCGCAGTTTTTGGTGGGCCCGCGGCAGCATCGACGCGAAGCCGTAGACCACCAGCCGCCCCATCGGCGCCAGATGCCGCAGGCTCTGGGCCAGCGTATCGACGCCATTGGCATCGAACACCACATCGTAGCCGGTGGGCGCGTGCGCCTCGGCCTCGGACCACAGCCGTCGCTGTGAGCCGTCGATGACCTCGTGGGCCCCGAGCGCGCGCGCGTGTTCGACCTTGTGGGCGCTGCCGACGACC
>CANLQR010000470.1 GCA_947492135.1 Deltaproteobacteria bacterium | reverse complement strand
CAGGCGCTCGAGAACGTGTTGGGTTTTGCTGCCGTCCGGGTGCTTCGCGGCGTCATCAGTGTGCGGGTGCAGCTCGCCGCATCGGGGCGGCGGCGCATGATCGTCGTCGAGATCCGCACGCCGGTCGCGCCCGCCAGCGCGGCTCAGCTCGGTTCGGCGCGGCGCGGATTCCATCGTCTCCCTGGTCATCGCGGCCTGGGCTTGTCGCTGCCGATCGCCGGCGCCATCCTCGAGCTGCAGGGCGGCACGCTTTCGATCCGCGAGGCGAAACACAAGATGGTGTTCCGCATCGAACTGCGCGCCCTGGAGATCCGGCGAGCCGCGGATCCTTCGCACCCGGGTCGTCAGAGCACCACGTAGAGCCGGCCAGGTTGGCCGGCGGTCGCCCGTCAGTATCGCGTGGTTGCTGACGCATCCCCCGGGCTCTACGCTATGGTCATGCTGACGCTGGTCCCGCCGCTCGTCGAAGATTACGTGGGGGCCCACAGCGCGGACGAGTCCGACTTGCTCGCGGAGTTACGCGCGCGAACCCATGCCGAGCTCAGCATGCCGCAGATGCAGGTCGGCCACGTCGAGGGCGCACTGCTGCGGTTGCTCGTCGGCCTTTCCGGCGCGCGCCGAGTCCTGGAAATCGGCACCTTCAGCGGCTATTCGGCGCTTTGCATGGCCGAGGCGCTTCCCGAGGGCGGAGCACTCATCACCTGCGACATCGACCCGGTCGCCACTGCGCTTGCCCGCGAGTTCTTCGGGCGTTCCCCGCACGGCGCGAAGATAGAACTGCGTCTGGCGCCCGCGCTTGACACCGTGGCGCAGCTCAAGGCCGAGCAACGCCAATTCGACATGATTTTCATCGACGCCGACAAGGTCAACTACCCGGCCTACTACGCCGCATGTTGGGACCTGTTGCGCCAAGGTGGGCTGTTCGTGGCCGACAACACGCTGTGGAGCGGCCGCGTGGTCAATCCGACCAGCGACGAAGACCATGCGATCGCGCGCTTCAACGCGCAGGTCCACGCGGACCCGCGGGTCGACCACGTACTGTTGTCGGTCCGCGATGGCATCATGCTCGCGCGCAAACGCTGAAAGCCGAACCGGCGCTTTGCATCGCTCGCCGAAGCGCCTAGACTGGGCGTCGATGAGTTCAGTGCTGCAGGCACCGCGGTCCGACGCCCATGCCGCGATCGCAGCGGTGCGGCGCGCGGTTGCAGAGGTCATTCGCGGCAAGGACGATGTCATCGACCTCGCGCTGGTCGCGATGGTCTCGGCCGGACATCTGCTCATCGAAGACATCCCCGGGGTCGGCAAGAGCACGTTGGCACGCACGCTTGCCCAGGTCGTGGGTGGTGAGTTCCGCCGGATCCAGTTCACCAGCGACCTGCTGCCGTCCGATCTCGTGGGGGTGTCGATCCTCCGTCCCAACCTCGACCGTGCGGAGTTCCGGCCCGGCCCGCTGTTCGCGAATTTTGTTCTGGCCGACGAGATCAACCGCGCACCACCGCGGACCCAGAGCGCTCTGCTCGAGGCCATGGGCGAGCGCACGATCTCCGTCGACGGCACGAGCCACGCGCTCGCGGTGCCATTCATGGTCATCGCCACGCAAAACCCGACCGAGCACTACGGCACCTATCCGCTACCGGAGTCCCAGCGCGATCGTTTCACCTTTCGGCTCGAGATGGGTTACGCCGCTGCGGACGTCGAGGCTTCCCTCTTGGGCGGGGCCGAGGCCCCGGGCGCGCCGCAACCGGCCTGTACGCTGGACGCGATCATCGCCGCGCAGCATGCCGCGACCGAAGTGTTCGTGCACCCCGACCTCGCGGCCTACGCCCAGCGGATCATCCACGCGACACGGAGTCATCCCGGGATCCGGCTCGGAGTCAGCACTCGAGGCGGGATCGCATGGGTGCGGGCGGCCCGAGCTCGCGCGTGGATGGACCGCCGCGCGCAGCTGAGCATCGACGACCTCCAAGACCTCGCCGTCCCGGCGCTCGCGCATCGCTTGATCGCGTCGGCGGCGAGCGACGAAGGTGTCGCCCTCGGAGCCGAGCGCATTCGCGAGGTCATCGCCACGACGGCGGTGCCGCGGTAGGCCCATGGCGATCACCTCTGGCCCGCGGTCCGGCCCGACGCGCCCGCGCAGGGCGTCGTTGCTACGGCGGGCACTGAGCGCTCGTGGGCGGAGCCTCGAGATCACGCGCGCGGGATGGTTGTTCATCCTGCTCACCCTCGCGGTCGGGTTCGCGGCCATCAACTCCGGCGCGAACCTGCTGCACGCGATCTTCGGGGCCCAGATGGCGCTCATCGTCGGCAGCGGCATACTGAGCGAGTCGATGGTGCGGCGCACCGTCGCGCGCCGCGTCACCGTCGGCGAGATCTATGCCGGGCAGGCCGGCGCCATGCGCGTCGAGCTGACCAATGTCGATCCCCGCGTCGACGTATTCTCGGTCAGCGTCGAAGACGACGATCGGGTGGCCACCCAAGACGTCTGCGCGCCGGTATTTGCGGTTCGCATCGGCGCCGGTCGGACCCTCGAAGTCCCCGCTACCGTCACCCTGTCGCGGCGTGGTCGCCATCTGATGCCAGCCGCCGTGGTCGCAACGCGATTCCCGTTCGGTCTGTTCGTCAAACGCCGCGAGCTTCCGCGCGGGCTGCCGATTCTCGTGTACCCGCGAGTCCTGGCCACGGCGATCGAGAACGCCGAGAACCCGCGTGCCGATCTCGGCGACGCACCGCAGCGACGCGCGCGGGTTGGAGAGTTCTTTGCGCTGCGTGACTACCGGGACGGTGACGACTTGCGGCGGATCCACTGGCCCGCGGTCGCGCGGCTTGGCCGCCCCGTCGTCCGTGAACACGAGGCCGATGGCGACCGAGAGATCATCCTCGAGCTTGGGCACGGCCGAACCGGTGACCCGGTGTTCGAGCAACAGGTCGAGGCCTGCGCCTCGGCGGCCGTGGCTTCGCTGACGCGTGAAGCGGTCGCCGTGGGTCTCCGGTACGGACCCGATCTCCTGGTGGCGCCAGGCAGTGGCGACGAACAGCGTCGTCGCGTGCTCGAGGCGCTCGCGCTCGTCGGAGATCCGGAATGAACGGCGTCGACTCCCCACTGCAGCGCCTGCGCGATCGCATGAGCCTGGCGCAGGTTGCCGTGGCGACCGCTATGGTCGCGTTCGCCGGCGGCATCGCCCCGTGGTCGCTGGCCCTGGCAACCCTGCTGTGTATCTGGGCGTTCGTGCGCCCGTTGCCGGCCACCACGTCGAAGGCAAGCGAGCGTGCGTGGACGCTGCTGGTCGCGCTGGCCCTCGTGGGGACGTTGACTCGCGCGTTCCTCACCGCCGAACTGCTCGACGCCGGGCTCGATTTTCTGTTGCTCCTGGTGGTCCAACGCCTGTTCAACCGGCAGCGGGCCCGCGAACACATGCAGCTGCTGCTGTTGGGGTCGTTGCTCGTGGTCGCGGGCGCGGTCATCAATGCCGGGCTCAACTACCCGCTGTTGTTCGCGGTTTACCTGGTGGTCGCAGCGATGACGCTGCTGCTCAACCACCTCGTCGCCGAGGGCGAACGTCTGGGAGCGCGCACGGCCGCGACGCTGTCGCGGGAGAGCATGCGCGCTCGGGGTTTTCTGTGGCGCGCGGCGGGACAGGTTGCGGCCATCGCCGCGGTCGGTGCAGTGATCACCTTCGTGGCGTTCCCACGCTGGGGTGTGGGCGCTTTTTTTCGCGGCGGGCTTGCACGCGACAGTAAGAGCGGTTTCTCGAGCACCGTCGAGCTCGGTGACTTCGGCCGGATCAAGACCGACGCCACCGTGATCATGCGGATCGAGCCGGACACGCGGATCGATTGGGGCGAGCGCACCGATTGGCACCTCCGCGGCAGCAGCTTCGATGCCTATTCCGAGGGCCGGTGGTCGCACGACCGCGACATCGAGACGACCATCGCGCCGGGACCCTACGGATACCGCAGCCTGCTCGACATCCGCGGAGCACCCCAGCTCAAACCCGGGCGTAGTGCGTTGCCGAGCATCCTCCCGGTGCCTGGGTTCGCGGCGTCGAGCGACGCCCTGCTCGCGACGGTGACGCTCGAGGACCTCGGCGTCGACGTGTTGTTCGTGGCCAGCGAGCCGCTCGCCGTACGACTGTCCCCTCGCGGCCCGATCGAGCAGCGGGCCCAGGTTCGCGGCGGTCGCAGCGACGAGATTCGCGTCGACAAGGCGCCCGGGCCGATTCGCTACCAGTTCGTCGCGCGCATCGGCTCCCCCACCAACGCCGAGCTCGAAGCCGTCGGAGACCCGCCGGTTCCCGACGCGTTCGCTGCCTACGCGCTCGAGATTCCCGGGCTGTCCGCAGAGGTCACCGCGCTCGCACGCTCGCTGACCGCCGATGCGACCGGACGCAACGCCAAGGTCGAGGCGATCATGGGCCATCTCGCCGGGTTCACCTACACCCTCGAGCAGCCGCCCTCGGCGCGCGTCGCCGACGGTGCCGATCCGCTCGAGGGCTTCTTGTTCGACACCCAGGCCGGGCACTGCGAGTACTTTGCCTCCGCGGCGGTCGTATTGCTGCGCCAGATCGGTGTCCCGGCCCGGCTGGTGAATGGCTACTACGGCGCCCACTACAACAGCGTCGGCAAGTACTACGCGGTGCGCCAAGCCGACGCGCACTCGTGGATCGAGGTCCACTTCGGCCAGCTCGGTTGGGTCACCTTCGACCCGACGCCGCCGGGGGGCCGAACCTTCGGCGACGATGCGCAGTGGTGGCCGGGCGCTTCGGAGTGGATCGACGCCGTGCGCAACGCCTACCTCGATTGGGTGATCGACTACGATCTCGGCAAGCAGCTGGCGCTGTTCGAAAACCTGGGCATGCGCGATCGCGAGGCCGAGACGCCGTTGCTGCGGTGGCGGTCGTTGTTGTTCGCACTGCTGGGGCTCGGCATCGTCGGGTGGATCGCGACCCGCGGGTATCGTTGGCGACGCGCGCGTGCGCGGCCGGATTTCGTGTTCTGGCGGCAGGTCGCAGCTCGGCTCGCGCGCCGCGGCTTTGTCATCGAAGAAACCGAGTCACCGCGGCGGTTCGGGATGCGCGTCGCCGCGGCCCAGCCGGCGCTGGCGGAGGCGGTGTCGACGTTCATGCGGCTGTACGACGCGAGTCGCTTTGCACCGCCGGGCAGCGCCGAGGATCTCGTGACCCTGCGGGATGCAGCTCGGGCTGTGCTCGTCGCGCTGGCCACAGCGCAGCGGGGGTGACGATCCTTGCGGCGCGAGCCCACGAACGACCGGACCGGGCAAGGCGTCTGTCGCCGCAGGCGGCGAACGAGCTGGCTTGGCAGAAGTTCTGCCTTCACGAAATCACGGAGGAGAAGTTCTGGCTGGGCGGGCCGCGGACGAACCCCGACGGGCAGAATTTCTGCTCCCCGACGTCGTCAGCACACCCCGCGGCCTCCTCATGATCCCTGCCGACTCTCTTCCAACGCGCGGTCAACCGATTCCGAGGAACTCGCCTTCGTCTTGCCGAGCGATGCGGCTGGTTGTCGACGTGGAAGGTTGGCCGGACCGCGCGGCGCTGCGTGATGACCAAGGATAGGGATCGGCGCGGCGAAGGAGTCGCAGTCTGTCGAGCAACTGCGAGGGAGACACATAGCGGTGCGAGGCCGACGAATCCGCTGATGTCGGAGGAACCTGCACGGATGCGCTCGACGATGCGAATAGACGGGCCTACACTCGCCGTGTCATGCTCCAGGACGATGAGCATCCGGCATCCGGCATCCGGCATCCGGCATCCGGCTAGGCGGGCCCGTGGTTGACGCGGCGCGGGCCTCCGGGCTCGCGTTGGTGATGTTTGGCTGTGGGCCGGAGCACGGAAGCGCGTCGGGCTCCGCCTCGGCCGAAGGCTCGAGCACGGCAAGCGGCATCGAAGCGACCGGCGAAGACTCCGTGGACGCGACCGCCACGACGCTCGCCGTGTCGACTTCTGCGGCGGGCGATTCCAGCACGGGGGAGCCGGCGAGTTGCCCAGACAACGTCGCAAACGAGCCTTTCTGCTATCGCCGCGTCGAACTCGACTGGGGCGGCGAACTCGGCAGCTGGTGGGGGCCCACGACGGCGCGCGTTGGCTATTTCGGCCCCGACGGGGAAGAGGCGTTCCTACTCGCCGGTGAGGACGCGGGTACCCCCATGGGTTTGGCGTTCTGGGACGGCCGGGGCTTCGACGTTCAGCCGTGGGGCGTCGTCCCGGTGCTCGCCGATCCCGACGGTCGGATCCCGGTGCGGATGTTCGACGGCGTCCACTCCGACCTTGTCCTTGGCGGCTTGAACCGGACCCTCGCGGTCGCCCCGTGGG
>CANLQR010000469.1 GCA_947492135.1 Deltaproteobacteria bacterium | reverse complement strand
TAGCCGGACAAACCGCCGATGCCCCCGACCCGCGACAGCGCACGGAACTCCGAGCCACCGACGAGCGGATTGACCACCTCCGCGAACACGCTGGTCGCGATCACGTGATCTTTGGCCAGCCTCCACAGCTGCACCCAGCTGACATCGACGACCAAGTCATGGCGATCATCCCGCTCGCCCTCGGTCCGCAGGGTGTGGCGCGCACTCAGAGCGACCCCCAGCGAACGCCCACGCTCGGGCCACCAGCCAAACCCACGGGTGTCATCGACCAGCGCGACGTTCTCGATCAGCCGCAGGCCCCCGCGTGGATCCAGTGAACGTCCGTTGAGCAACGCCACGGTTTCGAACAGCCGAACCCGCGCGCGCCGACGTTGACGATTGACCTTGGCCCCAAACCACAGATTGGTGCCCGCCCCGACAGCGATGTCGGTCTCGCGGTCGCGCGAGATCTGCACGTGTCCCGTGCGTCGCAGGTCGCGACGCAAGCTGCTCTCGAACAGCACAAACCCGGTGACCGCGTTGAACCGTGCGGTCACCGTCGACGCCGAGAGAAACTCCGACGCCGCGATCGACAGTCCAACGCCGGTGTAGAGAAAGCGAAAACTCGCTGGCTTGCGGTCGTTGAACAGGGGGTCGACGTTGTCGTGGGGCGCGCGGGCGTGTTGCAGCGTCCGACTGCGCGGGTCGAGCCGTACCGAGGCAATCTTGGCGCGGGTCTCGAGCTCGAACACATGTCGCCCGGTGGTCGGCTCATCGGCAAGTTCACGGTTGGCGGGACCAAGCTCGCCGTTCCAGACCAAGAAGTGCTCCTTGCCGCCGCGCTCGGTGACCAGCAGCTGCACCGGCTCGACCAGCGGAACCGCGCTGTCCTTGGCGATGACGATGCGGTGGTGCCACCCGTCGTCTCGCTTGCTCGAGTCGACGTCGACGATTGCGTAGTCGACCTCGGGATAGGGTCCCAACCACTGGGCAAAGAACCAGTCGAGTTCGCGATGCCAGGCCGACTCCGCCAGCGCCACCGGATCTCGTGAAGGTCGCGCGAGCAGGCCCGTGTAGAACTCGTCGAGACCGGCGGGGCCAAGCGTATCGGCGAGCTTCTCGTGGATGCGGCGCCCCGTGGGAAGCTGATGGGCGAACCACAGCGGGTGATTGCGCAGCGGCATCTGGTCTTCGACCCCACGAAAGTACGCGGTCGAAAAACTGGCTTGCTGGGTGTAGAGAAATCGATCGACCGCGGGCACGAACGTCAACCGACTCAGGATGTCGTGGGCGAACTCGTCGCGGCTGCGATGCGTGGTTCGCCACAACTGCACCAAACCAAAGGCGACCGCACCGTTGAGCCACAGATCGGTCGACGGCGTCTGGGCGCCTTGCATCGATGCGGCCACGAGGGCGTCGGCGAGGCCGCGAGCGATCGCGTCCTCGTGAAATCGACGAAAGCGCTCCAGCGGAAACAAGCCGAAGGCCTGGTCGCTGATGACGACCACGCCGGGATGAGCCTCGGCGATCTGGGCCCGCAAAGGGCCCTGAATGACCAGCAGCGGCTCGTCCACGGCGGGTGGCCGACCCAGCGCATCGAGCAACTCGATCAACTGGGGCGCGACCTGCAAGACCACGCCCGCGACATCGGCACGCAACTGCAGCGCGGTGTCGTCCGGCACCTGCCCGCTGGGGCGTGCCCAGGGGGTCAGCACTTCGAGGGCGACGCCGCGATGGGTCTTCTCGGCTTTGTGCCACCGTCTGCCGAAGAACACCGAGGGATAGCGCGTGGTCTCGCCGCGTCCTCCAGCGATGATCACCTCGTCTGCAACGCGAGCCTCCCGCCCCGGTGCGGTGCCCGGCGGCACCTCAGCAGGGGTGGCGAAGTCGGCGCTGACCCGCCACCGCGCCGGCGCAACCACGCGGCCGTCGTCGGGCAGGTAGACCCCTCCTCGCGCCGGCACACTGGGCAACGGCGCGAGCGCGCCGGACAAGCTGCATCGTCGTCGTACACAGCCAAAAGGCCAGTAACGATGCGGCACGTCGATGGCGTAGCGCAGCGTGAAAAAGTTCGCGCCCTCGGGCAGCGTGACGATCAGGTCGCCCCGAACACCGACGCGCTGGACCCCAGCGGCGCCCCAGAACCCCTCGAGCACCAAGCCGCCGGGATCGAAGGGCCCGTCGACGTAGTTGCCCTGTGTCACCTCGTCGAGGTCTCGCGGCTCGTCGCGCATCGAGCCGGCGAAGTCGAGCAACGTGATGCGATCGCCAGCGCGGGCGGGCCGATCGAGTTCATAGGTCGCGACACCGGTGACCCAGGCCGCATCCCCACGCACTTCGGTCGCGTCGGGCCGCCGTTCGTTCGCGCGATAGATGGTCAGCGCAACGTCCACTGCTTGCACGGCGAGTCCGCCGCGGACCAACTGGCCCGGAGGTCCCGAGAAGTCTGTGCTGCGCGCAGGCACAGCCAGGCTCGCGTCCGGCGCCAGGCGCCGTGGGTTCGCATGGGTGACCGACGCGGCGCACAACCACAGCAACGCTGTCAGCAATGCCCCAAGGCGACGCCCCGCTGGCCGCCGCAACGTCGAGCGCCCCCACGCGGCTGATGCTGCGCCCATCGGCCACGGTGACGAGTGCACGAGTTCAATCATCTTGCCACAAACGTGGCATTCCAAGGACGCGAGGAGCCACCACCAACCCCGTCCTTTGGTTTGACAGTCGGCGCCGGGTGAGTGACGCTTGCCGCATGCGTCGCTGTTTGGTTCGTGCCTGTCTTGGAGGACTGGGCGTGTTCGTGCCGTCCACCGTTTGGGCTGCACCGCCCCCATTGCCAGCGGGCGATCCTGGGACTCCAGCGGAGGAGGCGACGCCTGCAGAACCCGCTGCCACGCCCGATCCTGCGGCAACTCCCGCTGTGGACAGCCCGGTCGAAGCCGCCCCCAGCGAGCCGGCCCCGACGGCCGAAGCCAGCGGTGGATTCGATGTCTCGGCCGATCTGGGCGGGGCCGGCGCTGACGTCGATACCTCCGCGGACGACACCTCCGGCGGCAAACGCGGAAAACGAGGCAAGGCCAGCGGGAGCGACTCCGTGGGCGACAAGGACCCCGGAATGGTCGAGGGCCGGCGAGAGCCGCTGATGCCGGTCAACGGCGGCGCGATCGGCTTGTTCTACACGACGCTTCCCGATGTCGGCGGCAAGTACACGTTCCGATTCCGCCTGCACACGGACTTCTTTCGCAAGTCCGATTTCATGTATGCCGGCGACACCCATGCCCGCGTGCGTGGCGGGGTGACGATCGGCTTCACGCCGTTCAAGTTCGGCGAGATCTTCTTCTCGGTGAAGAGCGCGGCGAACCGCAACGATCGACCGCAAGCCGATCGTCAGGATGCCCGTGCCGGGTTCGCACTCGGCGATGTCGACTTCGGCATCAAGGGCGCGCATCGCTTCAAGAAGGGCGTCGGCATCGGCGGGACGGCCGGGCTCGGCCTGCTGTCCGGCAGCGAGCGGCTACGCACCTCGAGCGTGAATTTTTGGATCGACGGGTTGTTCGCGCTGGACCTGCGCTACATGACCAAAAAACAGGTCCCGGTACGCATCGCCGCCAACCTCGGCTGGATGCTCGACAACTCGTTGAGAGTCGCTGACTACGGCGCGATTACCGATGGGACCAGTCGCGAGGTCTCGCGGTTCTCGCTGGGTGGCAACCACAGTCGTGTGCGCATGCGCTACGCAGTGGACTTCCCGGTGCGCTTGGGCAAGCGTCGGCAATTCGGGATCGACCCCATCGTCGAGTGGGCTTGGGATGTGTCGACGGTGCGCGAGGCCGCGTTCCTGCAACCGAACGTGAAGTCGTCCCCCCTGCCCCGTTCGACCCAATGGTTGACGGTGGGCATGCGCGCCAACGTGGTGTCGGGTCTTCACCTCGACCTTGCCGCGGACATCGGAATGGTCTCGCCGAACTTCGAGTTCGGCCCGCCCCAGCCGCCGTGGCAGATCATCTTGGGTCTCGGTTGGAGCTTCGACCCCACGCCGGTTATCCGCGAGGTCGAAGTCCCCGGGCCACCCGCGCCCGCGCCATCCACCCCCATGGGGCTCGAGGGGCGTCTGGTCGGCCAGGTTGTCGACCCCGCCGGTGCGCCGATCCCCGACGCGAAGATCCTGTTTCCCGGCGCCGCATCGAACGCCATCCTCAGCGACGCCAACGGCGCGTTCACGAGCTTCCGTTTCCCGGCGGGCACCGTCGCCGTGCAGGTCGAGGTCAACGGACAGGTGGTCCACGAAGCCACCGCGGAGGTCAAGGACGGCGAGGACACCAGCGTCACCTTGCAGCTCCAGACCGCGCCAGCCCCCGCCACCGGCATCGTGCAGGGCAGCGTGACGGACACTGCGGGTGCCCCGGTTGCGTTCACCATGCGGGTCTCGGGTCAGGGTGTCGACGAACCCTTTACCTCGACGCAAGATGGTCGGATCGCCCTCGAACTGTTTGCGGGCGAGTACCGCGGCATCATCAGCGCGCCGGGCTTCAAGGACAAGAACATCACCTTCACCGTCGAGGGCAAGGGTGAGATCACACTGCGCGAGCAGCTCGAGCGTGACGCCCCGGTGGCAACGCCCAACGTCAGCGGGAACAAGAGCGGAATCAAGCTCAAGAAGCGGATCCGCTACGAGGGCAACGCGGTGCACCCAGACTCGCACGCGATCCTCGACGAGGTCGCCAGCTTTCTCAACGGACACCCCGAGTTCCAGTTGGTCGAGATCGGCGTCCACACGGATGACCGCGGTGCCGCGCAGCAGCGGAGCGACGAGCGTGCAGGCGCGGTCAAGGCCTACCTCACCGGCAAGGGTGTCGATGGCTCGCGGCTGTCGGCCAAGGGCTTCGGAGCCAGCAAGCCCGTCGCCGTGAACATGACCGAGCAAGGCCGCGCGAAGAACAACCGCACCGCCTTCGGGGTCAAGAAGTTCGGCGGCTGACCTGGCGGCGGACCAGGGCCTCGTCCCTTAGCCGCCGCCGAAGGCATCCGCGAGTTCAGCGACGGATTGGACCAGCTCGGCAGGGACCGCAGTCCCTGCGCGGTCCATGTTGCGTAGGGCCTGCTCGTAGTCCCGCAACCCGGTGCCGGGCACCCTCGGGATGCGATCGAGAGAGCTACGCACCTCCTCGAGCGTGCGCGGTGCCATGATCCAGGCCTGCTGGGCATACAGGCGGAACAACCGATCGATCCAGACGCCGGAGGCGGTCTTGTCGGCGAGTTGGATGAGGCAGCGATTGCACGCGTCCGCCGCGGGATGCGACACCGGCACCCGAGCCGCCGCGAGCTGTGACGCCAGCGCAAGGGCGTAGCGCTCGGCCTCTTTGACCTTTCCCGCCTTGATGCTCTTCTCGACGAGCTGGCCGATCATCGATGGGAATCGGGTGTCCTCACCGGGTGCGAGCGTCCGGCGTAGATCATCTTCGTCTCCCGCCAGCGACGTGCCCAGGCCAAGCACCTCGATGACCTCGCGGCCGATGCGAATTCGATCGCCATCGCGCAGCGTGCAGCGACCTTGCAGCCTGTCGCCGTTGACGAAGGTGCCATTGCGGCTGCTGAGGTCTTCGACCTCGCTGCTCCCCGCAGAGATGTGGAAACGAGCGTGGGTCCGAGACACCAGGTCGTCGTCGAGCACGAGCCAGCACTCCGCGAAGCGCCCGACGTCGTGCTGCCCATCCGGTAGCAGCACCGTTTTTCCGCCGATCTTGAAACGGAAGCGCCCCACGGCACCCAAGAGTAGCGCAGTTGCCGTTCTCTTGGGCGTACCGCCGGCTCAACGCACGCGAAACTGCTCGTCGCCCCGGATCACACCCTCGCGGATCTCGATGCGGACGACCTGCCCCCGGACGCCCGCCGCCCCTCCTCGGCCGCCGGCGTCGACGGCGAAGACGACCCCGGACTCCGGGGCTGGCACCACCCGCACCGGGTAGGTCAGCGGCGTGTTGCTGACCACGATGGGATCGTTGTAGGCCTGGTAGCCGGTGGTGTTGGGCGTGCTGAACGACTCGCGGTAGGTCCGGGGGATCCGCGCCCGTCGAAAGTCGGCGAAGCAGTCGTCGAAGCTGCCGCCGGGCAACTCGTTGAGCGCCGCGAGATCCAAGGGACTCACCAGGTCGATGACCAAGGTGCCATAGGGATTCGAGTACCGAATCGCCTCGATGTCCCCCCCCTCTTCGTCGGGGTTCTGCTTGTCGTACGTCAGCCGATGATAGAGCGACTCGGGATCGGCGGCACGATCGGTGAAGATTCGACAAGGGTTGGGGTCGCTCGGCGACGCCTCGCCGGCGACGCAGTCGGGGATTCGCGCCAGCGTCGACGCCT
>CANLQR010000468.1 GCA_947492135.1 Deltaproteobacteria bacterium | reverse complement strand
CATCGCACGTGCCCTCGTCGACAAGCCAGAGGAGGTGCACGTCGCCGAAGTCTCGGGCGAGCAGACCATCGTCCTCGAACTTCGCGTCGCCAAGGACGATCTTGGCAAGGTCATCGGAAAACAAGGCCGCACCGTCAAGGCGATGCGCGCCATCCTCAGCGCCGCCTCGTCGAAGGTTCGAAAACGCGCTGATCTCGAAATCCTCGAGTAATCTCATGGGATTGGACCAGCCGCCTCGGCGGCTTGGCAGGCTTCCCCGGAGTTGTCATGGCCGCGTCCGATAGGTTCGAGGTCGGGGTCGTCGCGGGTGCCCACGGGCTGAGCGGGGCCCTGCGCATCCAGCTGTTCGACGCGGCATCGTCGGCGGTGGCGCCGGGACGGGTGGTGGTTTTTCGCGCTCCGACCAGCGAGACGCGAGTGACGATCACGGTCCGCCGTAGCGCCGCGATCCCGGGCAAGGTTGGCCAGTGGCGGGTCGAGTCCGACGACGTGCGGGGGCGTGACGCCGCCGAAGCGTTGGTCGGGTCGGTGATCGAGGTCGAGAGGCGCAACGTGGCGCCGGCGGCCGACGACGAATTTTTTCTCGCCGACGCGGTCGGCCTTCCGGTGATGCGCGCTCGGCCAGGTGCCGATCCGATCGCGATGGGTACCATCATCGCAGTCACCAGCAACGGTGCCCAAGATCTGTTCGAGGTCCGCTATCGCAGTGCGGACGGTCGCACGCGAACGTGGCTGCTGCCGGTGCTACCGCACGTGATTCGCGACGTGACCACCGACGCGGTGTGGGTCGATCCTCCGCTGGGGATCGTGCCCGAAGAGTTCGAGGACGGCGTGTGATCGCGGCGCGCGTCACCTTCGAGGTGCTGACGCTGTTTCCGACCGCGGTGCGAGCGTTTGCCTCTGCGGGGTTGCTCGGCCGAGCCATCGAGCGCGGATACGTGGCGATCGAGACGACCGACTTTCGTGATTTCACCGACGATCGGCATCGCACGGTCGACGATGCCCCGTTTGGTGGGGGCGCCGGAATGGTGCTCAAGCCCGAGCCGGTCGTCGCGGCGCTCGAGCACGTGGTTGCGAGCCGTGGTCCGGTCCATCGGATCCTACTGACGCCATCAGGCGCTCGCTTCGATCAATCCGCAGCCGAGCGTCTCGCCAAAGTTCCACGCATCGCGCTGTTGTGCGGCCGCTACGAGGGCATCGACGATCGTGTTCGGGAGCACTTCGTCGATGAGTGCTTGTCGATCGGTGACTTTGTGCTGGGCGGAGGTGAAGTCGCGGCGCTGACCGTGATCGAGGCGGTCTCGCGGTTGGTCGACGGCGTCGTGGGGAATCCAGAGTCGGTCAGCCAGGACAGCTTCAGCCGCGCCGTCGGTGGCGTGCTGCTCGAGTTTCCGCAGTACACCCGGCCGGCGGTGTTCCGTGGGCACGCGGTCCCCGAGGTCTTGCAAAGCGGCGATCACGGGGCCATCACGGCCTGGCGGCTGCGGGCCTCGCTGTCACGCACCTGGGCGCTGCGGCCCGAGCTTCGACCCCACGACACCTGGCCCGCACAGTGTCCGATCCATCTCGCACTCTCAGGCCACCACGACGACATCGACGCGGACAAGCGCTGGCGCGTGGCCGCCCGCGGACTGGCGGGCGTCGCGGTCGTGGGCGGCGATGCCGACGCGTTGGCGGCGTGGACTCGCGTCTTCGAGGGGGTTGTCGCCGTCTCGGGGTTCTCCGATGTCCGCGCTTTGCGCCGCCGCTTCCGGTCTCGCGACGCTTGGTTCGTCGAGATCGCTTCGGAGCCCCGCCATGACGCGGCGGGCTCGGTCGCGGAGCTGCTCGATCGCCTGCAGACCTGCGCAGGCGAGCAGCGGCAGGGCCTTGTCCTGCTCGCCCCCGGGATGTCCGAGCTGGCCGGTGACGCGGTCTTCGCCCCCAAACGTGCGACTCAACACGCGAACTCCCTTGCGCCGGAGTCCATGATCGTCGACCCTTCGCGTCCGATTGCTCCCGAGGAGTGGGTCGAGCGAGCGATCGCTGCCCTGCTTGGGACCTTGAGAAACGTCGTGACGCCATGAGCAACAGCTGCCCCACCATCGAGGCCATCGAACGTAGCTACCGCCGCACCGATCTGCCGCAGTTTCGCAGCGGCGATACGGTCCGTGTGCACGCCATGATTTCCGAGGGCGGCAAAGACCGCATCCAGGTCTTCGAGGGGGTCTGCATCCACCGCAAGGGCGGCGGCGCTCGAGGCTCGTTCACCGTTCGCAAGCTGTCGCACGGCGTCGGCGTCGAGCGAGTGTGGCCAGAGAATTCGCCGCGCGTGGTGAAGGTCGAGATGGTTTCTCGCGGTCGTGTCCGCCGAGCCAAGCTCTACTATCTGCGGGATCTCAGCGGCAACGCGGCGCGCATCAAAGAGAAGCTCGGCGACTACGCGGCGTTGCTGTCGGGAGCGGCGGCGCCGGTTGCCGAAGGCGATGTGCAGCTCGCCGATGGCGCGGCTGTAGACGCCAAGGGCGGCTAGTGTCCACGTCACCACCCTCGCTCCCAGGGGCGGGTGGTGCCGACGACTCGACGCGCGCCCGTGGGCGTCGCGTGGAAGTCCGGGTCGCGGAGTTCCTCGCGGCGCGCGGAGTCCGGTTGCTCGCAAGCAACGTCACCATCGCGGGTGCCGAGATCGATCTCATCGGTCAGCTCGAAGACGGCGTCGAGCCGACGATCGTCTTCGTCGAGGTTCGCAGCCGCGCGGACGACCTCCGCGGGCATGCACTCGAGACGATCGGACCCGAGAAGCGCCGTCGCATCATCCGTGCTGCCACGGCCTACCTGGTCGCGAACGATCTGTGGGAGCGCGTCGCGGTCCGCTTCGACATCGTGACGGTGACCGGCTCGGACATCGATCACGCGCCGATTGAGTGGTTGCCCGCGGCCTTCGACGCGACCGAGCGTTGAGGTTCGCCGGCGGCTCGCAACCACGAAAAAAGCCCCCGCGAGCGGGGGCTTTGGTGAGTCTGAACGGGCGAAGCCGCGCCTACGGCTTGCCGCAAGCCGGTGGCGGCATGTCGATGCCGGCGCCCATGCAACAACCGGCCTGGGTGCTTGCAGCGCAGTCCGTTTGGATCGTCGCCGCGGTCGCGTCATCGAGGTCGTCGCGGCACACGCAGAGTTTCTCGCAGCAGAACTCGCCGAGCGTTTGGATCCGCGCGCACGAGAAACCGCTTTCGCATTTGGTGTTCTCGACCACGATCTTCTTGGTCGGACCCCCGTCTTTACAGTCAGCGTCGCTGCTGCACTTCTTCGAGCACATCGAACGCTCGAGCACGAACTCGATGCGCAGCTCGCAACTGCCCGAGTCGGTGTCGCAGGTGAAGCGGTTCACACTCGGATCGGCCTCGTTGCACTGCACCGCATCGGTGCAAGCGGTCTCGGGCGCCTCGTCTGAGTCGGCGTAGACGCACAGCAGTTCGTTGCAGCTCAGCGCGGGGAAGGTGACGAGCTTGCTCTCGGGCGGCTCGACCTTGCCGTGGTTGCACGGTGCGCCGACGTCACCCTTGGGGCACGCCGACAGCATTGCGATCAACGCGGCCGCACCGAACAAACGGCCGGGGCGCACCACGGCGCGCAGGGTATCGAGCAGAGAGTGGGTCATCGTTTGTTGAACTCGCGGGTGAGCGGCTAGGGCCATAGCCCCGGTTTCGAGGAGTTTGTCCGGTTTCGAGACGACACCAGAGGCCAACGCGGAGCCAGGGCCCAAGGGCAAGGGTGGGTGACACCCAGGTCAGCCCAGGGCGCATCGTACACGGCCCGCGGTGGTGGTCAAGGCGTTCGAACGGGCCCACCCAAGGGGCTCGTGCGCCGCCGTGGCCCGCGCGCGCCCGCGGTGGTCCATGCGGGCCGCCATGGCGCCGGCGCTGGTGCAGACGCCGCTGCGCCTGAACAAGACCGCGTTGAGGCAGCACAGACAGGACACGCTGGGCATCGGAACAGGTTCCCCACAGCACCACCAAACCGCAAGCGAACCGGGCGCGCCAGGGCGAGTTGGGTTGCGGCGCGATCTGCCAATGACCCCACGTCTTCGGTCCCCGGGGCGGGCCGCCGCGTGAGTGCGTAGCGTCTCGCCCCGTCGTTCATGAGTTCGGAACCCGTGCGTCGCTCGCTCGTGCAACGACGCCGACCCTGGAACTCCGCGCCCTCGTCTGCGTCCCCCTTCCCCGAACAATGCCGCCAGCCCCTGACGTCGGGGCTCGAAGCAGCCCTTGCGGGCCAAACCCTGGCCTTGGTAATGTCCTCGCGACTTCGATGGAGGTTTTTGCCCCGAGCACGTTGACCCACGCGACGCGTGGTGCTCGGTCCGTCACCAGCGAAGCGGACGTCGCGATGCGAACGCATACGACGAGGCGAGACTCCGAAAGCGCCGCAACGCGGCAGCAGGTACGAACGCGATCCTAGGACCAACCATGCGCACGACCCTTCGAACTCCTCCCGGTTTTGGCCCCGGCTCCGGCCGCTCCGCCTCCGTTCTGCGGCGCACCATGCAAACCATCGCGCGGCACGCCCCGCGGATCATCGCGACCTCTGCGATGGGACTGTTCCTGCTCGCGGCGCCCGCGTTTGCGGCGAGCCAACCGCCGCCACCGCCACCGCCCGGTGGAACTCCCGCACCGACCTCGCTGCCGCCGGCTCCACCCACCGCTGGACCACCGCCCGCCCCGAATGCGCCTGCGGGCGGTCCGAACGCCCAGGGCGAAGCCCAGTACAAGGGCGAGGACTACGAGGCCGCCGCGATTCAGTTCTTCAAGGTCTACTCGGGCGAGATCCCCGGCGACCAACCGCGAGCCCAGTTTTGGCTCGGCAAGGCGCTGTACAAGCTCAAGTTCTACTCGGCGTCGCTGTCGGTCTACGACGAGATCGTGCAGGCGGGTCCCGGCCACCCTTTCCACACGCTGACGCTGCCGTGGCTCGCATCGCTCGCGCGCGAGCTGCCCGAGGGCGCCGAGGTCTTGCAGAAGATCGGTCGCTACAAGCCGACCGATCTCGAAGACGAGCAGTTCGACGACGTTCGCGACGAGCTCTACTACCTTCTCGGGCGTTTCTATTACGAAAAGGGCGATCTGCCGCAGGGCATCGCCTTGCTCGACCAGGTCCCCAACGCCAGCGACTACTACATCCCCGCGCAGTTCTTCCTCGGCGTCGCCCACACCCGCAACTTTGCCGGTGAGCCCGCGGTTGGAGCCTTCAAGAACGTCTTGCGCCGCTCGATCGAGCTGCGTGAGGCCGAAGAGAAGAAGAAGAAGAACGCCAAGAAGAAGAAGAAGAAATCCAGCAAGAAGAAGAGCACCAGCCGGCGCCGCGGCAAGGACAAGACCGAGACCGAGACGTCCTTCGAGGACGAGATGCGGCAGTACGAGCACATGGCCGCGTTCGGCCTGGCCAACATCTTCTACATGGTTGGCAAGTTCGAGACTGCGATCAAGTACCTCGACAAGATCCCGGTCGAGTCGCCGTATTTCCTGCGGGCGATCCACATGGCCGGTTGGGCCGAGTTCCGCCGCGTCGAGATCGACGACGCCAACGCGAACCAGTACTACCAGCGTGCACTGGGCTACGTGCACACGCTCAACGCTCCGTTCTTCGAGGAGTACCTCTACCCCGACGGCATCAAGATCAAGGCCGTCACCTACTACTTCAACTGCCGCTACGACTCCGCGAAGCGGGCGGTCGACGAGTTCAACCGCAAGTACCCCAAAGCGATGGAGGACCTGCAGGCCATCCTCGAAGGGGCGCCCGAGGACTTCAAGCTCTACGAGATGACCCGGAAGATCCTCAGCGACGACTCGGGTCTCGACCCGTTCGTCGAGCAGGTCGCCCGGATCGCGCTGTCCGACAAGAGCCTCGGTAAGTACATCCTGTACGTCGACGAGCTCGAGCGCGAGCAGCAGCAGCTGCAGGACATGAGTTCCTCGTTCAAGGGCGCCGGCATCGGCGAGCGCGTGACCGAGGATCTCGATCTGGCCCTATCGGCCGCCCGCGAGGCGACCGGTGCCGAGACGCGCGTGCGTCTCACCGGCGAGATCAAGGAGATCAAGGATCTCAACAAAGAGATGATCAAGGTCGAGTACGAGATCCTCGAGAAGCGTAAGCAGCAGGGAGACCTCGAGGCCAACCCCGCCAAGCCGCAGCGCGCCAAGATCGACGGCGAGCACGAGATCTACAAGTACAACGGCGAATTCTGGCAAGACGAGCTCGGGTACTACCGATACAAGGTCACGAGCCTGTGCAAGGAATAGTCATCCGAGGGCCGCGCGCGCCCTCGAGTGACGATTCACGAGAAGTGTCTTTCACGG
>CANLQR010000467.1 GCA_947492135.1 Deltaproteobacteria bacterium | reverse complement strand
GGACAATTTCTGCTTTTCTCAACTTCACCGGAAGTGCGCTCCTGTCGGTTCGAGATGCTGGTCGGGAAACCGCTTCTCAGACCATCACAGGCAGCGTTCTTCCGGCTTTTCACACCCTAGATCCGCGTGTGGTTACGCAACTCGGGGGTGTAGTGCTGTGCGATATTGGCCTGCCGAAGCTGAACGGCTACGAAGCGTGCCGCCAGATGAAGGCCCGGGCCTGGGACGAGAAGATGATCCTCATCGCCGTGACCGGCTGGGGACAGGCCGACGACCGGCGAAAGTCGAAGGAAGCCGGGTTCGATCACCACATGGTCAAGCCGGTGGACTCGAAGTCGCTGATGAAGCTGCTGGCCGGGCTGGAGACCGTTTAGAGTATGAGGCAACCAATCGGCCCGATCGCCGCGATGATCGTCGCGGGATCTCGGTCGGTGGTGCGCGCACGCCCGCGAAGTAGCGTCAGAGCCGAGCGAGCGCCGCCAAGGCTTCGTCGTGGCCGGTCCACAGTCCGTTGGTCGTCGATGCACCGTACGCGAGCGCGGCCGCGAGCAAGCGCTCGCGGAACACCGGGCTCGCTGCATCGACCTCCTCGAGCGCCGCGATCGGGAACTTGAGCTCGTGCTCCTCGAACGTGTAGCCGACGCAGAGCTCGAGGAACCGCGCGCGCAACACGTCGGGGTCGCCACCGTCACGCAACCAACCCAGCGCTTGTGCGACGCCGGCGCGCCGATCGAGATCGGCATCGTCGAGCAGCGTCTCGATCGGAATCGACACGTCACCGGTCGGCTCGAGCGTGTCGATCTCCCAGCCCGGCGGTGGCTCGCTGGGCAGGTACTCGATCGCCTTCTCGCGATGCAGCGGCACCCACGCGACCGCTTGCAGCACCAACAAACGACGCAACCGATCGTCGCAGGTAGAGTCGTACGCGAGACGAAGCGCGTTGTTCGAGGTCACCGCGTGCAGCGGAAACTTGATCCACTGCGGCCAGGTGAATCGCAGCGTCAGCTCCGCGGTCGCGGGCCGCGTCGCATCCCAGATCGCGCGCGGGCCGACGCCTTCGCGGAGCATTTGCGCAGCGAGGGCCGCCGCGCCTTCGTCGTCGGCGGTGCGCAGCTCGGCGAGCAGCTCGAGCGTCGCGCCCTCGTCGGCACCACCGGACTCCCAGTCGTCGGGCAAAAGCAGCAGGCGCTTGCGGTTCGCGTCGAACGGCGCGCTGCTCGACGTGCTGCCGCGCATCATCGTTCGCAACAGCCCGCGCAGGATCGGCTCGGCGCCGCGATTGCCCGCCGACACCAGCACGCGCATTGCCTGCGTCGCCTCGATCATCGTGTGCCCGATCCAGTCGTGGGTGCGCGAGCCGTATTCGAGCAGCACATCGCGCACCGTAGGCAGCTGACCACCGCGCAGCGCAGCGACGAGCGCGGCATCGGCCGCGGGTTGGTCCCACGCCTCGAGCGCGTCTTGTAGTCGCAGGAGCGCGGCCGCGCTCGGATCCGCTGCAGCGCCGGGCGCGGGACACACCGACGTGCCGATCGCATCGGGGTGCGTGCGCCGCAGACACCACAGCAGCGGCAACAGCTCGTGATGCGCGGTGCCGTGACCACCGGCGCGCTGCGCCGAAGGCACTGCGAGTCGCCAGTGCTCGTCCCTGTGAAACGAGAACGTGACGTGGGCGATGTACAGGCCAGCGACGAGCTGGTCGCTCGTGAGCCCGGCCGCCAGCCGATCGACGGCGCCGTCGAACAGCGCATCACGATCCGCAGTCGAGAACCATGCAATGAACTCGTCGATCGGGCCGCCATCGACCGGCGCGCACGGATGATCGTACACACCGTCCGCGACAGCAGCGGGCGCGGTGGGATCGTTCTCGTTGCCACACATCGGTGCGGCGTCGCCTGACTCCTCGTTGCTCTCGCGGCATCCCGCCGCGAGCATCGATGCCATCCCGGCGATGATCTCGCGACGCTTGAGCTCCACTCGTATGACGTTAGCAGCTTTCGTGGGTCGGTGAGGCCAGCGGGCTACTTGCGCCGCTCAGAAAGCTGCACACGCTGGCCAATGATCGGCGTGCGCCGCCACGCTCCCGCGCCGGGGCCTCGTCGGAAGCCGTGCCCGCGTACCCGCAAAACCGGTCGCTAGGGCCCAAAAAAAAGCCTGTCACGAAAACCCCGGCCGGCCGCGTTGGTCCGGCGTCATGATCAATACCGCTCGCGCCCGCGCCCACACCATGTCCGCTGCTGCTGCGCCCTCGAACGGGGCGATCCTCGTCGCGACCGACGGTCGGACCCTGCCCTTGCGCAGCACGTCGCTCGATGCGCGTGCCGGTGGTGGGCTCGCGCGCGTCCGGCTCGTGCAGATGTTCGCAAACCCGCACGCCGAGCCCCTGAGCGTCACGTATCAGGTGCCGCTGCCTGCCGACGGCGCGGTGAGTGGCTACCGCTTCCGCATCGGCGAGCGCGTCGTCACCGGCGAGATCGACCGCAAGGCCGACGCGCGCGAGCGCTTCGCGCGGGCGGTGATGGACGGTCACACCGCGGCGCTGCTCGAGCAGGATCGTTCGAGTGTGTTCACCCAGGAGCTCGGCAACATCCCGCCGGGCACGACCGTCGAGGTCGAATTGCAGATCGATCAGCCACTGGTGTGGATCGGCGAGCGCGGGGGCTCGTGGGAGTGGCGGTTCCCGACGGTCGTCGCGCCACGCTACCTGGGCGCGCCCGGCCGCGTGACCGATGCCGATCGCATGACGACGCGCACGACCCTGGATCGACTGCCAGTCAGCGTGGGCCTCGTGCTCGCGATCGACGACGTGCAGCACGGCATCGAGTGCGTATCGCATGCGGTGCAGACCACCGCCGCCGGGTCGAGCACGCGGGTCGCGTTCGCCGATGCCAGCGCGACGCTCGATCGCGACGTCGTCGTGCGTTGGCAGGTCGCGGGCACGCACGCGACGACCGTCGCCCATCGTGCGCGACCGGCCGCGACGCATGCCCACGGCGCCGACGCGTTTGCGCTGTTGACGATCGTGCCGCCCGAGACCGGGGTGACCTCCGCCCACGTGGCGCGCGATCTGATCGTGCTGCTCGACACCAGCGGATCGATGCACGGCGCCCCGCTCGCACAGTCGCAGCGGCTCGCGTGCGCCTTGGTCGACCAGCTCGACGACCACGACCGGCTCGAGCTCATCGAGTTCTCGACCAACGCCCGCGCGTGGCACCAGGGGCCCGTCGCAGCGACGACAGCGCAGCGCGCCGCCGCGAAGCAGTGGATCGCCGCGCTGTCGGCCGGCGGCGGCACCGAGATGCGCACGGGCATCCGCGCCGCACTCGCGTCGCTGCGGCCCGAGGCCCAGCGGCAGATCGTCCTGGTCACCGACGGTCAGATCGGCTTCGAGTCCGAGATTGTCGCCGAGATCCACCACGCGCTGCCGCCGGGTTGCCGCGTGCACACGGTCGGGGTCGGCTCGGGGGTCAATCGCTCGCTCACCTCGCCTGCGGCACGAGCGGGTCGCGGCGTCGAGATCGTGATCGGTATCCACGAGGATCCCGAGCGCGCCATTGCGAGGCTGTGCACCCACACGCGTGCGCCGCTGGTGGTCGACCTCGCGATCGAGGGCGCAGCGCTCATCGATCACGCGCCGATGCACCTGCCCGATCTCATGGCCGGTCATCCCGCCACGATCGCAGTGCGCATCCACCCTCAGGGCGGCACGATCGTCATCCGCGGTCGGATGGCGGCCGGCTCGTGGGAACAGCGACTCGCGCTGCCGCCGACCGGCAGCGATGAGGGCAACGCGGCGGTCGTGGCTCGCTTCGGTCGCGAGCAGGTCGAAGACGTCGAACTGCGGATCGCCGCCGGCGAGCGCGGCCTCGACGAGCAGATCGAGCGCCTGGGCCTCGAGTACGCGATCGCGACGCGCATGACCTCGTGGATCGCGATCGACGACCTCGTGTCGGTCGATACGACGGCACCGGTGCGCCACGAGACCATGCCGCAGGCGCTGCCGCACGGCATGTCGGCAACTGGCGTCGGGCTGCGGCCGGCGATCGGGGCAGCGCCCGCGCTCGCGCAGGCCTCCGACGGCGGCGGCTTCGCAGTCGAGGGCGAGGCGAAGCGCAAGGGCCTACTCGGCAGCGTGGTCGATTCGGTGCGCCGTGCGACCCGGATGAGCGCGCCGACACCGATGGCCGCACCGCCGCCGGCCCCGGTCTCACGGGGGCGCGCAGCACCGTCTGCGTCCGCAGCACCGCCGGCACCCGGTGCACCGCCGCGCGCGAAGCTGGAGCGACAGGAGAGCAAGCCGGTCGCGGCGCCCGAGGCCGACGACTTCGCCGAGGCCCAGGAGTCCCGGACGATGCGCACCCAGGCGGGCACGATCTCGGTGGCGGTGCTACAGACGACCGGTCGGTTCGTGCGCCTGGCCGACGGCACGCTGGTGATCGAGATCGATCTCACCGATCCGCTCCAGTGGCGCACGCCAGCCAGCATCGATCTGCACTTCGACGACGGCACGATCGAGCGCGTCGAACTCGACCTGACGCGCTCGACCCGCGACGCCTCGATCGCCGCGGGCATGCAGGTGCGGCTGGTGTGCTCGAATGTTCGTGTCGGTACGATCACCCTGGCCGTCGCAACCGACCGCATGCTCCTGGTCGTTCGCCCTTGACGCACCCCATGATCGATCTGGACACCGAGCTCCCCGCCATCGCTGCCGGCGACGCAGACGCCTTCGCGCGCTTCGTCGCCGGCGCCGAGACCAGGGTACGCGAGAGTCTCGCGTCGTTCGCCGTGGCGATCGACGTCGAGGCGATCGTGCAAGAGTGCCTGTTGCGGGTGTGGCAGGTCGCACCGCGCGTCGAGCCCGATGGTCGCAGCAACTCGTTGCTGCGTTTCACGATCCGCGTCGCTCGCAACCTCGCGGTGAGCGAGACGCGGCGGCGCAGGAGCGATTCGGACCTGACCACGAAGCTCGAGCATCAGCTGGCCGACGATGCGTCCGAGCCCGCGGTGCCGGATCCGCTGCTGCGCGAGGTCATCGCGCGCTGTCGCGAGCAGCTGCCCGAGAAGCCGGCACAGGCCCTCGCCGCTCGGCTCGACGGACCGTGGCGGGCCGACACAGAGATCGCCGCGACGCTCGGCATGCGCGCGAACACCTTCTTGCAGAACTTCGGCCGCGCGCGGCGCTTGCTCGCACAGTGCCTCGGCAAGCACGGCATCGATGTCGCGAAGGAGCTGGCATGACCGACCAAGAGAAGGACGCGCTCATCGAGGCGACCGCGGGAGCACACCGCGAGGTCGCGCCCGATGGGACGATTCGCTGGGCGCCGGCGTGGTGGGACCTGGACGACGACGGCAGAGCGAAGGCGGCCGCGCTCGCGACCCAACTGCGAAAGCTCGAGGCCGCGATGGATCCGGACGGGCTGTCGACGACGGCGCGGCTGGTGCTGGCGCGGATCAGGGCTGGGTGAACTTGCCAGGGAGTCGCTCGGCTCGCGGTTCGCGTGCGTTACGACTGCCGTGGCTGGTGTTTCTGGATCTGCCAGGGCGTGCGCGCCTCGAGGCCGCGGCCCCGGGCGCTCGGCCAACTCGACGCGGCGGACGGCGCTGACACTGGCGCATCCTACGTCCAATTCTCGACGATCAAGCCGGGCACCTTCGAGAAATGTCGGACGTTGTTCGAAACGAGTACGCAGCGCAAAGTCACCGCGTGTGCCGCAATCAGGACCCTCGAGACCTCGGGGTCGCCTCGATCCAGCTCCGTCGTCCGCATGCTGCCCAACGGATTAGCGTTCAGCTGCGGGAGCCGGGGTCGTAGGTCCCGGACCCGTCCTCTGCAACGGTTGGTTGGGCGGCGCTTCGGGAGACCGGCACTGGGCGCGGTGGCAGCGTTACCCGCTCGGCACCGCTTCGCTTCTCCATATCGCGGAAAGAGACGAAAATTCTGTCGATGTCATAATCGTATTCGCGCGCAAGGGCGTCACGGTTGGCGCGGACTTCGTCGATGATCGAATCTCGAGTCATTGTTCCTCCTGTGCGCGAAGCTCCTCGGGTGTGCAGATCGTTGGCGGCTCGAACCCATGCTCGCGACACACGGCCTCGATGCGCGGGCGCATTACCGCGTTTGCGATATGCGAACAGTTCCACGTGAGCAGGAAGTCGATGCCGTGCACCGTCGCGATCGAGCACGGCGGCGAGCGCGTGGGGCTCCGCGACGGCCACGAGCGCCGGGAGGCCGTCGAGCGCGGCAAGACGCCGCCCAGCCGCTGCGGCGTCACCCATGCGTGCCTCCGTGAGCACGACCTCGGAAAGTCTAGCACCCCCAGGAACGTTGGGGTTCTGGCACGCGGACGGGTGCCCCACGCC
>CANLQR010000466.1 GCA_947492135.1 Deltaproteobacteria bacterium | reverse complement strand
GCGCCCGGGAACCTCTGCGCTGCTGGGGGAACTCCCCTTGCATGGGGTCGATCACGCTGAGCCTCGCCGACATCGAGTTCCTGCCGGTCCCCGGGCCGCGCGAGTGCCTGCCGAGCGTCGTCATGCTCGATGACGACGATGTGGTCCTGCTCGACGACCACGGCGGCCAGCAGCTTCCCAGGGCGACCCCGCGACCGCATGTGCGCATGCCGAAACCCGGCAGGGTCGCCCGGCACGCCTGGCCCGACTTCGACGACGCGCCGACCGGCGTGTGGTCCACACCGCGGTTTGCCCGCGGGCGCTAGCAAAGTGGTCGGGTCGCCCGGCGACGCCCACGCCGAACCCAAGGCGTCCCCGTGACGCCCTGGCAAAGCCGAGCACCGGCCTGATTGGGGCTCATGTCACGGGTTTTGTGCCTCGGCGGCGCGCCCGTGGCACCCTCGGCCCGCTCCATGTCGGAAAACGCTTCCAAGCTCAATCTCGGCGCGCTCGATCGGCAGGTCGCCTACTCGGGTGAAGGCATCTCGGTCCGCTCGCTCGAAGACAACATCGCTGCCGAGCGCGAGAGCCAGAACGGCAAGGTCGAGGAGCTCAAGGTGCTCCGGGAGCGCAACGTCGAGATCCAGAGTGCGCTCGCCGAAGAGGTCGGCAAGCTGCGCAAGTTCGGCGACTACATGGACGGTACTGCGGTTGCCGGTGGGTTCTGGGCCGGGTTCAAAGAGATCATCAGCTACGTTCCGGGGTTCCGAAACATCGCGATCAGCAGGCGTTCGATCGAGGAACTGCTCAAGCAGCAGTACCAGATCAGTGCGCGCCGGGTGAAGGAAGCCGCGGAGTACGTCGATACGCTCAAGCGCAGCGAGCAAGATCTCTACAAGGAGATCGACCGGATCAACCAAAAGATCCTCGAGATGGCGCGCAACGAGGCCGCGGCTGTCGACTTCGTGCTCGAGCTCAAGGCGCTCGTCGACGCGATCGAGGCCGAGAAACAGGCCGTCGAGGCCGGTGGGATCGAGTTCCGCGATCTCGACGCCAAGCAAGACCGGGCCCGAGCGCTGCTCGCTCAGCACTCGGCCAACCTGCAGCTCTACGGTGCCGCAGAGGAACGCTACGTCAGCCTCAAGGAAAATACCCGCAAGCTGGTCGAGACCATCCGCAACCTCGGGCAGGACATCTCGCAGTACACCACCGCTGCGTCGATCAAGCTCGACATGGCGTCGGCGCAGATCCAGGCCATCGGCACCGCTGCAGACGCCTCGGTGGTCATGCTCGAGCTCAAGCGCAGTCTCGACGTGATGACCGAGTCGATGAATGCGACCACGCAGTTCGTGAGCGACACTCAGGTGTTCTTCCGCCGCAACCTCGACACCCTGATCACGGAACTCGAGACCTTCGACGAGACCACGACGAAGATGCTCGATGCCAATCTCGCGGAGAGTCGCCAGATCGAGGATGAACGCATCGCCGCGGCCATCGAGAAGGCTCGCCGCCACAAGCAGACCGCCGGCGTCCCATCCGCGTGAGGTCGGCCGGGTTACCGCCCAAGGAGACCGCCCAAGGAGACCGCCATGAGTGAGCTGGTCGCACTTCACACGCAGGCGGTGCGTGGGCCGCTGGTCACCCCGTATCTGACCGCACTCGGAAGAGCGCTGGTGGCGGGTCGCACGAGCAAGGCCTTCCCCGATCGCAGGCCACTCGAGGCGACGCTGGCCGCGCTCGCCCCTGAGCTGCACCAGGGGCTGTACGACGAGGTGTACGTCGACGCGCGCTCGGGCCTGCCCAACCTGGCGAGCTTCACCCGCGTGCTCGCGGATCGCGAGGTCGGTATCGAGTCGCTGACGCGGCTCGAGTCGCAGGGCGAGCTCGATGCGCGTCGCGGCGAAGCCGAGATCTTCGAGCGCATGGCTCGCAAGCGCAGGTACTTCGAGGCGCTCCGCGGGCTCGAGTTGGCTCCGGTGGATCGGCATCGCGTGTTGTTGCGGCGTCACGAACCCGAACAGTCACGCGCGAGCTTCAAGGTCGAGCTGACCAAGCTGTTGGCGGATGGTTGCTACGTACGGGTCGTCATCGACCTGTGGCAGCGTTCGAGCGTGTGGGCCCAGAGCCTCGTCCGACTGGATGACGGCGGTGAGGTTGCCGAGGGCACCGAAGCCCTGCAGGGCACGGTGTATCGCTTCGCCAACTTCGACGCCGAGACGTTGTTCGTGCGCTTGCATGAGATCGATGGCGTCACCGTCGAGCGGGTCCAACGTGGGCAGATCGGTCCAGTGCTGTGGGCAATTCCTGGCGAGGGCGTGCTGCATCGGGTCGCCGAGCCAGGCTCGGGCGCCCTGGCCCGCGCCTGGTCGACGTGCCTCCCCGACCTGGCGACGGGACCGCCGCAGTTCGTCGTGATGTTCGCCAGCGACACCGCGGCCAACGACGTCCGTGAGGAGGCGAGTAACGACCCCCTGTCGCCGTTGCTCGGAGACCAACTCAGCAGCCACGAACGAGCGCGCTACGGCATCTTGCGGGCTCGGCACCCGTTCAAGGTCTACAAAGATCGCAAGTTCGTCGTGACCGCTGCTGTGCGCCCCGTCGTCGAGGGGCTTTGCGCGGCCGCGGGCACGAAGAACCTGATATACCCGCTCGCCTGATCGATTCGGCTTGCCTAAAGCCGTCCAAAGACGCGACGCAGGCTGCACCAAGCCGTCCTACAGGCCGCACTCGTTGACGCAGTTGTCCTGCGCACACGCGAGCAGTGGTGCGAACTCGTCGGGCGCGGGGCCGCAGAAAACCGAACAGTCGGGCTGGTAGCCGTCGTCGAGGCACGCGGTGTGACAGTTGCACGCGAACGACGTGCCACCTTGGCTGCAGGAGAGGAACTCGCCGCAACAGCTGGCCGCGACGCAGATCTCGCAAGCGTTGTCGTCGGCGCCCGGCTGACAGCGCTCGCCTTCGGTGGGGTCACTCGTTCCGCTGTCATCGCCCGCCGTCGACGACGATTCAGCGTCGGTGGGGTCGTCGGTGGGGTCGTCGGTGGGGTCGTCGGTGGGGTCGTCGGCGGGGTTGCTACCGCCGTTGCTCGCGCTCGATGCATTGGTCGGGTCGCCCGCAGTGTCATCCGAGTCGCCATCGGTCTCGGAGCCCGTCAGACTCACGCTGCCGATCGACTCGTTGTCGTCGCCGTTGTCCGTCAGCATGCAGCCGTCGGCCAACGCAGTTGTGAAGAGCAGTGAAGCAAGAGCATGGTAATGTACAGTCTGTCGCATGGATGTCGTCCCTCGAACACTGCGTTGCCGGTGCATGGGTCTGGGGTTGCATCGTCGCCGTGCGACCACGCGAGGGCGTGACGGGGGCCACACGTGAGTGCAGTCGAGCCAACAGACTTTGCATTGCTTGCGGCCTGGCGCGGCGGTGACCGTCACGCCGGCAGCGTGTTGTTCGCCCGGCATTTTCCGAGCGTGTATCGGTTCGTCCGTAGCAAGCTCGACGATGGCGCCGATGATCTGGCGCAGAAGGTGTTTCTCGCGCTGGTCGAGCATCCGGAGTCATTCGAGGGCGCGGCTTCGTTTCGGGCCTACCTGTTTGGTGTGGCCCGCAAACAGCTCCTGATGTGGTTGCGGGCGCACGCCCGCCGTGAGGGGCACCTCGATCCGGCGAGCTGGTCGATCGTCGACGTGCGCGGCTCACCGACCCGCCTGCGCACGCAGTTCGAGCAGCACCGAGTCGTGTTGGAGGCGCTGCAGCGGCTGCCCGTCGATCAGCAGGTGGCGATCGAACTGCACTACCTCGAGGAACTCGGCACCGCCGAGATCGCCCAGGTGCTCGATGTCCCGATCGGAACCGTCAAGGCCCGGCTCTCTCGCGCACGCGAAGCCTTGCGCCATGGCTTGAGCGAGCTCGCCGAGCCAGGCGACCTGTTGGAGTCGACCCTCGGCCAGCTCGATCATTGGATCCGGGGCCTCCCCACCGGCATTCGCCATGGCGAAGGCGAGGGGGCCCAGTGACGGCGAGCACTCCCCTGGCGGCTGTGGTGAACCTCGGGGCCTGCTGATCGGACAGCCGTGGACGATCATGGAAACCGCAGGCGGCCAGCGTGCGCGACTCCGAGCGGCTCTCGCCGTCGATGAGCTCGAGCAGGGCGTGGCCCAGGCGCGGGTCGCCGGTGCGCTGTTCGGTCGGCCAGCCGGCGCCGATGCGGCCGTCGATGTGGCCGCGGCCGAGCTGCGCATGGGCGCCTATCTGCTCCTCGACCGGATCGGCGCGGGGGCCCACGGTGTCGTGTGGTGCGCGTGGCATCGGCCGACGCGGCGTCAGGTTGCGCTCAAGCTGCTCGGCGCCGCAAGCGAGCACGGCGATGCCCTCGCCGAAGCTCGGGCGCTCGCCCGCGTCAACCATCCCAACGTGGTCGCGGTGTTCGAGGCCGGCCATGTTGCGGGTCGATCCTTCATCGCGATGGAGTGGGTCACGGGGCAGAACCTGGCCCAATGGCTCGAGGCTGCGCCGCGCTCTCGAGCAGAGATCTTCGCGATCTTCGCTCAGGCCGCGCGAGGCCTTCACGCGGCCCACCTTGCGAGCATCGTTCATCGCGACTTCAAGCCCGCCAACGTGCTCGTGGGCGACGATGGACGCGCGCGGGTCGGCGACTTTGGTTTGGCCGTGGCCCCGGGTGACACCGACGGCGATCGGCCCGTGCACGCCGGGACGCCGGCCTACATGGCCCCGGAGCTGCATCGCCTCGCGTCGTGTGCGGCCTCGGACGCCACGCGAACGATTCCGGCGGACGCGCGCTCGGATCAGTTCGGATTTTTCGTCGCGCTCTACGAGGCGCTGGTCGGGCGCCGGCCGTTTGCCGGCGAGGGCTATGGGGCGCTGCGTGCGGCGATCCTCGGTGATCGGCGCGATGGACCCTCGGGACTGCCACAATGGCTCGACCGTGGCCTCTCGCGCGGCCTCGCGAGCGATCCGCGGCATCGCTACGCCGACATGGCAGAGGTCGCGACGTGGCTCGAGCGCGCTGGCGCGCGCCGTCGTTCGGTGTGGCGATGGGCGATCGCCGCAGCCGTGACCCTGGGCTCCGCAGCGGTGCTCGCAGGGGCGGAGCCCAAGCTCGAGTGCGAGACCGCCGAGCACGCCGCCGCGCGCGTCTGGCCCGCGACAGCGCGCGCCAACGTTGTCGAGTCGATCGCTGCCGCCGGCCCCTCGCGTGACGACACGAGCACCCGAGTCGTGGCGCGACTCGATGGCTGGGTCGAGCGCTGGACCGAGCTCCAGTTTTCGACGTGTGCCGCCCGTGCCCAGGGGCCCACACCAGCCCAGGACGCGATGATGTGTCTGCGGGCCGCCGAGCGCGAGTTCACGGCGCTCGTGGGCGTGCTCGGTGGCGCCGACGCGACCGTGGCTCGCCATGCCTTGGATGCGGCTGCTGGACTTGCGCAGCCCGAGCATTGCGGACTCGAAGCCTATGGTCGCGTGGAAGTGGCCGAGCAGACCGCAACCGCGCTCGCCAACGTCGAGGCCCTGCGTCTGGCCGGCAAGCCCGCGTTGGCGCTCGCGCTGGCGGAACGTACGCTCGATGGCGTGCGAAGCACGGGTGCCGAGGTCGACGTCGTCATGTCGACCGTTGCCCTCGGACGCGCGGCCGAGGACGCCGGTGAGTTCGATCTCGCCGTAGCGACGTTGCAGGACGGATTTCTCAACGCGTATGCCCTGCGCGCTGATGCGCTGGCTGCCACCGCGGCGATTCGCCTGCTCTACATCGAGGGCTACATGCTCGAGCGCTTCGAACGCGGACAAGGCTGGCATCGGGCTGCTGCGGCGCTGCAAGCCGAGCGCGGTCTGGCGGGCCGAGACGCTCCCGAAGTCGCCGACCTGCTGGCCAATCTCGGCGCCCTTCTCGAGGCCAAGGGCGACGCGGTCGCAGCACTTGGGTACTCGCTCGACGCCTTGGCGATGCGCGAGAGGCTTTTCGCCTCTCCTCATCCCGATCTCGCCCGCGCGCACAGCAACATCGGAGTGGTACTCGTCGGGCTCGGTCGCTACGACGAGGCGATCGCGGCGCACCAGCGCGGGCTGGCCCAACGCCGCGAGCTTCATGGTGACCACCATCCGAGCGTCGCGACCTCGCTGCACAACCTCGGCTTCGTGCATCTGCGCAACGGCGAGGTCGAGCTCGCTCTCGCTGAACTCACCGAGGCGCTGGAGATTCGCGAGGCGGCGCTGGGCCCCTGGCATCCGGACGTCGCGAGTTCGTGGGCGAACCTCGCCACCGCAAGATCGGCGCGAGGTGATAACGCCGGGGCGCACGATGCACTGCAACGCGCGGTCGCGGTGGGCACGCGAGCGTGGGGCCCCGACCACGAGCGAGTCACGGCCTTGCGGGAGCGTCTTGGCGCAGCTGGGTTCGGCTTGGCG
>CANLQR010000465.1 GCA_947492135.1 Deltaproteobacteria bacterium | reverse complement strand
GTCTACGCGGTCCTCGAGCACAAAGAGCAACACGACGCGCGGCTACGGTTGCTCGCATCGATGGTCGACGACGCGATCGGGCTCGGGCATCGTGCTGCGGCCCACGCGATGCTGCTCGAGCATGGCCGCGTCGCGCACGCCGGCGGCTTGCCCGCGGTCCCGGTTGGGGCTCGCCTCGAAGCCCTGGAGCGCCGCCTGCTGCGAGGCACGGGACTCGAGCTTTTCTGGGGACGCGATCGGCACGCACGGATCTGCGGCACGGCCACCTTCAGGATCGGCCGTGCACCCGACGCCGAGCTCGTGATCCCCGCCGCCAACCTCTCACGCCACCATGTCGCGCTGCGACTCGACCTCACGGGCGAGCGGACTCGGGTGACGGTCGAGGATCTGGGTTCGAAGGTCGGTACCTTCGTCGATGGCGAGTATGTCGCTGCCGGCGAGCCGATCGCACTGTCGGGCCCCGTCGCTCTGGGCCTGGGCGGACACGCCACGATCGAGGTCGTGCCGATACGTGGCGCCGACGGTCATGATACCGGCGCCGTCGTGACCGCGCCGGGCGACCCTCGCACGCACGTGTGGCTGCCGCATGGTGGTCGCCTGTGGCTGGCGAACGACCTCGAGGTCCCCGCAAACATTCTGTTCGACCGCGGCTACATCGTGCTCGATGTTCGTCCGGGGGTGCAGGTGGCGCTCGACGGCCGCGAGCTGGGCCACGGCGCGAGCATCGATCTTCTCTCGGGCGATCGGATCACGTTGCCAGGCAGCGCACTGCGGCTGGATGTGCTCGGATGATGCCCGAGTGGGCAGCGAAAATGCTCGGCGGTGAGGTGGGGCACCCGCTGATGCCGATCGTCGACGAGGTCACTGCCCAGTTTGCCGATGGCGCGGCGCGGCCCCACGAGGTCGCCCGCCTGGGCGCCTTCGCCGATGCTCTGGCGCGCCACGCCGCGGTCGCCGACCTCGACCCCGAGCTCCGAGCGCTCAGCCATGCCGGGTTCTTGCGTGGCGCGATGGTCGTGCTGGCGACCTCGCTGCGCGAGCATCCCCGCGCCGAGGTCGGAGTCCTGCTCGCACGAGAGCTGCTCGACGCGATTGCGCCCGATCTCGGGGTACGACTGCTGCACGCGACGCTTGCGTTGCCCGAGGTCGATACGACGCGAATGCTTCGCGGGGGTTTGTTCGCGCAGTGCAACCTCCTGCTCGGCGAGCAGCTTCGCGACCGCGGCGACGCGACGGGGGCTCTACGACACTTCGAGGCCGTGCTCGCCCACGACATCGACCATGGGCGAGCCCTGCGCGGTTGGCAGCAGGCCACCGACACCCTCGAACGCCGCGGCGTGCTGACGGCTCGGGCGGGTCGCGGACTCTCGTTGCTCGATGGGCTCGACGAGCTCGAATCACAACAAGCGTTCGGCCTCGCGCGCTACGAGCTCGCGCGACCGCTGGGTCGGGGTCGCCACGCCGTCGTGTACCAGGCCTACGATCGCCATGTCGGACGCGAGGTTGCGATCAAGCGTTTGCTCGACGTCGAGGCCCACGCGACCGGCGGAGGTCGCGTCCTGCAGGCGAAATTCTTCGACGAGGCCCGCACGCTCGCACGCGTGCGCAGTCCGTTTGTGGTCGCGCTCCTCGACGTGCAACCCCGCTACCGCCTGATTGCGCTGGAGCTGTGCCGCGGCGGCAGCCTGAGGCTGGGCATGCGCCGGGGCCTGGTCGGTCCTGCCGATCTCCTACGGATCGCGAGCCAATTGCGCCACGCGCTGGACGCGGTCCACGCCGCGGGCGCGGTTCATCGCGACGTCAAGCCGGCGAACATCCTGCTGCGTACAGCGTTTCGGGGGGCTCCCGTGGCGCTGGCTGACTTTGGCGTTGCCCTGGACGTTGGCCTCGGGCGCAGCGGGCCACAGGCCGGTACCCTGCGCTATCTTGCGCCCGAACTCCGTGGCGGGGCAGCGCGGGCGACCGCAGCCTCCGACCGTTTCGGCGCCGGGGTCGTCCTGCTCGAGTTGCTGCTCTACCCCACCGCTCTCCCCGACGCCTTCGACCGCCTCGACGATGACCTCGACGTCACACAGCACGTGCCACCCGACGCACCAACCGCCATGCGCGAGCTCCTTCGCGCGCTGCTGGCCAGGGACCCCGATGCGCGGCGTTGGTAGCCTGTTCATCGCGATCGCGATGGCGGTGGGCGCCTGCCAGGAGGTCCCGCGCACGTACAGCACCCGCGGAGACGCCGGCACCGAGATCTTTCGCGACGACTTCGAGCGTGACGAGCTCGGCCCTTCGTGGATCCTGACCGCCCAAGGCGCGCGGCTCGAGAACGGTGTGCTCAAGCTCGCCGACCTCCGCAATCATCCACTTTGGCTCGACCTCGCCCTGCCGGACGACGTACGGGTCGAGTTCGACGCGTGGGCGGCCAGCGACGAAGGAGACGTCAAGGTCGAGCTATGCGGCGACGGCAAGTCCGTGGCCACCTCGATGAACTACATCGCGACAGGCTACGTGCTGGTCTTCGGCGGCTGGAACAACACGCTCAACGTGGTCGCTCGCCGCAACGAACACGGCCGTGACCGCGCCACCGCGACCGAGCCCACGGCCGTCGCAGGGCAGCGCTATCACTTTGCAGTCACGCGGTCGGCCACCGAACTGATCTGGGAGATCGATGGCCGCTCCGTGCTCGAGTTCGACGATCCGGCGCCGCTGCGGGGCCCCGGTCATGATCATTTCGCGTTCTCTGGCTGGGAGGCCGAGACGCACTTCGACAACCTGGTGATCGAGGCCCTGTGACCAAAGACCTCCCCCAGATCTTCGGCCGCTACGTCCTGACCGAACTCATCGGTGAGGGTGGTATGGCCGAGGTCTACCTCGCCAACGTGCGCGTCGCCGAAGGCCTGACCAAGCGCGTGGTCATCAAGAAGATCCGCAAGGACTTCGCCGACCAGCGCGAGTTCACGCGGATGTTCGTCGACGAAGCGAAGGTCGCGCTGTCGCTCAACCACGCCAACGTCGTCCAGGTCTTCGACTTCGGCCAAGTCCACGGCACGTTCTACCTGGCAATGGAGCTGGTCGAGGGCATCGACATGATGCGGCTGTTCCACGCGGTGCGAAATACCGGGGATTCATTTCCCCCGGTGATCGCGGCCTATATTACCCACCAGGCCGCCGCTGGCCTTGCGTACGCCCATCGCAAGCACGACGACTATGGCCAACCCCTGGGCATCGTCCACCGCGACGTCAGTCCGCACAACATCATGGTCAGCTATGCGGGCCAGGTGAAGGTGCTCGACTTCGGCATCGCGCGCACCCGCCAGCATGCGCTCGCTCGGATGGACGCCAGAGGCGAGCCGACCCTGGACGGAACCGGCGCGCCCCGCAGCCAGGAGGAGACCATCAAGGGCAAGGTCGCGTACATGTCGCCCGAGCAAGCGACGGGACGACCCGTGGATCTGCGTTCGGATGTCTACTCGCTGGGCATCGTGCTCTACGAGGCCTTGACCGGCAAGCTGCTGTTCCGCGAAAAAGACCGGGTCGCAGCCCTCGAGCGGGTCCGCAACGAACCACTCACGCCGCTGATCGAGGTCGCCCCGAACACGCCGACAGAGCTCGCGGAGATCGTCGATCGTGCGCTCTCGCGGGATCTCGAGCAGCGCTACGAGAGCGCGCGGGCGCTGCAAAGCGACCTTGCTGCGTTCCTTCACCGCGCCGATCCGGTGGTTGACGACGAGGTCTTGACCAACTTCGTGGCGCAGTACGCCCGACCCGCCGCACTTGGCAGTGCTGCGCCCGCCGATCTCGGCACGCGCGACGGTCCGTCGGTGGGTGGCACGCCGATGCCGCGCCGCGCCAGCCGCGAGGCCCAGCGCGTGGTCGTGGTCTATGCCGCCTTGGAGCGGCCTCCATCAGACCCCAGTGGCGGTCGCTCCGCCGAACCCGCGCCGTTCTTCAGCTTGGTTCGCGATGTCGCCTTCAAGCGCGACGCCCAGGTGCTGCGCCTCGACGACACCGGGATCATCATCGCGTTCGGCACTCTGCTGCGCACCGCCGACGACGCCGATCGGGCCCTGCGGGTCGCGCTTGCGCTGCGCGAGGAGATCAGCGAGGCCGCGCCTGGCTGGCGCATCGGTTTGCTTGTCGCCAATGCCGCCGCGATCGTGCAGCGCAATCCACTGGGCCCCATCTTGGTCGAGCTACGTCGGGGTGTCGCTGAACAGCTCGAGCACGTCGCCCGCCGGTTCGTCGAGGGCCCGGTCATGGTCTCGGGAAATCTGGTCGAGATGCTGGCCCGCGCCTGGCGATTCGGCGACGGCAGCTTCGTCGAGCCCACGGCCGGTATGTCGGGCACCGCCACCGTGATCGATCACGAGCTCGAGCACGTCGCGCCCCTGCTGGGTGCCGCGCTCGAGGACGATCGCCGCGTGCATCTGGCCCCGGGTGGCCGAGCAGTCCTGTGTGGGCGCGAGCTCGAGCTCAAGTCTTTGCGCGATGGCCTGTCCGAGGCGATTCGCGCCCGGGAGTCGCGTGCGGTGCTCGTGCTGGGATCGCCCGGCATGGGCAAACGAGCCCTGGTCGAGCGATTCATCTCGTCGTTGCCGCGGACCGCCTGCTCGGTGCTACGCGCCGCCGGCAGCTGGTCGCGCCGCAACGTGCCGCTGGGGGTCTTTCTCGAGCTTCTGGCCCGGTTCCTGGGCATCGAGCACGACACCCGCCCCGATCAGATCGTGTCCAAGCTCGAAGAACACGGCGTCGGCGATGCCAAGATGCTCGCCGAGGCGCTGGCGTCGGCGCTCGGTGTGCGTGGCGCCTTGGACGGTGAGCTCGACCCGTTCACCCGACGCGACCGATTGTGGCGGTTGGTGCGGCGATTGATCATTGCTCTGGCGCAGCGGCGACCGGTGCTGATCGTCCTCGAGAACATCCATTTTCTCGACGAACAGAGCGTGCTGCTGCTGCGCGAATGGATCCTGGTTCGCCACCCGTGGCCGATCCTCGGCATCAGTACTGGGCGGCCCGGACATCTGCGCGTGGAGATGATCCGGCGCGAGCCCAACGTCAGCACGCTGGAACTCGGCGAACTCGACGAGCATGCGCGGCGCGAGCTGATCGTGCGCCGTTTCGAGGACGAAGGGGCGGCCGCGGAACTCGCAGATGCGATCCTCGCGCGCACCGGCGGCAACCCGCTGTTCATCGAGCAAGTGCTGGCGTCGCTGCTCGATCGGGGCGTCATTGCCTGGAACGCGCACGGCCGGCTGCTGTCGCTGCGCCAGCGCGGGGCTGTGATCAACGTGCCTCCGTCGGTCGAGGCCGCGCTGGCCGAGGGCATCGAGGAACTCACCCGAGGGGATCGCGAGGTGCTGCAGGGTGCGGCGCTGCTCGGACGGAACTTCAGACCGAACGAGGTCTCCGACCTGCTCGAGCGGAACGTGGCGCGCGGCCTCGAGAACCTCCTGGCCCGGCATTTCGTGGAGCGCATCGCCACCTCGTCGCCGCACGGCGAGAGCTTCCGCTTCGCCACGGTGAGCTTGCACGACGTCTGCAAAGCCGGGATCAGTCCTGAGGCCGCGCAGCGACTGCACGGCCGAGCGGCGGAGCTCCGGCTCAAGCGGCCCGACTACTCGCCCGAGCGCGACGATGGTCCGATCGCCGAGCATCTCGTCAACGCCGACCGCGGTATCGAGGCCATCGAACCGGCAATGCGTGCTGCGATTCGCGCTTACGATGTCGCCGGCAACGTCGAGGCCCACTACTACCTGACCCAGGCGCTCAGGGTCATGCCCGAGGACGATCCGCGGCGCTGGGAGGCCGTGCTTCGCCGCGAGCGTATCCTCCGCGCGTGGGGCCGCCGCCGGGCCCAGGGCGCCGACGTCCGCCTCCTGCTGCGTACCGCCGAGCGCACAGGCGACCCCGAGAAGATCGTGATCGCCTCGATCCGCCTGCTGCGCTTCTACCTCGAGGTTGGCCGCGCGCATCAAGGCGAGCGGTTGATCCCACGGCTACGCGAGCGCATCGCCGCCCTGCCCGAGGGCCGGACCGCGGCATTCTGGGCGGTGCTCGCCGAGCTCGAGAGCGAGCTGTTGTTCGCCTGTGGCGACTTCGATGAGGCCGAGCAGGTGGCGCAAGCTGCGTTGGTTCACTGCGGTTCCGGGGCCCGCGGCGCACGCCAGCGTTGCAGGTTGCTGCGCTGCATTGGCCAGGTCGCAAACAGCCAGGGCCGCTTCGCTGTGGCTCGCGAGGTCTACGGCGAAGCCTTGACCATCGCTCGGCAGCTGGGCAATCCCCGCCTCGAGGCCAATCTACTCAACGCGCTGGGTGAGGTCGCCGGCCGGAGCACGCGCTATCAGGAAGCAGTGGATTGCTTCAAAGCTGCGCTGGCGATCGACCGCGATCTCGGCGATCGCTACC
>CANLQR010000464.1 GCA_947492135.1 Deltaproteobacteria bacterium | reverse complement strand
AGGGCGGTTGCGAGCACTCAGGTCGAGTACCGCCACGTGTTCATCAACGACCTGCGCGCCAACTTTGCCCATCTCGCGTGGCTACGTAGCATCGGTGGGATCGCGTTCGCGGGGGCTTCGACGGCCTCGGGCTGTCAGAGCCTCGACGGATGGTTCGGCCGCAAGAGCTGGTATGGCACGGTCGGCTATGCGTTGACCGGCTACCTGTCGATCCTCGGGGTCACCCCGCAGCTGGTGCGGGTCGAGATTGCGGCGCCGGTGGTCCGCCATATCAACGAGCAGTGCCTCGGTCAGAGGTTCCCGGACTATCTGGCCCAGGTGCAGGGGCTCGACTCCGCCGCGGCACTGTTGCCGCCCGTCAGCTTCAACGTCACGTTCCAGCAGGCCTTCTAGCGCCGATGGCGAGCCCCGACCGCCAGCCGAGCCTCACCACCGTCACCCTCGCTGGGCTGGCGGTCGCACTCGTCCTTGCGATCTCGGTGTGGCTGCGCTGGCCGGGATTCACCCAGGGCGGCTTCGCCTCGCACGACGTTGGTGGCATCTTGTACAACGCGATGGTGCTGGGCGACGGGGAACTCCCCTACGTCGCCGACATCGAGCTCAAGGCGCCTGGCTCATTCTACCTGGCGTGGGTTCTCGCCGGCGATGGCACCGACATCGCGCGATTCCAGGTTTGGGCGAACCTGTGGGGGTTGTTCGGGGTGCTCGCGGTCGCCGTGATCGCGTGGCGCCACTTTGGTCCGACCAGCGCACCGGCGGCTGCCGCGATCTTGGCGGCGTGTGACGCTCACCTCGACAGCATGGACGCGAACTACGTGACGTGGTCGCAGTTGCCGGCGATCCTCGCGTTCGCGTGGGCCGCCGAGGCTGCGCGTCACGGCGGTCGTACGCGTGCGATCGGCTTCGCCGTTGGCGGTGTGCTCGCAGGCGCCACCATCATCATCAAACAGCCGACGGGCGTGGTTCTGCTCGCGTTGGCGGTCTGCTGCGTGCCGGGCTTGTGGTCGACGCGATGGTCTACCACCGTGCGCGACTGGATCGCACTGGGGTGCGGCTGCGCTCTGATGCACGTGCCCTTACTCGTGCACTACGCGAGCTCCGGGGCCCTGGCCGAGTTGTTCGCGTCCTATCCGATCAATCGCTGGGGCATCGGCTACATCGTCGAGGGTGGCCGACCTGGCGAGTGGCCCGCGGTGGTCGAGGGTGCTCTGGCGACCGGGTACTTTCTCGCGCTACCGCTGCTGCTGGCGGCCTTCGCTGCCTGGCCTCGGTCCGACCACACCGGCGCGACGCCCGGCGCATCGCTGCGCGCGCCGCTACTGGTGTGGGCCGCGTGCATGCTCGGGGCGGCATGGGTCGGCGCGCGCTTCTACAAGGGCTACTTCCTGGGAGTGGCGCCACCGCTGGCGCTGTTGGGTGCGGCGCCGTGGGGGTTACTCGGCGCGCGGGCAAGGTTGGGGACCGCCATGCGTGCGCTGTTGTTGGCGCCGGTGGTGGTGCTGGTGGCGCGACAGGCGGTCCTCGACTGGGAGACCCGCGTGGATCGGGCGCGTCCGCATGATGAAGGCGGTCGTGTTGTCGCCCGCCATCTCTTGCGCGAGTTGCCGCCCGACGCTCGCATCTGGATCTGGGGCTGGCACTTGTGGGACGTGTATTCGTTCACCGACCGGCGATCGGCGTCGCGGATCTACAAGTCGCTGGGGTTGCTGACGCCGCCCAACGATGACACCTGGCGGCAGCCCGCGACTCCGTTGGTCTTCGTCGATGGCGAGTATGCGCGGCTGCTGCTCGACGATCTCGAGCGGTCTCCGCCCGGCTACATCGTGCTCGGATCGACCGTGCCACACCTGCGGTTTACGGTACTCCGCCGCTTGTTGCAGCGCGACTACGTGCGCGACTACACCGTCCAGTTGGGCCGTCTCGAGATGTGGAGGCACCGCTCGCTGGGGCCGCCACCGCGCCGCGGCGCCAGGGACTAGCTTGCGAATTCGTGAGGCAATTCTGCAGCGACCCGCAGTTCGCCCTTCAGGATCGCCGCGGCCAGGGCTTCGATCTCGCTGGCATGCGATCGATCACCGCCCAGCGGCGCGACGTGACGTCGGATCGCCGCGTGTACGGCCTGCAGTCGACGGCTGGTGGTATGCCCGCGCAAGTCGAGCGCGCGGGCGGCAACGATGGCCTCGATCGCCAGCACGCACGCGACGTTCTGCGCGACCGCAGCCAGTTTTCGCGCGGCGATCGGGCCCATGCTCACGTGATCTTCTTTGCCGGCAGAGGTGGGAATCGTGTCGACCGACGCCGGAAACGACAATGACTTGCACTCACTTGCCAGGGCGGCCGCGGTGACGTGGGCCATCATGAATCCGCTGTCCAACCCCGGCGACACCGCCAAAAAGGGGGGCAGCCCCCGGGAAGTGTGTTCGCCCATGAACCGGTCGGTCCGCCGCTCACTGATGGTCGCCAAGGTCGTCAGCGCGGCCGTCATGTGATCGATCGGGAGCGCGATGCTCCCAGCGTGAAAATTTCCGCCGGACAACACGTCGTACCCACCGTCGGGCGCCGCCAGGATCAGCGGGTTGTCGGTCATGCTGTTGATCTCGATCGCGAGCGTGCCGGCGACATAGTGAAGGGCACCACGCGCGGCACCGTGGACCTGCGGCATGCAGCGCAAGGCGTAGGCGTCCTGCACCTGGCCACACTCGATGTGAGAATCACGCAGCGCGGAACCACTGATGAGTTCGACGACGATCTCGGCGGTGCGCCGCTGCCCGAGGTGCGGCTTCCCGGCATGGATCCGAGGGTCGAACGCGTCGACGGTGCCGAGCGCGGCATCGAGTGAGAGGCTTCCGATGATATCGGCAGCCGCCACGAGTTCGGCCGCGTCGCACAGCGCCAACGCCCCGATCGCCGCGGTGACCTGGGTACCGTTGATGAGTGAGATGCCCTCCTTGGTCGCGAGCACCAGCGGTGTGAGTCCGGCCTGCTGCAGTGCGACCGCGCCGCTGGTGCGGGCCCCGGCGCGGACCGCCTCGCCCTCGCCGACCACGACCAACGCAAGGTGGGCCAGCGGCGCGAGGTCGCCGCTGGCGCCAACGCTGCCCTGCGAAGGCACGACTGGAATCACATCGGCGCGCAGCATGTCGACCAGGGCGTCGAGCAGGATTGGACGTACGCCGCTGGCACCGAGCGCCAAAGTGTGGGTCCGAAGCGCGAGAATCGCCCGCACGGTTTCAATCGGCAGCGGTATCCCGACCCCCATCGCGTGGCTGCGCAGCAGGTTGAGCTGCAACTGGGCGCCATGTTCGCTGGGGATCGGCGTGTCCGAGAGTGCACCAAAGCCGGTGTTGACGCCGTAGATGGTGCGTCCCGTGGCGATGTCGGCCTCGAGATCCGCTCGGGTCGCAGCGACGCGAGCGCGGGCGGCCGGCGCCAGCGCCACCTGGGCGCAGCCGCGTGCGATGGCGAAGACGTCGAGCAGTGTGAGCGGTTGGCCGAGGGCGATGGGTGCGGTCATAGGCGAGAGCCATCGCGACGGTGATCGCGGCGGGTCCAGACAGAGTATCCGCAATGACTCCAGGACTCGTCCATGCGCCAGACCCAAGCATGCCCCCGACCCGCCGCTGTCGTCTGTCCCGCGGTTGGCGTTTGACCCGCCGGGTCGAGGCGACTACGATCGGCGACGAATGAAGGTGTGTCCCCATTGCAGTGGGGCTTATCCCGTGGACGAGGGGTTCTGCCCCATGGACGGGACACGGCTGCGAACACTGCACGCGACCACCGACGGGCAGACCGGGGAGGTGGGCGACGACCAAATGCGGGACCTCGTGGGTCGCGTGCTCGACCGACGATATCGGCTCGACGAGATCGCGGGTGCCGGCGCGATGGGCGTGGTGTTCCGCGCGACCCACACGCTGATCGGCCGCAGCTTCGCCATCAAGGTGCTTCGCCGTGAACATCTCGACTCCGGCGATGTCGCGCGTCGGTTCCTGCTCGAGGCGCGCGTCGCCTCGAGCATCAAGCACCCCAACGTGGTCGACATCAGCGACTTCGGCGAACTCCCCGAAGGCGGCGCCTATTACGTCATGGAGATGCTCGAGGGTTGCTCCCTGGCCCACGCGATCGACGTCGGAGGCGCGATGTCGCCGGGCGACGCGGGCCTGATCGGCCTGCAGATCGCCAACGGTCTCGCGGCCGCGCACGCGATGGGCGTCGTCCATCGCGACCTCAAGGCCGATAATGTGTTCTTGTGTTCACCGCGTCGCGGCGTGAGCCACTCGCTGGTGAAATTGCTCGACTTTGGGATCGCGCGCGTTGGTGGTCGGCGGATCACCGTTGCCGGATCTGTGCTGGGCACGCCCGAGTACATGTCGCCGGAGATGGCCCTGGGACGCGACGTCGATCACCGCGCAGACCTCTACGCGCTCGGCATCATCTTGTTCGAGCTGCTGACCGGGACGGTGCCGTTTTATCACAAGGAGATCGCTCGTACGCTCGAGATGCACATGCAGGCGCCGCGACCAACGCTGGCCTCGCGCCGTGCTGAGCTCGCAAGTCTCCCCAGTCTTTCGGCGCTGGTGGCCTCATTGATGGCGGTTGATCGTGAGGAGCGCCCGTCCAGTGCAGATGCGGTCGCTCGCATTCTCACCGGCGCGTTGGAGCACGACCTCGATCGCGCGGCGGCAGCGGCCGTACAGCGGGCGACGTTGGCGATCGGTTCCAATCTGTTGCCCGAGGTTGCCGACCCCTCGAAGCCCGCCGTGTGGCCGGCCGCGCAAGGGTGGCCAGCACCTGCTGCCCGACCGCCTGTGGCCGCGTCGATCGCAGTCGCGGACGCCGGGGTCGCACGGACGACTGACCCCGCGCGTGCTGCAACGGTCGTCGTGCATCCGCCTGTGGCACGCCGCTCCATGGCTCGAGCGACGTTCGCGGCGGTCGGCGCCGCCGCAGTCGCCGGGGGCTTGACCTTCGGTGTCTTTCGCTGGACTCGGTCGGGTCCGAGACCGGTCGCTAGCGGATCCGCAGCGCCCGAGTCGCTGGAGCTACCCGCAGCGGCCGCCGCCGCGGCGGTGGGTGTTGGGCCGACAGTGGAGGTCATTCCCGCGGCGGTGATCGCGGAATTGCCGGCGCCGATGCCAACTGCGATCTCGGCCACACCACGCGACACCAGCGAGGTGAGACCGCCGGCGACAGTGGAGCGTAACAAAGTCAGGCGCCGCAAGAACGGTTCGGCCGAACTCACTCCGAACACCGAACCAGGGTCGTCCACGCCAGTGCAGGAGCCCGTCTCGGCCCCGAAAAAACCTGCGGCCGATCCGGCGCCCGTGAAGCGTGTCGACCCGGTGTCCGATTCTGTGGACGACGGCACGCGCGACCTGAAAGATCCTTTCCCGACGAAATAATGTAGGCTTGAGGCCATCTACCTACCGTGTCGGACTCCCAAGATCATAGTGCGAGAGGCGGAGCCACGGTGGTGGCGAGTTCGGGCGTTCCACGTACGCCCCCACCGCCGCCCGTCCGCGCCTCGGCCGCTCCAGCGGTCGCGCTGACGCCGTCCCAGCTGACGCCCGTCCCAGGGGTGCCCGGACCGGTGCCGCCGGGCAGCTCGAACGCCATGGTCATCGGCGAGGCGACCGACCTTGCGGGCACGATCCTCTCGGAACGCTACCGCATCGTGCGCAAGCTCGGAGAGGGCGGCATGGGGACCGTCTACCTCGCCGAGCACACGACGATCAACAAGCGTCTGGCGATCAAGGTGCTCTCTCCCGAGTACTCGCACAAGCAGGACCTCGTCGACAGGTTCCTGCAGGAGGCGCGCGCGGCCTCGATGATCGAGCAGGAGAACGTCGTCGAGATCACTGACTTCGGCTCGACGCCCGGTGGTTCGGTGTTCTTCGCGATGGAGTTCCTCAATGGCGAGGACCTTGCGGGGACCGTCAAGCGCGAAGGCCATCTGTCGTGGGCGCGAGTCCGCGTGATCATGCTGCAGGTGTGCTCGGCGCTCAGCGCCGCGCATGCGGCCGGAATCATCCACCGCGACATGAAGCCCGAGAATTGCTACCGGATTCGCCGGGGAAGCAACGATGACTTCATCAAGGTTCTCGACTTCGGAATTGCCAAAGTCCAGAGCGACGAAGGCGACGGAGGCAAAGGTCTCACGCGCACCGGCATGATCTTCGGAACCCCCGAGTACATGTCACCCGAGCAGGCCAAGGGCGAGAAGGTCGACCACCGCGTCGACATCTACGCGGCTGGCGTGATCCTCTACGAGCTTCTCACGGGGCGGGTGCCGTTCACCGCCGACACGTTCATGGGGATCTTGACCAAGCACATGTTCGAGGCCCCGCCGGCCCCGAGTGTGATTGCGCCGGACTGCGACGTGCCGCCCGATGTCGAGGCAATCATCCTCAAGGCCCTGCAGAA
>CANLQR010000463.1 GCA_947492135.1 Deltaproteobacteria bacterium | reverse complement strand
AGGCCACCGTGCTCGGCGCCGACCGCCCGGTACTGGTCGACTTCACGGCAACCTGGTGTGGACCCTGTCAGCGCCAGGCGCCGATTCTCGAGCGACTCGCCCAAGCTGCGTTGAATCGTTTTCGCGTGGTCAAGGTCGACATCGACGACAACCCCGAACTCGCCGAGCGCTACGACGCCACCAGCGTTCCCACCCTGGTCGTGTTTCGTGACGGTCGCGAGGTCGCGCGCCGGGTCGGGCTTTCCCAGCGCACCGAGCTCGAGGCCATGCTCGCCGCGGCCCCCGGTGAGCTCAACTAAGTGAGCTCGACCAAGTGAGCTCGACTAAGTGAGCTCGACTAGAACAGCACGAGTTCACTCTTGCTGGAACTCGGAAACCTCGGGGTACGTGGCCTGCAGCGCGGCGAAATTGTCGCCCGCGCTCGAGCAGTGCAACGTCTCCTCCAGGGCCGCCGAGGTCGCGTAGTCGATGATCTCCCAGCCGGTCGCATCGGCGATGAGTTCGGGGCTGCACTGGAACAGGACGCCCGCGAACTGGGCGCCGCACACGCCGTTGGCGGTGGCGATCTCCAGCAGGCTGTCGCCGGCGGTGTTGCTCAGCGAGCAGATCTGCGAAAACGTCAGATGGCCGGCGCCCTCGATCCCGACCAGGCGCTTTGGCGCGGGTGAAGTGCCATAGCCGGCTTGTTGCTGGGCGTACGCGACCACGCTGTCCGAGGTCCCGCCCATCACCAGCGTCGACACCAGTGCATCGCCCGGATCGACGCCCCCCGATGCGAGGGGAATCAGCACCTGGGCGTCGGTGCCGAAGCCAGAGATGGCGCCGCCTCCGGCGCTATGACCGGCCATGCCGATCCGCGAGGCGTCGACACTGTCGCCGAGGAACTCGAGCCCGGCGGTCTCACCACGCGCGGCCGCGAGCAGCGTCTGGACGTTGCCCGCGAGGTCCTGCGGGACATTGCCCGCGCCGCAAACCGCCCCGAGCAGGTCGGCCAGCCACAGGCCGGGGTGATCGGCAGCGATGACGATGAAACCCCGGCTGGCCCAGTGGACCATCTGCGGGAGTGACTGCGAGCGAAAACTGGCGGTGCCATGCACGAACACGATCACCGGATAGGGCCCATACTCGGCGTCGATCTCGAGGTCGCGGTAGCACTCGCAGGGCTGCCATGGATTGTCCTCGTCAGAGATCTTGCCCTGCTCCGACTGCGGAATCGCCTCGCGAATGTCGTAGCGAACCTGCTCGGCCTCGGCCTCACTACCCGGCGCCGCCGGATACCAGACCTCTGTCGTCAAGCCGTCGAGCGTGACCGTGCGGGCGCCGACGCTCCACGGTCCGCGCTGGGCGGTGTCGATAGGATTGGCCCGCAGCGTCACGCCCTCGCAACCCGCGGCGACTCCGGTGTCGCTCGTCTCGGTGGCCCCATCGTCGGTCGTCGTCACGTCCGCCGAGGTCATCGGGCTCGAGCTCGATGCGTCGCTGGTCGAGGACGTCGTCGTCGACACGGTGTCCCCGCTGCTGGCTTCGGACGAGTCCGCCCCAACGTCGCCGTCACCGTCACCGTCACCGCCGCATGCGGCGCCACACACCATCCACAGCACTAGTTCGCGTCGTCGTTGGGCCATCATGATGTTCACCAGACTCCGGTCTCGGGCATCATGACCTGTAGCACCACGTTTCGGTTTCGTGCGCTGCAATCGGCATTAGCCGGGCGGCTTTGGTTCATTTCGAAACCGACGATCGGGTGTCGATCGTGGCGGGCCGGGCACGTCGCAGCGCGGCGGCGAACTTTCGACGCGAAAGCCGACGGCCGGGTGACGCCAGTCGCGAGCGGCGGACAAAGCTCGCGTGAAGGCCCCAGTGGCCCTACAGAGCGGTTCTTCGGCCTGTGGCGCGTCCGCGTCGCCGAGGATTGCGACCACCGGGGGCGAAGTGGGAGCATCCGCCACCCCACCGCCCCTTTTTCAGCGAGTCATCCAGGATGTTCAAGAACCACCCCCGCGGCCTGCCGGTCCTGTTTTTCACCGAGATGTGGGAGCGATTTGGCTTCTATCTGATGCTCGGCATCTTCGTCCTGTACATGACGGACCCCGCGGATGCGACCAACGCGGCCATGGGTGGGCTCGCGATGGCGGATCGCGAAGCCTCGGACATCTTCGGAACGTATCTCGCGCTGGTGTACCTGACACCGTTCGTCGGCGGACTGCTTGCCGACCGGGTCATCGGCTACAGCCGGGCCATCATCTTCGGCGGGCTGCTGATGGGCTTTGGCTACTGCGGCCTGGCGATTCCCGGCATGGGCATCACGTTTTGGCTGTCGCTGCTGCTGATCATCATCGGCAATGGCTTCTTCAAGCCGAACATCTCGGCGCTGGTCGGCAACCTCTACGATCAGCAAGAGCGCTACCGCCCGTGGAAGGAAGCCGGCTTCAACATCTTCTACATGGGGATCAACATCGGCGCGTTCGTGTGCAACTTCGTGGCGGCCGTGGCCCGCAACAAGATCGGCTGGTGGGCCGCCTTCATGGCCGCGGGCATCGGCATGTTCCTTGGGGTCGCGTGGTTCATCGCTGGGCGCAAGCACATCGCCGAGGCCGACGTCATGAAGCCGGCCAAGCCCGGCGATGAACCGGTCGGTCGGATCCTCGGCCGCGTGTTCGGGCCCGCTGCGGCGTTCGCCGTACTCGGGTGGTTCGGCGTACCCGCGCTGCTCGGCGCCAAGGCCACGGTGTTCGGCTCGAACAGCAACGATGCGTTCTTGTTCGCGTGCATCCCGGTGGTGTGGTTCTACGTGTCGCTGTGGCGCAAGGCCGAGGGCGAGGATCGCGAGCGGGTCGGTGCGCTGCTACCGATCTTCGGCGTGGTCGTGGTGTTCTGGGCGGTGTTCCACCAAAACGGCTCGGCACTCACGGTGTGGGCCGATCGCTTCACCGACCGCGGGATGCCGCCGTCGACCGCGGCCGCAGCCAAGACGTTCGACCTCGTTGAAGAGGTCGACACCTCGCTGCGTCCGGTACCCAAGACCGACGCGCACGGGGTTCGGCTGCTCGACGATGCCGGCAAGCCCATCGAGGTCGAAGGCCCACATCCCTACTTCAACAACCTGCCCAAGGCCGAGTGGACGGCGCCGGAGGTGAAGAAGCCGCTGTTTTCGACCGAGCTGTTCCAGTCGATCAATGCGTTCTTCGTGGTGCTGCTGACGCCGTTCGTCGTCGGCGTCTGGGCGTGGATGGCCCGGCGCGGCAAAGAGCCGTCGACACCGGGTAAGATCTCGATCGGCCTGCTGATCACGGCGTTGTCCACGCTGGTGATGGTTGCCGCCACCTATGCCACCCACAACGGCATGGAGAAGGCCTCGTGGCTGTGGTTGGCGGGGACCTACGCGGTGATCACGGTGGGCGAGCTATGCCTGTCGCCGATGGGCCTGTCGTTGGTATCGAAGCTCAGCCCGCCGCGACTGACCGCGTTGATGATGGGTGGATGGTTCCTGTCCACGGCGATCGGCAACAAGCTCTCCGGCCTGCTCTCGGGGTTGATGGATGCATTCGAGCACAAGTCGGTCATCTTCTTGATAAACTTCGGGGCTGCGCTGTTCGCCGCGTTGCTGATCGCGATCATGGTTCCGCGCCTGCGCGGCGTGATGCAGCGCTACGTCGGCAAGTAGCGGCCAACGCGCCCGCCACCCACGGCGGCACTTGACGCGACTTGGCGATCTGCGGCACGGTCTCCAGCGCATGTCTGTACCGCGCGTGGGAAAAGCGCTTCTTGCCGCGACACTCCCCTTCGAGACCGAGAGTGCGCAACGATCGTGGTTTGCCGTGCTGAGCACGTTGGCCGTCTATGGGACGTGCCTGTGGCTGGTGTTCGGGACACCGCTTTGGGTGCAGATCCCGGCGTCCATCATCGCCGGTCTGACCCAGCTGCGGCTGTTCGCGCTGTTCCACGACCACCTCCACGGTGCCTTGCTCGCGAAGTCCAAGCCGGCCCAGTGGATCATGAGCGCGGTCGGACTTCACGTCCTGGCACCGCGCTCGGTGTGGAAGGAAACCCACGACTTTCACCACCGCAACAACGGCAAGCTCGAGTGGACCTCGGTGGGTTCGTATCTGGTGATGACGACCGAGCAGTACGACGCCGCCAGCGCGGCCGAGCGCAAGGCCTATCTGCGTGCGCGGCATCCCCTGACGATCTTCTTTGGCTACGTCTTGGTGATGATGGCCGGCATGTGCATCGCGGCGTTTCGGCGCAGCCCCAAGCGACACTGGGGCGGGCCGCTGGCGCTGGTGATCCACTTCGGCATCATGGGCCTGTTGATCTGGCAGTACGGCGTGCTCATCGCGCTGTTCGCTCTGGTGATCCCGTCGATGGTGGATCACATGCTCGTCGCGTACCTCTTCTACGCGCAGCACAACTTTCCCGAGACGCGGTTCTATACGCGCTCCGAGTGGGACTACACCGACGCGGCCGTCAACGGCTCGAGCTACATGGTGATGGGTCCGGCGATGCGATGGTTCTGCGCGAACCTCGGCTATCACCACATCCACCATCTCAACGCGCGCATTCCGTTTTACCGCCTGCCCGAAGCCATGGCCGCGATCGAAGAGTTGCAGTCACCGCACCGCACCTCCCTCGCGCTGCATGATCTCGTGGCGTGCCTGCGGCTCAAGCGTTGGGACGCGCAGAATCACCGCATGGTGCCCAACGACTGACGGGTCGACCCCGCCGGCGTCGTCGCTGTCGGGCGGACGTTTCGCGGCGTTGGGTCTGCCACCCGCGTTCGTCGCCAATCTCGAGGCGCTGGGCTACACCGAGCCGACGCCGATCCAAGCCGTCTCGCTGCCTCATGCGTTGGGTGGGCGTGACGTGCTCGCCGAGGCACCGACGGGGAGCGGCAAGACCGCCGCGTTCGGCCTCGCGCTGCTGCTCGGGGTCGACCCGACCTTGTGGGGCCCCCATGCGCTGGTCCTGGTTCCGACCCGTGAGCTCGCCGCGCAGGTCGGCACCCAGCTGCGCCTGCTCGCGCGACCGATCGCCAACGTCAAGGTTCTGGTGCTCGTGGGTGGCGTGCCGCTGACCGGTCAGATCGCCTCGCTTCGCCATGGTGCGCACGTCGTCGTCGGCACACCGGGGAGAGTCGGCAAGCACCTACGCGACGGTCGGCTCGACCTGTCGCGCACGCGCACGCTGGTACTCGACGAGGCCGACCGCATGCTCGACATGGGCTTCGCCGACGAGGTCCTCGCCATCGTCGCGGCCTGTCCGAGTCCGCGCCAGACCCTGTTGTTCTCGGCCACCGTCGAGCGCGACATCGAGCGCATCAGCGCGTCGATTCAACACACTCCGGTGCGGGTGTCGGTCGGCAGCCGTGACGCACCGCAGATCGTCCAGAGCTTCTTCGAGGTCGACGACGAGTCCCGCGAGGCCGCGGTCGCCCGATGGCTCACCCGCAACCGTCCCGAGTCTGCGCTGTTGTTCTGCAACACGCGACAGCGCTGTGCTGCGGTGGCCAAGGCGCTGGGCGGGTTTGGAATCCACGCGCTGGCATTGCACGGCGAGCTCGAGCAGCCCGAACGCGAGGCCATCCTCGCACGCTTCGCCAACGGCAGCACCGGTGTGCTGGTTGCATCCGACGTCGCCGCCCGGGGACTCGACCTGACCGGGCTCGGCGCAGTGGTCAACGTCGAGCTGCCATTCGATCCGCAGGTGTACGTGCATCGCATCGGTCGCACCGGCCGTGCGGGCGCACCCGGCGTCGCGATGAGCCTGGTCGCCGAGGATGACCTCGCGCGGCTGCACGCAATCGAGGCCTTCGCTGGCATCACGGCGATGTTGGGACGCATGCCCGAGTCCGTGGACGACGACGACTCGGCGTTGGGGCCCTGGGTCGCACCGAGCGTCACGCTGTGCATCCACGCTGGGCGCAAGGACAAGCTCCGTCCAGGCGATGTGCTGGGCGCTTGCACGAGCGCGGGTGGACTCGCCGCCGAGAGCATCGGCAAGATCGATGTCGGCGAGCGCGCCACTTATGTGGCGATCCGCAGAGAGCTAGGCGCCGCGGCGCTGGTGCACCTGCAGCGCACGGCCATCAAGGGGCGGCGAAGATACGTGACGCTCGAGAAGTAGCGGGCCTTCGCCGCGCGATGCTATCGTTGCAGTCGTGTCGGCTTCGACCAGGCGGATAGCTATGCGTATCTGGGCGGCACGGGCACGGGTGTCATCAACCCGACCCCCGAGGGCTGAGCATCGCGCTCGGCCCGCCGGCGACGACAGCGACGTCTCGGTCAGGTCAGCGCGATGTAGCCCAGCAGCGCGACCAACGCCACCAGCAGGCCGACGCTGAACTTCAGCAACTTCGCCGTCGATCCCCGAGGTGGCGCGACCACGGCGACGGGATTCTCTCGCAACGGCGGCACCAGACCGGGCA
>CANLQR010000462.1 GCA_947492135.1 Deltaproteobacteria bacterium | reverse complement strand
GACGTGCGGACAAACTGCCGAAGCTGCGCGCCGAGCTCGCGGGCGTGCTCGATGGGCAACATGTGGCCTGCGCCAGGGATCAGCGCGAGCGTGGCGCCTGCGATCGTGCGCGCGAGGTACTCGCTGTACTTCGGTGGCGTCAGCCGATCCTCGGTGCCGCCAACGACCAAGGTGCGGGTGCGAACCTTGCCTACATCGGAAAGCCGATCGAATGCGTCGGTCGCGAGCCAGTCGCACAGCGTCGTCGCGACCGGGGTCTTGCGGGCCTTGGCCTCGATGCGCTCGACCAGCGCGGGATCGGCGTCGTGCTGGTAGCTGAATCGGCCGAGATCGGCGGGGACGCCCGACTGCGCTGCGGCTCGTGCGGCCTCGAGGATCGGTGCCGCGACCCGTAACCGAGCACCCGTGGACACCAGCACCAGGCCGTCGAGCGAGGGCATGCCCTCGGCGCCCGGTTGCAGTGCGAACTCGATCGCGATCCCGCCGCCAAAGGAGTGCCCAACCACGATGGCGCGCTGCACCGATCGCTGCGCCAGGTACGATCGCAGCCATAGCGCCGCATCGAGCGCGGTCGGCATGGGCGCGGTCGGCATGGGCTCGGTGCCGGAGTCTGCGCGGCCCGGGAGCGACGGCGCCAGGATCTCGAGTCCGTCGAGCTGCGGCAGTAGCTCGTCCCAGAAGTGGCAGTCGGTGCCGCACCCGTGGACGAGGACGAGCGTCACAGCGCAGTCCCGTCGCGTTGCGGGGCCGCGACGCTCGCCGTGACCAGCAGCTGAAATCGCCACCTTCGCGCGCGATCGTAGGTGCCGGTCAACTCGAGTGTGGCCTGGTCGAACGTCGTGACGACGATCTTGCGGAATCCTTCCTCGAACAGCAGCGGCAACGGGTCGTCGACTCCCCAACGCACAGGCTCGCTCAACGCATCGACCATGAGCCCGGTATTGCGATCCGCTTCGTTGGTCGACGAACCCGCGACCATCTTCTTGCCGATGGTATCGAACACGATGCTGGTTCGGGCCTCGCAGCCGGTCGCGATCCGCCGCAGCGTCGCGCGCACCGCAGCTTCGGTGAGGTAGCAAGCCACGCCTTCCCACACCACGGCCGCCGGGCGGTCGGGACGAAACCCTGCAGAGACGAGACCGTCGAGAAAATCGTCGCGCTCGAAATCACAGGGTACGTAGGTCGCCGCTGACGTGGGGAATCCGGGCAACTCGGCGGTTCGGCGGCGCTTCTCGGCTTGGGTCGCGGGGTGATCGACCTCGAAGAAGCGAACGCCTTCGCTCGCCAGCCTGGCCGCGCGCGTGTCGAGGCCGGCGCCCAGGATGATCACCTGCGAGAACCCGCATCGCGGCCCCAGGAGGTGGCGCAGGTGTCGATCGATCGATGCGCTGCGTACGGCGATCCACAGCTCCATCTCGGGCTGCAAACCATCCATCTGTCGGGCCAGTGCGTAGCCCTGCTCGCCCGCGAGCGCGTCGGCCCAGGGATCGGTGAACAGCGGCGACGCCGAGCCAGAAGCTCGAGCGCGGTAGGCCGCGACCATCATCGCCGTTTGGCTGGGCAGGCCTTGCATGGGGCGGGATAGTACAGCAGTGCAGCGTTCGTGCACTCGCCGTGCGCTTTCAGACCTGCTGCGGCAGCGCGCGATTGTAGCGGGCGATCAGCAGCATCGAACCGACGATGTCCATGAGTCCGACCGCGATGAGTGCCAGGCCGGCGAATGGCACGCCTGCCAGCCAGGCAGCCGCGGCGCCTCCCGCGAGCACCATCAATGCGGCGCCCGGACCTGGGTGGCGGGCGTAGATGTGACCAAAGCCCCAGGGTAGTCCGAGCATCCCGAGCATCAGCGGCACTGCGAACGAACGGCGCGCCGGCGCGACGGGCACCAGAGCATCGTCGATGTCGTCGTCGTCGGCTTCGTCGTCGTCGGCTTGGTCATCGTCGCCTCCATCCTGTTCGACGGCTTCCGCGCGAAAGGGCAGGGCTGTTTTGGTCTTGCCGGCGGACGCCTCGCCGAGATCGTCATCGAAGGGACCGACGATGTCGGTCACGATCGCCTTCGCCGTCGACCGCCAGAGTGAGGGAACCAGCACGCGCGGCGCGAGAGCTGCACCGTGGAGCATGCCGAGCACGCCGTGGATCGCGGCACCCTCGATCCGAACCGGGACTCCGCGGGCCTCGAGTGCCGCACGCACCATCTGCAGCTCTGCCGCATCGCTGCAGGTGCACAGCAGGACGTGATTGTCGTCGGCCAACGGCTCATCGTAGACGGTTTTCTGGGTCCTCGCGCGGTGGCGACGGCGTGTCGGAGTCAGGACAATGTGTCGCTGTGAGCTGGTCGGGGGCGCAGCGATGGCACTGCTGCACCCACGGCGATCGCAGGGAACCCGTGGCTTCGCGCGGGCGCTGGGCTTCGGCACGATCGTTGCTCTCGCAGCGTGGACCATGAACGCCCCCATCATCCTCGCCGAGCTGCTCTTTCCCCTGCTACTTGGAAACACCCGCGCCCCGTCCAACCCTGTCGATCTGCACCGCGATGCGCACAGCGTCCAGATCACCATCACCGAGCGCGCGCGTGGTGAGCGGCCGACCCGCACGCAGATCGAGCTATCCGACCAGGGCAAGGTCCACCTGTGGGTCGCGGGTGGGGAGGCTCGGCGCTTTTGCGAGGTCGAGACCGCCCATGACAGCCGCAGCGATGAGCTGGTCATCGAGCTGCGTTGCAGCCCCGACCGCAACGCGCGCGAGGATCTGTCGGTCGAGGCGCGGGCTGCCGCGCGACGCGGCAAGACGATGGTCCTGGCCAGGCTCGAGCGGGCCGACGGGCACACGCTCGAGGTCACCGCGACCCTGCGCTGACCGACGATCGGGCCGTGCTTGGCAACCTCGGCGCTCCCGCACGAGGCCTTGCCGCTTCTTTCGTCGACCCCGGGGTGGACTGCTACCGTCGGGGTCATGGCGCGGTGCGGCAACCGGACACGAGCATGGACGCTGACGGCGTTGATGGCGTGTGCCCGCGACGAAACCGAGCCAGGCGTCGCGACCACCTCCGAGGCCGACCTCCGCGCAGATCTCGGCAGCGAGCCCGCGCGCGCTGCCACCCGGGTCGCCGGGCCTGCGATCGCTGCCGAGCTCGTCGGCGATCCCGGGGCAGACGAGCACGAGATCCTTGCGGTCGGAGACCTCGAGATCGGCGACGACGAGTTGCTCGGGCTGCCCGGGTCGCAAGGCCTCGCCATCATGGGGACCGGCGCCACCCAAGCGTCGATTCCCGAGGGCGGCGCGAGCATCGGCACCCCTGACGCCGGTTCGCTCGGCGGAGGGATCCAGCTGCCCTTTGATCCGCGAGCGTACACGCGACGCGATGCGACGCGATCGTTCGCGAGCACGCAGACGCTACGAACGATCGCCGCCGCCTTCACGGCGCTGCGGCGCGATCGCGGGATCGACGACGAGGTCATCATCGGCGACATCAGCCTGCCGCGTGGTGGAGCATTCGCTCCCCACGCGTCGCATCGCAGCGGTCGTGACCTCGACATCCGGCTGATCCTCGCGGATGGTCTCGATCGCACGACGCTGCCCTTTGCGCCCGAGCAGGTCGACTGGGACGCGACCTGGGCGCTGGTCCACAGCTTCCTCGAGACTGGACACGTCACCTACGTGTTTCTCGAGCATGGCCACCAGGCCCACCTGCATCGCGCGGCGGCACGGGCAGGCGTCCACGCCGAGGTGCTCGAGCATTGGTTTCAGTGGCCGGATGCGTTCGATGCGACCGCAATCATCCGCCACGAGCCCGGCCACCGTGCTCATCTGCACATCCGCCTGAGCTGTGAGGGCCAGGGCCCACGCTGTCAGGGGCAATAGGCCCCGCGAGTGACACTTTAGAACGCCTGATCGGCGAACCGGAACAAGATGAACTGGGCTGCGGCTTCGGTGGGCCTGATGACGATCGCGCCGTCGCGGAACCCTTTCTTCTTGTGGACGTCGTGCACGCCATCGCCCGCGTAGCCGGTGGCGTACACCGACACATGGTTCGCCTCCGACAGCGCGTCGACCACGAGCTTCTGCAAGCCGGCCACCGAGTACGCCGTGAAGTCCTCGGCGTGGACACCCAGAGTGTTCGCGTAGTCCAACGACGTGTCGAGATGCCAGCCCGTCGAGAAAACGTCGATCGGCGGGTGGTCCTTGCGCACCACCAGGGTGTCGAGGTTGACGGCGACGTCGATGATGCCGGCACCGGCGTCGATCTGGAGGTGGAGATGATCGCTGTCGGCGCGGCAGTTGCTGGTCGTCGTGTCGACGACGGCCACGAGGATTCCGTCGAGGCGACCGTACTGCTCGGAGACGCCGGGTCCAAAAACGTCGGTGCACGGGCGTCGCTGCGGCGCGCCGTCGGGTGTGCCCTCGGTGACTTCGGTCTCGGAGCCACCGTCGGTGCTGGGATCATCGCCGGATAGCCCGTCCAAACAGCCAGCGTTGGGCCCCAGCAGCGCGCCAGCGCAAGCCCACCGCAGGTGGAGCGGCGCCCGGAATCCGCGGATCATCCCCCGCACCGTAGCCAATTGCGGCTGCGGGAGCCCGGAAAAAATCGCCATCTGGCCCACGGCGCAGCCAACGCCCGGCGAGAACTGCACCCAGGCCGGCCCCGGCCGGGATCGAAATCGCGGAGTGGCCCACTACTCGACCATGAAGACGCTGCGTGCCCCGCTCGCCCTGTGTGGACTCCTGCTCTCGCTCGCCTGCGACCAAGAGAGGGACGAGCATCCTGAGCAGGACGTTCCCTACTACCCGCAGCCGAGTGCGGTCGAGCCCCGCGAAAGCGCATGTCAGGAGCACGCGCGCACGTACTCGGACCTGATGACCGAGTGTTTCGCGTCCGACGAGGTCACCGACGCCGACGTTGCATCGGTGTGTGCGAGCGACCGCGACCCCCACAGCGTCTGGTACACCTGCGCGCAGGAGGTGGAGTTCTTCGCGGCGTGTGGCGAGGACGTCGGCTGCGAGTCCTGGTTCGGCGTCGATTGCTGGGACAGCTACCGCGCGATGACGGTGTGCTTCGGCGAGGACGATCCCGGCGCCGAGGCGCCCTCGTGTGCCTACACCGGTGATGGCGAGTGCGACGAGCCCGAGGGCACCGGCTGGTGTGTCGACGGCACGGACGTCGCCGACTGCGAGGGCGGAGGCGGCGGCACCGGCGGAGGCGCGCCCAGCTGCGACCCCTCGGCATGCTCGGGCTGCGAGACCGCATGTGACGACTACGGTTGCTATCAGTGCTGCTGGTCGTGCAACGGCTCGAGCTGCGAACAGAGCTGCAACTTCTGAGGCACTGCGCACGCCCGCGGGCACGGGCGGCCCCTTTGCGGGGGTAGCGTCACATCAGGGTAGGATGCCGCATGCATCGGTTTCCGCGGTTCGCCCTGGTCCTCGTGATGATCGCAGCCTGCGACGACAAGGCCACGCCGGCTCCCGGCGCGGCGACTCCAGCGAAGCACGATCCGAACGTTGGACCCGCGACCCCGAAGTCCGACGCGAAGGTGCCCGAAGCGAAGGCGACCGGCACCAAGGCGACCGACGCGAAGGCGACCGACATGAAGGCGACCGACGCGAAGGCGACCGACGCCAAGGCCGATGCTGCGGCGCGCGCGACGGTGACCCCGGCGGCGCGCGCCGAGTACCACCTGCGCTTGGGGGCCGGCCGCAAGCTCGCGAAGGCGAAGAAGTGGGCCGAGGCGATCGTGGCGCTCGACGCGGCGCTCGTCGCGATTCCCGGGGACGATCGCGCCCTGGGTGAGCTGTCGTGGGCCGCGTTCTCGGCCGGCGACTACAAGCGGGCCCGCGAGGCCGCGACGGCGAGCGTGCGGGCCGCGACCGCGCCCAAGGTCAAGGGCGCCGCGCTGTACAACCTCGGCCGCGCCGAGGAGGCCAGTGGGAATCTCGCGGCTGCACGCGCCGCGTACGAGGACTCGATTGCGGTGCGGCCCAACAAGACCGTGCAGCAGCGCCTCGCCGGCCTGGCCGCGACCGCCGTGGCTGGCAACTCGCTGCCATGCAACACACCGGCGCCCGAGGCCTCGATCTGCGCGTGCCTGACGGCATCGATCGATCCCGAAGATCGCCCGCCGCCGGAGCAGGAGAGCTGCACGCTCGCGCCGGCGGGGGTCCCGGACTTTCAGATCGCGAGATACACGATCAGCGGGATCGGCGAGGAGAACCTCATGATCGTCGGCAGGCAGGCCGACGGCTGGGCCGTCGTCGAGCAGCTGGGCTCGGTCTACAACCCGGGCATGGCCGGGATCTCCGAGGAGTGGACGACGAACCCGGCTGTGGAGAGCACGGTCGGGGGCCGAGCGGTGATCAAGTTCACCGGCCACAACGCGCGGTCCGACAGTGACCTGGGCCTCGACGAGCTCGAGTTCGAGGACACCGACGTGCTC
>CANLQR010000461.1 GCA_947492135.1 Deltaproteobacteria bacterium | reverse complement strand
TCGCCGAGCCGTCCTTGAAGCGGAAATGGATGTGGCACAGCGCGTCGTGGTTGATCGGATTGTAGTGGGCCTGCTCCCACACATAGGTGAATCCGCTGCAGCGACGCTCCTCTTCGAGCTCGATGATCGCCTCGGTCCCGCCGTAGAGCTCGGTGATGAACACCCCATCGTCGACCAAGCGCTCGCGGACCGACTCGAAGTAGCGACGCAGGAGGTCTCGGGTCTTGAAGACCGCGTAGCTGAAGTTCAGCGCGCACGTCAGCTCGGTGCGATCTCCGAGTCCATCGAGCACGTTGCCCTCGAGTAGCTGTAGCCGCTTGCGCTGGGCGGGAGCGAGCTTGACGACATTGTGCTGCTCACCCCAGTCGAGGGTCGGGCGATCGAGATCGACGCCGATCGCCCGGCGCTTGGGGTGGCTGGCGACCCAGGTGCACGACAAGTAGGCGGTGCCGCAGAAATCCTCGCGCATCGTCAGCGGCCGCCGCCCGCGGAGCTTCATGAAGATGTCGTCGAAGATCTCGATGTCGGCCTCGGGCACCTGGACCGAGCCCTGGTAGAGCGCGTGCTTGTCGGCGCGCTGGGCCTGCGTGGGCTTGGCAGCGGCTTTGGCTTTGGGCTTTGGCTTTGGCTTGGTCCTGGCCTTCGCCGCAGGCCTGGATTTTGGGGTGGTCTTGGTTCGTGCCACGAAGATGCTCCGGTCTCATCGCTCGGCGACGATGAAGGTCCACCACTTCTCTTGGTTGTTCACGCGTCGGGGCTCGAAAAAGACCCCGGTGTCGTCGCCGTCCTCGTCGGTGCGCTCCCACAGGGCGTGGACCTTGGAGAACCCGGCTTCGAGCAACAGCTCGCGCAGCTCCTGCACGCTCCACAGCCGCCAGTCGTAGGTGAACGCGCGATCGATCCGGATGCCGCCGGGAAGCTCGAAGTGGATCTGACAGAGGATCTCGTTGGTCAACGGATCGAACCGCACCTGGTCCCACTCATAGTAGAACTCGCCGATCTTCTTGCGCTCGCACTCGGGCCGAATCGCGCCCCAGCCACCCCAGGTGTCGATCACGAACACGCCGTCTTTGACGAGCGTGGTGCGGGCGACCTCGAAGTAGCGCAGCAGCGCACTTCGGGTCTTGAAGATGCTGTAGCTGAAGTTCATCGCGCAGCTGATGTCCGCCTTGGGACCTTCGCCGTCGAGCACGTTGCCCTGAATCAGCTGGACCTTGGATTCGATCCCCTCGAGGTGGTGTCGACGCCCCCACTCGAGCGTTGGACCATCGAGGTCGACCGCCGTGGCGGTGCGACCAGCCTGACCGCGGACCCAGTGCGCCGACAACGTCGCGGTGCCGCAGAAGTCCTCGCGCAGCCGGGTGGGAAGCCGCGTGCGATAGCGGCGGAACAGCTTCGCGAGCATCGCCGCGTCGGTCTCGGGGTCCTGAACCGCGCGCTCGTAGTACGCATGGCGATCGAATCTCGCCCCCGAAGCCGCAACGCGGCGACCCTTGGTAACTGCCATGGTCTAGTCCTTCGTCAGCCGCCGAGTAGCTGGGTCAGCCCGTTGTAGGCCTCGGTTACCTTGCGAGTCACCGCGGTCGCGACCTCGAGCTTCTCGGGATCGTTGGCGAAACGATCGGGGTGATACAGCTTCATCAGCCGGCGATACGCGCGACGCACCTGCTGCAGGTCGGCACCGGGTTCGAGCTCGAGCGTGCGGTACCATCGCCGACGATCCGCCGACGGGTCGCTCGGCGGCCCACCACGAACGCCCGCGCGGGCACGAGCGGCCTCGAACGCGCGATCCCAAGCCTCTTCGGCGGCGTCTTTGATGCGGCGGGCGCCTCGGCCCGCCCGCTTGCCGACGGTGGTGTCGTCGGCTGTCTCGCCAGCTTCGCGTTGTTGCTGCGCCTCTTGCTCGCGATCAGCCGCGCGCTGGGCATCGAGCAGCTCGCGATCCTCATCGCGCTCGAACGCGAGTCGAAAATCGGTCACGCTCGCTCTCGCGAGATCCAGCAATCGCTTCCCGATGCTCATCGACCTGGACCCCGTGCGCCGCTCGTCCCGGGATCGTCCTCGAACTCGTCGTCGTCGTCGAGGATTTCCACGTCGACCGCCTGGAGCTTGACCAGCGTCTGGCTGGCGTCGAACTCCTCGACCTCGAGCGGTGACTCGGGCTGGGCGGACTCGGCCGTGGGCGGCCTGGTCACCCGCGTCGTGCCTCCCGGGGATGGCGGCGGTGGCGGCGGTGGCGAGGTCCGGCGCATGGACTCGGCGGCCGTCGCGGTCACCAGGAGGTCGCGCGGACGTTGCTTGGCGACGATGTCCTCGAGGCGAAGCACCATCAAGGGTTCGAGCTGGGTGAATTGGATCCCGACCCCTTTGGGGTCGGCTTGATGCCGCACCACACGGCCGCGCGCCGTGATCACGACCGGATCGTCGAGTAGCACCGTGAAACGAACCTGCAGCGCTGTGCCGACCGGGACCAACCGCTCGGTGTGCACGAAGACGCCGTGCTCCGACACATCACTGACGTACACCATCGACGGCATCGCGGCGAACTCGGCGTTGACCGCGACTCGCTCGGTACGGCGTCTCTCGCGGTCGCGCTCATCGTCCGCGGTCATCAGTCGTCGTCACCGTCGCGACCGCGACCACCCGGACCTTTGCCTGGGGTCTTGCCCTTGACCTCGAAGTGCTCGGGATGGAACCCCTTGCGGGCGTGGACCTCGATGGCCCGCTGCACGCGCTTGACGGTATCGTCGACGGCCACCGCTTCGGGGCCGCGCATGAGGTCGGCAACCTCGGGGTGGACGTTGACGATGATCGCCTCACCGGGGATGTGGCCGGCCTCGCGACGAATGTGTCGCAAGATCTCGAAGGCCACCGTGGACGTGCTCTTGGTGTAGCCCTTGCCATTGCACGAGACGCACGGCGAAGTGAGCATGCGCTGCAGGCTCTCGCGGGTCCGCTTGCGGCTCATCTCCACCAGACCCATCTCGCTGATCTTGGTGATGTGGGCCTTCGCGCGATCCTTGCGCAGCGCATCTTGCAGCTTGCGGTAGACCTTGCGGCGGTTGGACTCACGGTCCATGTCGATGAAGTCGATGATGATCAGCCCGCCGAGGTTGCGCAGCCGCAACTGGTCGGCAATCTCGTCGGCAGCCTCGAGATTGGTCTGGGTGATGGTCTCTTCGAGCGTCTTGCCCTTGGAACCGACGAACTTGCCGGTGTTGACGTCGATCGCCGTGAGCGCCTCGCCTTGATCGAAGATCAGGGTTCCGCCGCTCTTGAGCGTGACCTGGCGTTCGAGCGCGCGGTCGATCTCGGCCTCGATCCCGTAGCCATCGAAGATGGGCTCGCGACCCTCATACAGCTCGATCTTGTCGGCGTAGTTGGGCAAGAAGGCCTTCACGAACCGACTGAGGCGCTCGTGCTGCGCACGATCATCGGTGATTACGCGGTCGAGATCGGGGCTGAGATTGTCCCGCACGATGCGCAGCACCAGGTCGAGATCGCGGTACAGCAGCACCGGTGCGCGGTGCAGCCGCTCGTTGGCCTTGATGTTCATCCACAGCTTGAGCAGGTAGTCCATGTCGGCACGGACCTGCCCGTTGGTCGCGTCCTCGGCGACGGTGCGGACGATGAAGCCGGCGCCGGGCGGGCGGACCTGCTCGACCAGCCGACGAAGGCGCCGACGGTCACGCTCGGTGCCGACCCGCCGCGAAATTCCGATGTGGCTGACGGTCGGCATGAACACGACGTTGCGACCGGGCAACGAGATGTACGAGGTGATGCGAGCGCCCTTGTTGGAGATCGGATCTTTGACGACCTGAACCAGGATCTCCTGGCCGGGCCGAACCAGCGTTGCGATGTCCGGGGGCTTGCCGCGGCGCTGCGGCAGCCCGCCCTCGCTCAGATCTTCGTCACCCTCGGTGACCGCGTCGCTGGGCTGGGCGATGTCGCCGGCGTAGAGGAACGCGGCCTTCTCCTCGCCGATGTCCACGAAGGCAGCCTGCATGCCGGGCAGTACCCGCAAGACCCGACCCTTGTAGACGTTGCCGACCGTACCGCGGGCGCGCTCGCGCTCGAGATACAGCTCCGATAGGATCCCATGTTCGATGAGGGCGACCCGCTTGTCGGGGCCGTCTGCGTTGACGACGATGACGGATTGTGCCACGTGCGAATGTCTCGATGGAGTGTGAAGAAGGCGTGGTCGGCTTGGATGTTCGCCTGCAAGGGGCGCGTTCGCACCCACACGGCATGGCGGCCTGGACCGGGCGCGGAGCATAACACCAACCACGAGCCCGCGCCGGGAGGGCCCAAAGAGCCTCTGGCGCCCCGCTAGAGTGGGCCGCCCGGTACGTTGTCACCGTAGGGCACCGCGAGATCGCCGCTTGGTGCCGTGCCGCAGGATCTCGGCGCCGCCGACCGCGAGGCCTGTCACCACGATCCGGCGAGCCGGCGCGCGAGGATGTCGACGTCGATCGAACGAGGATACTCGCGGCCACCAGCACACGACTGATGGTCGCAGCTTGGCCGGCCTGACCACGTGCACACGTGCACAGTGGCTCGGACGTGCAGCCGTGCGCTCTCGGTTTTTTTGGCCCCGCGAATCGATTCCGCCACCGTCCTGTTCGTGACGCAACGGACCGTGACCCAACGAATGATTGCCGCCGCCGTGATGCAGGCCCAGTGGCACGCAGGCCAGCGCCGCGTGCGGCTGTTCTGCGCCGAAGAGCTGCGACCGGCAGCCTGCTGCATCGTCGATGCTCTCCACACCCGCGGCTATGAGGTTGTGCTGCTGACGGGCCCGGAGGCTCGCGAGGGCCTGCAACAGCCCGCCAGCGCCGAGGTGCTGCGCGTGATCTGGGCCCCTGAGGGGGCTGATCGCGCGACCCGGACTCGCCTGCGCGAGGCCCTGGATCCCGACGCCGCCGGAGATGTGCTCGTGCTCGCCGCCGCGACGCCGCGCGGGGTCATCGAGGCCATCGACGCGTTTGGTGGACCACCGCGGCGCAAGCACTTGCTCGCCGCGCGGCGCAAGACTTACCTCGCCCAGCCGACGCTCATGGAGCGCAAGCTCGAGCCGGCGCGCTGGATGGCCAGCGCGCTGGGGGCTGGCGCGATCGCGATCGCGTTGGTTGCTGGTCTGTGGTTGGGCACGGCCCCGAGCACGGCGATTGAGCCCTCCAGACCTGCGCTCGCGTCGGATTCGATGTCGTCGCCAAAGCCCCGCGAGCTCGACAGCGTGCTCGCGTCGTCGCGGGCCGAGCTCGACCTCGAGGATGCTCTCGAGGACGGCGAGCAGGACGAACCCATCATCTTGAAGGACGTCGAGGCGCCGCTGGACCGTCGGCGGCAGATGGAGCCGCTGCTGGGAGACGAAGTGCTCGATGCGGCCCCGCTCGATCCGCCCCGCGCGGCACGGCCAACCGCGACAGCCTCGCTGCTGCCTGGTTCGGGCGAGGAGGTCAGATTTGGTGGGGTGCCGGGGATTCGCCGCGTGCGAGCGATCGATCCCTTCTAGCGCGGTCCCTTTCCAGCTCGGTCTGAAGTCACCCGAGCGTGGGCGAGCGCGGCGTGCTCCTAGCCTTGGGGTCGCACACCGTTCGTGATACCGATCGGTGGTGGAACTCCGCAGCAGCGTCGCCCACCATGCCTTCGATCTCGCGGCCTTCGCCGATCTCCGTCGGCGGGTCGTGACTGGCGAGCTCGAGCCGGCCGCGAATCGGCTGGCACGCGCACCGACGCCGCTGGCGACGGCGCCGATTGATCTGCGGACCTCGGGTGCCGCCAGCAACCCGTCGCACGCGCGACGAACCGAGCTCGGGCTCGCGGCGCTGCGAGCCGGCCAGGTCGCAGTCCTCGTGCTCAATGGTGGGATGGCAACGCGATTCGGCGGAGGCGCCAAGGGCGTGGTGCCGGTGGTCGACGGCCATGCCCGCACCAGCTTTCTCGCGGTGAAGCTCGCCGAGGTCAAACAGCGTGCCGATGCCTTGGGCTGCTCGATTCCGGTGGTGCTGATGCACAGCTTCGCCACCGAGGCCACCAGTCGCGCGCACGTCGATGGCATCGATTGGGCAGGCCTTCGCCCCGACGATCGCTTGTGGTTCAGCCAGTCGATCATGCCGCGGGTCCTGCCCGACGGGACTCCGCTGGCGATGCTGGCCGAAGCGGAACAGTTCGATGACAGCACGCTGTACGCCGCGCCGGGCCACGGGGACACCCTGGCGCGACTGCGCACCAGTGGAACGCTCGCGACACTGCGTGACCGCGGGGTCGAGCACATCCTGATCTCCAACGTCGACAATGTCGGAGCGTCGCTCGATCCGGTGGTCCTGGGGGCACATCTCGAGGCTGCTGCCGCCGGTGCCGCGGTGTCGGTCGAGGTCGTGCGACGCGTCCCTGGTGACGCGGGTGGCTGCATCGCCGACCTCCCTGGGGGACGGCCCGCAATCATCGAGGGCT
>CANLQR010000460.1 GCA_947492135.1 Deltaproteobacteria bacterium | reverse complement strand
CCATCGGGCCGTTGGGGAGCTCGACCATTTCGTACGGCACGTGCTCACAACGCGCGGCCTGGGCAAACCCCATCTTGGCCAGGGTGAGGAACACGTGGCGGAAGTGGTCGCTCTGGCGGGTGTCGACCACGTAGATCGAGCGATCGATGTGATGCTCCTCGAACTTGAGTCGGGCCAGCGCAAGGTCCTTGGTCGCGTACAGGCTGGTGCCATCCCGCTTGCGCAGCATGAAGAACGGCATGTGCTTGACCTCGTCGTTGACGATGCCGACTGCACCCTCGCTCTGGACGAACACGCCCTTTTCGAGAAACTGTTCGACCAACGCGAGTCCCGCCTCATCGACTTCGCTCTCGTAGAACACCCGATCGAACGCGATCCCGCACCAGCGGTAGATGTCGTCGAACTCTGCGAGTGACCACGCACGGGTCTGCAGCCACACGGCAGTGAGCTCGGGGTCGCGGGCCTCGAGCTTTTGCAGGATCTCCGTGGTCCGGGCGCGCGCGGCTGCGAGCGCCTCGCCGGCTGCGAGGTCCCCGGCCTTCGCGGCGTCGGCGAGATCGTCGAGGCGATTCGAAGCGCAGGCGTAGAGCTCACCGAGCCATTCTCCCCGCGCGGTGTCCGGTGGCGTGCGTTGCTCGGGCTCGAGCACGTCGAGGTACCACCACAGGCACTTGGCGATGTGAGCGCCGACGTCGCCGAGGTAGTTCGCGGAGATCACCTCGAAGCCGTCCGCCCGCAGCAGGCGGACCAGGGCATCCCCGAGGCAAACGTTGCGCAGATGTCCGACGTGGAAGGCCTTGTGCGTGTTGGGCTGGGAGAACTCGACCATCACGCGCTCGGTCCGTGGCGTCGCGGCTGGCGGACCGCCGGCGGCCAGGGCGGGCAGGACCAACGCCGCAGCGCGGCCCAGATCCAAGCGCACGTTGAGGTAGGCGCCCGCGGTTCGCACCGCCGCGAACAGCGGCACCGCGGCGAGCGCCGGTACGAGGTCTGTGGCGATCTGGGGCGGTGCCTTGCGGAGCAACTTGGCCAGCTTGAAGCAGGGAAACGCGAAGTCGCCGAGCTCGGCGTCGGGAGGTCGGGTGAGCGCGTCGGCGACCGCACTCGCATCCAGTCCCGCCTCCGGGGGCAGCGCGGCCGCGATCGCGGCGGCCACAGCTTGCTGCAACGCAGTCGTCATGCCCCGCAGCGTAGACGACGGCGTTGCCGCCACGCAAACGACGTTCTGGGCCCAGCCAGAGAGGGCCCGCGAGTGGCGTTCGGGACTGAGTCCGGGCCGGCGCGGGATGGTCCGATCGAACCTCCCCGCGGCCCACTGCGGAACGTCAGCGCCAAATCCATGAAGTCCGGCACACGATCGGACGATACTGTGGCCATGGCACGCTGCATGAGTCGTCGACTATCACTTGCTTGGTTGCCCTGGGTCGTGATCGGCTGCAGTGACGACGTCTCGGAGGCGGTCACCGGAGGGACCGGAGGGACCGACGGGACCGGGTTCAGCTCCAGCGCGGAGATCGGGGACACCGTCCTCGACGTCAGCAGCAACCCCAGCGAGCCGGACACCACGATCAGCACCGACACGCTGACCACGTTCGATACGGTGACGGATTCGGACGTCACGAGCGCGTCCACGGATCTGACCGATACGGTGTCGACGACGACGCCCGAGACCACGAGCGACGCGACGGTGACGGACGCGACGACGACCGACGAGCCGACGACCGACGAGCCGACGACCAACGAGCCGACGACCGACGCGACGGTGACGGACGCAACGACGACCGACCCAACGACGACCGACGCAACGACGACCGACGGAACGACGACCGACGCGACGGTGACGGATGCCACCACCACCGATGGCACCACCACCGGCGATACCGACAGCGGCGGCGGAGGCTTCCCCGATGCGCCCGCGTTCGGGACCAACATCCTCGATCTCGATCTGGTCGGCGTGTGGGGTCTCAACTGGGATCAGCCTGCAGGATTCGACTCGGTGCTCGACATCGACGACATGGGCAACTTCGTCTGGACCGAGACTTCGGCCGACTGCGCGGACACGACCGTCGCGTCGGGCCACCTTTGGGTCGAGGGCGCGCAGGTGGTCATGCACGTCGAGGTCTGGGATCGCCAATTGCCGTGGGACACCGAGGCTGTGCTCGGAGAGAGCTTCGATCCGCCATTTCGTCTGCGCATGAGCTTCTCGCTGCAAGGTGGTGGCGTGGACAGCTATCTGGCCCTGGCCGCACCGTCGCGGATCACCGAAGCCGCGCCCTATGCCGGCGAGTCCTACATTCGCTTGAGCACCGCAGGTGTGCACCTGGGCGGCACCTGGCGGGGCGAGGCCGAGCTCGAGGCGATTCCGCTGGGCGCGTCTGACCCGGTCGTGATCGTGCGCGACGTGTACCAAGCGCTGCTCGACGCCGAGCAGGCACCCGACGCCCCCGAGGGCACGGGCGTCCGCGCGACCAACACCACCTACTTCCCGATGCCGGTCGCGTTCGACACGTTCGATGGTGGCAACTGGACCTGCTTGGGCGGCTGTCCGCAGCCCTCGGGCACCACGCTCGTCGACGACAACAACCTCTATACGTACGGACCCTACGGCGGGCAGACCCACCTGCTGACCTTCGCCAGCGGCCGCACGTTCCGGGGCGGCTACGCGAGCGACTGCCCGTAGCGTCGCCAAGGCGGCCTTCGCGAAGTGGGTTCCGCTACACTGGCGCCGTAATGGACGCCCAGGAACTTCGCGAACTCACTGCCTTCGCCGTCGAGAGCGCCCAGCTCGCCGGTTCGTTCACGCTCGGCTACTTCAACGCGGGCACCCCCCACGAGCTCAAGGCCGACCGCTCGCCGGTGACTGCGGCCGATCGTGGCGCGGAGGAGCGGCTGCGCAAACGCATCGGCGCGGCATTTCCCGAGCATGGAATCTTGGGCGAGGAATTCGGGGAGACCGTCGGTCGGGGACGCGGCCGCTGGATCCTCGATCCGATCGACGGCACGGTGTCGTTCATCTGCGGCGTGCCGCTGTACGCAGTCTTGGTCGGCTTCGAGTACGACGGCGAGATGGTCGCTGGCGTGATTCACCTGCCGGCGCTCGGTGAGACCATCTGGGCGGCCAAGGGCCAAGGCTGCTACTGGAACGGCCGGCGCGCGAAGGTCTCGGACACCCGCGAACTCGCGGCCGCGCGGCTGTGCACCTGCGGCACCAAGCTGATGTACGAGCGGGGGCGCGGTGCCGCCTTCGAGCGGGTTCGCGAGGGTTGCCTGCTCGACCGCGGCTGGTCGGACGCCTACGCGTACGCCTTGGTCGCGACCGGACGCGCGGAGATCGTGCTCGATCCGGTGATGAGCATCTGGGACAACGCCGCGTGCATGCCGTGCATCGTCGAGGCCGGTGGCAGCTTCACCGACTGGAACGGGGTCGCGACCCACAAGGCCGCCGAGGCCGTCGCGACCAACGGCGCCCTGCTCGAGCCCGTGCTCGCCGCGATCCGCGGCTAGGCCACGGCCGACGAGCGCGCACGCTAGCCCGGGATCGTCACCGGGGCGCCGCCTGAACAGCCCCACTGGAAGTTGTCCAGCAACACCACGGTGTCGAGGATCGGATCGGACATGTCGAACACGGCAAACACGACCGTGATCTCCTCGCCGGGAGTGACCCCTGCGGTGGTCGTCAGCCACTTGGTGCCGGCGTGGCCCATCATCGCTGTACCGGCGAGCTCGGGCGCTGCGCAGACGCCGGGGCAATCGAATGGGTTGGGGGCGTCTTTGTAGTCGAGGAAGCCTGCGTTGAGCGAGATCGGCTGGCCGAGCTCGTCGAACGAGATGTTGCCGGTCCAGAGCTCGGACTCCAGCCAGCCGATGTACATATCGTTGAAGCCCGACTGGTAGAAGTTCGGGTACTCCGTGGAGAACATCGCGAGGTCGTAGCTGAAGCCGTAGGTCTCGAATGGCACCTCTGCGGTGAATCGCATCTCGACGTAGTCGAACGCGCCGCTGCCCTGATTCCACTGGGCCTCGATCGTGTTGGAGCAGTCGCCATCGCCGACCAGCCCGGGATCCGTGGCGCAGTCGTCGGTCGGCGAAACTGCGTTCACCGCGATCGGGGCGGGAGGGTCCCCGCCGTTGTCGATGAATCCGGCGATGTCATTCGAGGCGAACAGCATCGGCACGATCATGTCCGCCGCGTGGCCGCTGGACATGATGAGGAACTTGTCGCCTTCGCGCGGGGGAAACGGCGCCGGCTCGAAGGTGCCGAGGTTGCCCTCGTGCACGTAGAACGCCATCGGGTCGCCGTTGATCACGCCGTCGACCTGCGGTCCGATGCCGCAGTTGAGCCCGATCGCGTGAAACGGGTCGTCGTCATCGCCGCCGTCGCACGGGATCGCCGTGGGCGCGCCACAGGTCGAGGCCTCGAGGTCGGGCAGCACGCCAAGGTCCCACTTGATCGGCGGCTCGCCGGGCACGTGGGTGGTGCCGTCATCGTCTGGCGAGGAGTCGAGCGTCGTGGCCACGGTGGTGGAGACCGCACCCGTCGAACTCGAGCCGCTGCTGGTGCCAGGATCGGGCACGGTGTCGACCCCGGTCTCGGCCTGGGCGTCCAGATCCGAGGGCGCTGCCGTGCAGGCGCCGAGCACCGAGAACACCATCAGAAATGCGCTTGTCCGCTCGTGGTCCTTCACTTCGTTTGCCCCCTGGAGGTCCGCCGCTCGCATCGAAAGCACCGCCGGACTTGCGAATCGTCTCGCCGCTGTATGGTGGAGGGCCTCGTCGACCTTCGCAAGCTCGGCCTTGGCCTCCCCATACGCGGCCCGACCCTGGTGCGGATCGACGCGTTTCCGCGCGGCCGACTTTGATCGCCGACGCAAGTGCATGGTTCCGTACCTTGGGTGCGGGGCGGGCGGGGGGGTGCGGACGGCCGCGCGCGCGGGGCAAGCTCACTCGAAGCGCGAGAAGTCCGGCGTGCGCCGGGCAAAGAAGGCCGACATGGCCTCGGCCGCCTCGGGTGAGCGCAGCCGCTCGAAAAACCGCGTGCTCTCCTCGAGCATCGCCGCCTCGAGCGCGGCCCGTGTGGGCGCGCGCATGAGGTGCTTGGTCAGTCGGATCGACGCCGGTGGCAGGGTCGCCAGCTTCAGCGCCCGTTCTCGGGCCCAGGCGTGCAAGGCCTCGGGATCGACGACGCGGTTGATCATGCCCAACTCGAGCGCGCGAGCACCGTCGAAAGGCTCGCCCAGCAGCAGTAACTCTGCGGCCCGCTGATGCCCGCACAGTTGCGTCAGCAGCAGGCTCGAGCCGGCCTCCGGCGTCAAGCCCAGGGGCACGAACGGCAGCTGGAAACGGGTATTGGGCGCGGCGTACACCAGGTCGCAGTGCAGCAGCATCGTGGTCCCGACGCCGATCGCCACGCCTTCGACCGCGGCGACGATCGGCTTGGGGAAGCTCACCCACAGTTCGAGAAAACGCCCGACCGGAGAGTCCGCGCTCGTCGGCGGATTCTGCATGAAGTCGAGCAGATCGTTGCCGGCGGTGAAGCAGCCCTCGCTGCCACGGATCAGCACCACGCGGATCTGCGCGTCGTCGCGTGCGCGCACCAAGGCTGCGGTCATCGCGTCGTACATCGCGAGCGTCAGGGCGTTTTTCTTGGCCGGGCGCGCGAACGTGATGGTGAGCACGCGATCGCTGGTGTCGGTTCGGAGGTCGGGAAGCTCGCTCATGGCGCCGCAGCGTACCCGAAGGCATCGGGGCGACCGCGGGCAAAACCGCCGGGAGGGCCTGCAGCGCGTCAGGCCAGGGCGCACAGCTCGGCGGGCACGCAGTGCCGCGTCCAGCAGCGCATCTCGACGCTGGGCAGCAGCCCCTGGGCGCAGTCGGGCGGCGGGTCGCTGCATTCCACCAAGGTGGCGTCGCACTCGACCAGACGCACCAAGCAGGTGTGCGAGCACAAGAGTTCGGTGATGCCCCAGTCCTCGCACTTGGTGCGATCGCACTCCAGATCACAGGACTCGGGCGTCGCGTCGATCGGCAGCGCCTCGCAGGTGCAGCAATCGCCGTGCAGTCGGCACTCGCTGTCATCCTCGCAAGCCCCCGGCAGGGGCGTTGTCGTCGAACCTTCTGCGGCGGTGCTCGACGACTCGCTCGGCGCGACGGCGTCCGTCGAGGAATTCTCGGTCGTGGGCGTCGTGGGCATCGTCGTGGTCGGGTTGCGGTTGTCGCTCGTGTCTTCACACCCCAAGGTGGCGACGACGACGACCCACAGGCAGGCGCGACTCACTGGCGGAGCATATCAGCTGGGCGCAACCTGGGACCGGCAGCCATGCTGGTAAGCTGCCGGCGTCATGGTCCCGAGCGATCCTTCTCCAGCGGGCAATGCGCCCACGTCAGGTGCGCCGATCGTCGTCAGCCCGCCCCCCAGTGGCTTCGATCGCGCGGGTGTCCGCGCGCTGGTGTCCGAGACGC
>CANLQR010000459.1 GCA_947492135.1 Deltaproteobacteria bacterium | reverse complement strand
CACGCGGAGAAGCAGATTCAGATCGCCTTCGATTTCGGGAACGACTGTGTCCACTGCGTCACTCCGGCTTACGGCCCCGCTGTGTGGCAGATCAACGAGGCCATCATCGTTTTGTTTTTGGACGGAACGCTGCCCGACGGCTAGAACCGGCCGCCCAGGCCCAATCCCACCACGCGCGGTCCGAACCACGGTGCGAGCGCGGTCGTTTTCGCTTTGGCCTTGCGACTCGCGCCGATCCCAACCAGTACCGCGCCGGTGATCGCGAACACGCCCCCGACCACGCCGCCCGCGATCGCCAGCGTGTTGCCTGTCCGCCCTCGATCGAACTGCTCACGCCGGCCATCGATGTCGTCCGCTTCGAGGTCGTCGATGTCGTTGGCCTTGTTGCCCATGGCGACGCCAGCGCCCATCATCGCGAGCCCGCCCACGCCGACTGCGAGGGCACCGGCGCCGGCACCGATCAACGCCTTGCTGCCGCGCCCCGGGTCGCGGGGTCCGTCGTCGGAGCGCTCTCCGGGGTTGGCCGAGCGCCGATCACGGGCCTTCTTGCGCTCGTAGGCGTCGATCTGAGCGGTGATCGCGTTGAGGCGCTCCGTGATCTTCACGACCTCGTCGGCGCCTTCGGCACTGTCACCAAACAGCGCGGGTATGCTCTGGGCATAGCCCTGCATCAGGATCTTGGCCTGGCGCAGCTGTGAGACGTCGTTCGTGACCTCGTAGGCCCGTTCGCGTGCCGTCGCGATGTTGTAGATGAGCAGGGCCTTGATGCGGGCCGCGTCGGTGCTGTCCGGGACGATCGAGAACGCTTCGGTCCACAGTTCTATGGCGCCGGCGAAGTCGGCAGTCGCGAACCTCGCTTCGCCCTGCTGGTACAGGGCCCGCGCGCGATCGAATCCGGATGGCTCCGGCGCGTCGGCCCCAGCGGGCGCGGCCGTATCACCTTGTTGTGTCGACGCGTCCGTGGCGGGCGCTGCAGTGAGCGCGACCCACGAAACCACCCATCCAGCCATCAACGGCACGAACATCACGTGCGATGATAGCTCATTGCATCGTGCTGGCTACGGAACGGCGAATTTTCACCGGCACCAAGACTCCACTTGGGTGGTACCCTGAGTCGGCTTGTCCGCGATGCCCGCGTCTCCGAAGTCGTCCCGTGCAGTCCCTCGAGCCGTGACCTCACCGTGGTACGCCCGGTGCCTGGTGCTCGTTGGCGTCACCGCCTCAGGCCCATTGGGGTGTGAGAGCAGCGATGGCCAGAGCCAAGAGGTCGACGGCGGGAGTTCGTCGTCGACCGGCGTCCAAGACGACGTTCCCCACACGGTGTTGCTCGCGACCGTGTCCAACACGCTGTGCGATGGCGTGGGGGTGATCGGAGCGCAGCTCCAGGCGGTCCAAGTGGGTTGCGAAAACCCGCCGCCGGCCCCCTGCACCATGCCCGCCGATCCACCGCCGATCCTCGGCGACATGCTCAGCTGCCCGCTCACCGATCCCGAGGTCACGCTCGGTGTGCGAATCGAGCGCGCCGCTCGATACCAGGTCGAGGTCGTCGCCGATCGGGCCCCGGAGGCGCCGACGTCAGAGTGCTTCGCGGAGACCACGATGGCGACGAGCGTGCTGGTCACCAGCGACGACCTCGATGCTCACGCCACGAAAATGCTGCTGGGCAGTGGCACCGCGTGCCCGCCCGACTGATGGCGCTTGTGGGAGGCCGTGGCACCGGGCCCGTCGGCCTGATAGCTTCGCGCCAATGGTCTACGACCACCAAACAATCGAGCGCCGCTGGCAGACCTACTGGGAGCAGCACGAGACCTTTCGCGTCGAGGTCGACCACGAGCGACCGAAATACTACGTGCTCGACATGTTCCCGTACCCGTCGGGCGACGGGCTGCATGTCGGCCACGTCGAGGGCTACACCGCGACTGACATCGTGGCGCGATACAAGCGCATGCGCGGCTTCAACGTGCTGCATCCGATGGGCTGGGATGCGTTTGGCCTGCCGGCCGAGCGCCACGCGATGAAGACCGGAGTTCATCCGGCACAAGTGATCGCGACCGCGAGCGCGAACTTCCGGCGGCAGCTCAAGAGCCTGGGGTTTTCCTACGACTGGCGCCGCGAGATCAACACCACCGATCCCGACTACTACAAGTGGACGCAGTGGATCTTCTTGCAGCTGTGGGACAGCTGGTACGACCGCGAGGCCCGGCGCGCCCGACCGATCGCCGAGCTGCCGATTCCCGCCGACGTGCAGGCCGCAGGCGCAGCAGCGGTCGCCCGCCACCGCGACGCGCGACGCCTGGCGTATCTCGACGAGGCCCCCGTCAACTGGTGTCCGGCGCTGCGCGTGGTGCTGGCCAACGAAGAGGTCGCCGAGAAGGTCGACGACGGCTACGAGGTCATCCGCCGACCGATGCGCCAGTGGGTGCTGCGCATCACCGAGTACGCCGAGCGACTGCTCGAAGATCTCGAGGGCCTCGATTGGCCCGCGCACGTGCTCGAGATCCAGCGCAACTGGGTCGGCCGTTCCGATGGTGCCGAGATCGATTTCGCGATCGCCGGTCACGCCGACCGACTTTCTGTGTTCACCACGCGCCCCGACACGCTGTACGGCGCCACGTACATGGTGATCGCGCCCGAGCACCCGCTGGTGGCCAAGATCACGACCTCAGCGTGTCGCACGGCGGTGGACGAGTACGTCGATCGCACGGCCCGTCGCAGCGAGCGAGAGCGCCAGGCCGAAGCCCAAGGCGGCAAGAAGACGGGGGCGTTCACCGGGGCAATGGCAGTGCATCCGCTCACCGGCGTGGCGGTCCCGATCTGGATCGCCGACTACGTGCTACTCGGCTACGGCACCGGAGCGATCATGGCCGTGCCCGGGCACGACGAGCGTGATCATGCGTTCGCGACGACCATGGGGCTCGAGATCCGCCGGGTCGTGCAGCCCGAGGACGGCGCACCGTCGGCCGACGACGACATCGGCGTCCAAGCGTTCGCGGGCGAGGGCGTCGCGGTGAACTCTCCGCTGATCGATGGCATGGCCACGGCCGTCGCCAAGCCGACGATGACGGCGCATCTGGCCGCCCAGGGCTGTGGCCGCGGGCGCGTGACCTACAAGCTGCGCGATTGGTTGTTCTCGCGGCAGCGCTACTGGGGTGAGCCGTTCCCGCTGGCGCATGGCGCCGATGGACTGGTCCGTGCGATGGACGAGTTGCCGGTCGTGCTGCCCGAGGTCGCCGACTATGATCCGTCAGAGGATGGCGAACCACCGCTCGCCCGCGCGATCGACTGGAAGACGCTGGACGATGGCGCGACGCGCGAGACCAACACGATGCCGCAGTGGGCGGGGAGTTGCTGGTACTACCTGCGCTTTTGTGACCCTGGCAACGGAACGCTGCCGTGGTCGGCGCAAGCCGAGCGCTACTGGATGCCGGTCGATCTCTACGTCGGCGGGGTCGAACATGCCGCCACCCACCTCCTGTATTCGCGGTTCTGGCACAAGGTGCTCTTCGATCGCGGGCACGTCAGCGAGCCCGAGCCCTTCCGCAGGCTGGTCAACCAAGGGATGATCCTCGGCGCGACGTTTCTCCCGCTCGATCGACGCAAGGACGACAGCGGCCGCAAGCTGGTGTTCTTGCCGCATCAGGTGGAAGAGCAGAGCGCAGTCGACCGGCCCGGCGAGTCGCAGTGGGTCGTCCGTGCCACCGGCGAGCGCGTCGAGATCCAGTGGGACAAGATGTCGAAGAGCCGCGGCAACGTCGTCAACCCCGACGAGGTGGTCGCGGCGTACGGCGCCGACGCGGTACGCATGTACGAGATGTTCATGGGTCCGCTCGAGCACAGTGCACCATGGCAGTCGGAGGGCCTGGTGGGCGTCCACCGGTTTTTGCAGCGGGTCTGGAAGCTCTTTCACGTGCTGCCCGCCGAGGGCTCGAACGAGCCTGACGCCTTGCGCGTCACGGTCGAAGGCGAGGGCACTGCGCGCCAACGCAAGCTGTTGCATCGCACCATCGAGGACGTCACCGCACGCATCGACCGTTTTTCGTTCAACACCGCGATCAGTGCGATGATGGTGTTCGTGCGCGACCTGCTGGGCGCCAACGAAGCCGCGGGGTCAGCGGTCGCCGCCCTCGAGGCCGCGCTGCCCCAAGACGCGGCCTCACAGTTTTGTCTGCTGCTAGCGCCATTTGCGCCCCACATGGCGGAAGAACTCTGGGCCAAGCTCGGACACCCGCGCACGCTCGCCTACGAGCCGTGGCCGGCTGCCGACCCGGTGTGGCTCCGCGACGAAACCTTCCAGCTCGTCGTGCAGATCAACGGCAAGTGGCGCGCGGAGATCGCTGCCCCCAAGGCTGCCACCAAGGACGAGCTTGCGGCGTTGGCTGCGGCCAACGACGAGGTGCAGCGCAAGCTGGCGGGCCTGACGCCCAAGCGGGTCGTGGTCGTGCCCGGCCGCCTGGTGAACTTCGTGTTGTAGCCGGGGTCCAATCAACTTTTAAGGGCGGTCCCGCGTCGATCTCGCGTCCGCCACACAAAAGTGGCGATCGGCCTGCGCCGATTCCCAGCCGTCGCGGTGTCGAGTCTGGTAACGTGGGCATCACGGCCTTATGCGGGCCATTGCTCCGGATGGATCGGGACCACCTGAGCTCGGGGAGATTGCACATGACACGCAACGGACACGTGGTTCAGTGGTGTGGCGGCTTTGCTGCCCTGTGTTTGGTGACGACGTCGTGCGGGGGTGACCGCGACCAAGGCGACGACACTGTTGCGACCGTGTCGATGACCGGTATCTCGGTGACCGGGGCGACCGACATGACCGGGGCCACCGACTCGGATCCCACGACCGATCCGGACGACACTGGCGATAAGCTCGACGTCGGCAACGCCACCACCAACGGTGGCTGCGGCAGCGTCGATCTCGGCTGTACCGACCAGATCGATCTTCTCTTCGTCATCGACAACTCCGGCACCATGGCCGCCGAGCAGCTCAACCTCGCGCGCAACTTCCCGCGGCTGATCGACCGTCTCGAAAACCTCACGGACTCGGGAGGCAACCCGATCAGCCCCGACGTGCAGATCATGGTGACGACGACGGACTTCGGCAATCCGCTGTGCACCCCGTTCCAGCCCCCGGGCTACGCCCCGTCCAAGGGTGCGCCGACGGTCACTGGGTGCAACACGCGCATCGCGGATTTCACGGGTCTGGGTTCGAGCCCGGAGTCGGTGCCCGAGGCGTGCACGTCGGTCTGCCCGACCGACATCGTGCCCAGCGATCCCTTCATCTCGTTCAGTCCCGGCATGGACAACGTGCCCGACGTGCTGCCGACCGACATCAACGGCGACGGTATGCCCGACTCTCCGGTCGCCCAGGCGCTCGCGTGCGTCGGCCCGCAGGGCATCAACGGTTGTGGCTACGAGGCGCCGCTCGAGACCATGCTGCAGGCCCTGAACCCTGGCTCCGACTGGAACACGGGGGATCGACCGTTCTTGCGCGACGGCGCGCTGCTCGCGATCGCCGTGGTCACCGACGAGGTCGAGTGCTCCGTCAAGGACTACTCGATCATGGAGGACGAGGCCTACCAGGAGACCAACCCCGACAACGGCAACAAGCAGGCTTCGAGCGCGCTGTGTTGGAACGCCGGGGTGAGCTGCATCGGGCCCGACGCAGGCGGTGTCTACAGCGACTGCACCTCGCTGGACGACGGCAAGCTGCAGCCCATCGATCGGTACATCTCGTACCTCGTCGACGACTTGCGCGACAACCAGAACAAGGAGGTGCTGATGCTCGGCATCCTTGGGGTTCCGCTGGTCACCGCCTACGCACCCACGGCGCCATACAACCCGATTGCGGGCGGCGAACTCAGCCTGGTGTACCGCGACTGGATCGACGGGACCTATCCGGTCGGCGACATCCTTCCGCTCGAAGCGGCGGACAACGTCACGGCCGCCGACAAGCAGTTCGACTTCGGCATCGGACCCGGCTGTACGGGGGTTCCCGACATCAACGGGGTCTCGACTGGCCAAGGCACGCCCAACACGCGCGTCATGGAGGTCTGTCACGCCCTCGACTATCAGGACGCCGACGGCACCGAGAACATCCGCTGTTGCATCACGTCGATCTGCGACCAGGACTTCAGCCCTGCAATCGATTGCCTCACAGGCATCATCGAGGATTCGATCGTCCAGCCGGGATGATCGCCAGCCCGGCAGAGTCGGCGGAGTCGCCGCCGATTCTTTGATTTCCCGGTGCTCGTTTTTGTGACCCTGCCACGCCAGGTCACGCTCGCGCGGTGGGGTTCTCACCGTGAATGTGTTGTCCGCCCTGCGCCCGTCTGCCAAACTCGTCAATCGTTCCATCGGAACGCACGTGGAGAAGCTGCAATGAAACGACTATCTTGCCTCGCTGCTGCTATCGCCGCCTCCGTCGGCGCTACGAGTTGCGCAACCACCCGCGAAGATGACGTGGCCTCGG
>CANLQR010000458.1 GCA_947492135.1 Deltaproteobacteria bacterium | reverse complement strand
GGATCGTCAAGGAGACGACCACGCGGAGCGACAGCGGTCATGCCGATCGCGGGCAGGTCGTGGTCGAGCGCAAGTACGATCACCGCGGGCTGCGGATCGGCGTGTCCTCGAGTCTTGGCGCGCAGGTGAGCCTGGCCCGCGACGCGATGGGCGAGGTGCTCGGTGTCGCGCAGTCGGGTGGGGCGATGGCGCCGTGGGAGGCGAGCTTTGGTCGCGACGTGCTGGGCGACGAGATCGAGCGGGTGCTGCCGGGCGGCGTGCGCTCGACGTGGTGGCGTGACGCGCAGGGGCGACCGACGCAGCACCAGGTGGCGACCGGGGAGCGAGCGCATCGGCTGCGCAAGTACGCGTGGGGTGCGGACGATCGATTGCTGTCGATCGAGGAGCACGGCGGTGGTGTGCATGCGTTCGAGCACGATGGCCGCGGGATGCTGGTCGCCACGCGGATCGGCGAGTCGACGGTGGAGGGTCGATGGCCGGACGAGCTGGGGCGGATCTTCGACACGCCAACGCGGAGCGATCGTGCGTACGGTGCGGGCGGTGAGCTGCAGTGGCGGCGCGGTGAAGGCGGTACGACGAGGTACACGCACGACGGCGAGGGTCGGCAGGCGACGCGGGTGGATCCGGGCGGCGAGGTGTGGCGGTACTGGTGGAACGATGCGGGTCGACTCGCGCAGGTGGATCGGCCGGACGGTACGGCGGTGGAGTTCGGATACGACGCGCTGGGTCGGAGGCTGAGGAAGAACGCAGCGGGCGTCCAGACGAGTTTCGTGTGGGACGGACAGGTGGTGCTGCACGAGTGGAGCGAGAAGGTGGAGGCCGTGCGGCCGCGGGCGGTGCCTGGTGAGGAGGCGCGCGAGCGGGCGCTGGCGGTGATGCGCGCGGAGCTGTGGCGGGTGCTGCCGGAGCAGGATGCGCGGGCGCGGTGGGAGTTGCAGCTTGGGCTTGCGGCGAAGGGATTTCCTGGGCTGGTCGCGCGGCTGCGGGAGGCGGAGGCGGGTGCGGGTGCGGCGGTTGCCGACGATGTTGCAGGCGAGGTGATCACGTGGCTGTTCGCGCCCGGGAGCTACGCGCCGATGGCTCGGCTGACGGCGGCGGGTGGGCACGCGATCGTGACGGATCAAGTGGGCGCACCGCTGTTGGTGGTGGATGCGGGCGGGGATGTGAAGGCGCAGTTCGTGACGGACAGTCGCGGACGTGCGCGCGTGGTCGGCGATGCGACGCTGTGTCCGTGGCGGTTCGCGGGGCAGTACCGGGATGAGGAGACCGGGCTGCACTACAACCGGATGCGGTACTATGATCCGGATGCCGGGCAGTACATCTCGCGGGATCCGCTGGGGTTGCGGGCTGGGCTGCGGGTGTATGGGTATGTTGGGGATCCGGGGATCGCGAGCGATCCGCTGGGGCTGTCGCCCCAGGCGGGGGCGGGGTGTGGGACCCAGTCCCAGAAGGGAGCGAACAACCCCAAGACACGTTCCGCAGCGGTCACGGGACAAGAGGCCCACCGGCAGATCGAGGCAGAACTCGAAGCGATGGGATTGCGGGCTGAGGTTCGCATTACACTCCCGAACGGTAAGGTGGTGCGAAAGGATGCAGTTGTGCCCGGCACGAACAGGGTCGTCATCATCAAGCCGGACACCCCAAGCGGGGTGCTCGCGGGAGAAAGACGGGCAGAGCTGATGGAGTCGCAGGGCTATGACCCTGAGATCATCTACTACGATCCCAGCAACCCAGCGTTCCAACCGGGTTCGCCCACGTACATCGGGCCAAAGCCGTGACCCAGACGCTCTCGAAACAGGCGTTCTATGACGAGCTCGCGCAACACCTCGCTCGCGGCGGATGGACGCGTCTGCCGGGGCCCCATGAACTCAGTGCGCTCTTCGGGAAGCGTGCTGGCGACTTGCTCCTCACCTTGGGGATTGATGAGAGCCAGCTTCATCGCCACCGGGTTACTGCAGAGATCGCATTGGCTGGGCACACCTCGCTGACCATGAGTTTTCCAGATGCGCCGCGCGCACGGCAAAGGGTAGGCACGTTCCTGCGAGCTGAGGAACGGACCGAGCTGCTCCAGCCTGAGTTCTGCAAGCCGGGGGTCTCGGATGCGTGGTGGATTGGGCGGACAGTCGACAACGCTGCAAGGATCGCCGCCGCGAGCCGGGTCGCCGAGCCCCGATTTCTGGCGCAGTCTGGGCTTCTGGAGGAGATCTCGAAGAGCAGCCGGCACACCGCGTACGTCTCCAAACTTCGGCAGGTCGCTGGCACCCATTTCGACGAATCCACGACAGCCCGGCCGCCTCCGCAGGAGTGGATCGACGCCGCCTACGAGATCTTCTCCGATGCGCATCCAAAACACCGCCGAGCCTTCGCTGCGAAGGTCGCGGCAGATGCATGGCGCACCTTCCACATCCTGCCTCCCGACTCGGCAGACGGACAGTGACGTGATTGGGTGCGGTCCACGTCCGATCGCCCTGAGTGCGTAGACGCTTCAGCCAGCCGTGTAGCGGCGTCGCGTTGGGGCGGCCAGACTACGCTGGTGCCGCGCTGCCGCGCGGTTGGCCTCTGCCGGCTTGGTCGGCCGCGCGCCCGAGCTCGACACCATCCCGCGACCGCTCGGCACCTTCGTGCCGCCCGATCGCTCGGCGAGGATCGCAAGTCCGCCGTCGAGCGAGGCCCTGGCGCAGCGGCGCGCGGTACAGGCCGCAGCAAGAAGCAGCCCAGTGGTCGCAAGCGCGGCGGTCAGAAGGGCCGCAGCGGGCAGCGGCCACAGCAGGGCTTACCGTGGCCGAGCAGGCACTGTTCGGGCAGCCTCCGCGCGGATTAGGCTCTCCAGAGCCTCCAGAGCTGCACCATGCCGAGCAGATGCCCGGCTCGGGAATTCATGAAGTGACTCCGCGCGTAGCTCCCCGGCGCGAACAGCCCGCCCGAGGCGAGCGCGGTCCTCGTGCGGACGACGGCCGGTGCCACGGTGCGATGGCGGCATGACAACGAGGGTCGTGTGGCGGCGGTGGTCGACGAGCGCGGGCAGGAGCATCGCTTCGAGCGCGACGGCGTCGGCCGGGTGCGGATCGAGCGGGGGATCGGGGAGATCGTCACGCGCTTCGAGCGTGACGCGGCCGGGCGGGTGGTGGTGGAGCACCGACCTGGCGAGGTGATCGTCAAGCATGTGTATGACGCGGCGGGGTCGCTGCTCGAGACGGTGTACCCGCAAGGCGGGACCGAGCGGTTTGGGTACGACCGTGCGGGTCGGTTGGTGTCGGCGGGCAACGACGATGCGGTGGTCGAGCTCGATCGCGACGCGGTGGGTCGGATCGTCAAGGAGACGACCACGCGGAGCGACAGCGGTCATGCCGATCGCGGGCAGGTCGTGGTCGAGCGCAAGTACGATCACCGCGGGCTGCGGATCGGCGTGTCCTCGAGTCTTGGCGCGCAGGTGACCCTGGCCCGCGACGCGATGGGCGAGGTGCTTGGGGTCGCGCAGTCGGGTGGGGCGATGGCGCCGTGGGAGGCGAGCTTTGGTCGCGACGTGCTGGGCGACGAGATCGAGCGGATGCTGCCGGGCGGTGTGCGCTCGACGTGGTGGCGTGACGCGCAGGGGCGACCGACGCAGCACCAGGTGGCGACCGGGGAGCGAGCGCATCGGCTGCGAAAGTACGCGTGGGGTGCGGACGATCGATTGCTGTGGATCGAGGAGCACGGCGGTGGTGTGCAGGCGTTCGAGCACGATGGCCGCGGGATGCTGGTCGCCACGCGGATCGGCGAGTCGACGGTGGAGGGTCGATGGCCGGACGAGCTGGGGCGGATCTTCGACACCCCGACGCGCAACGATCGTGCATACGGTGCGGGCGGTGATCTGCAGTGGCGGCACGGTGCGGGCGGTACGACGAGGTACACGCACGACGGCGAGGGTCGGCTGGCGACGCGGGTGGATCCGGGCGGCGAGGTGTGGCGGTACTGGTGGAGCGATGCGGGTCGACTCGCGCAGGTGGATCGGCCGGACGGTACCGCGGTGGAGTTTGGCTACGACGCGCTGGGTCGGAGGCTGAGGAAGAACGCAGCGGGCGTGCAGACGAGTTTCGTGTGGGACGGACAGGTGGTGCTGCACGAGAGGAGCGAGAAGGTGGAGGCCGTGCGGCCGCGGGCGGTGCCTGGAGAGGAGGCGCGCGAGCGGGCGCTGGCGGAGATGCGCGCGGAGCTGTGGCGGGTGTTGCCGGAGCCGGAAGCGCGGGCGCGATGGGAGTTGCAGCTTGGGCTTGCGGCGAAGGGATTCCCGGGGCTGGTCGCGCGGCTGCGGGGCGCGGAGGCGAATGCGGGTGCGGCGGGTGCCGACGACGTTGCAGGCGAGGTGATCACGTGGCTGTTCGCGCCGGGGAGCTACGCGCCGATGGCTCGGCTGACGGCGGCAGGTGGGCACGCGATCGTGACGGATCAAGTCGGCGCACCGCTGTTGGTGGCGGATGCGGCCGGGGATGTGAAGGCGCAGTTCGTGACGGACAGTCGTGGGCGTGCGCGGGTGGTCGGGGATGCGACGCTGTGTCCGTGGCGGTTTGCGGGGCAGTACCGGGACGAGGAGACCGGGCTGCACTACAACCGGATGCGGTACTATGACCCGGATGCTGGGCAGTACATCTCGCGGGATCCGCTGGGGTTGCGGGCTGGGCTGCGGGTGTATGGGTATGTTGGGGATCCGGGGATCGCGAGCGATCCGCTGGGGCTGTCGCCGCAGGCGGGAGGGGGCGATTGCGGCGGCGCGGCTAGGACCGGTGCGAAGCGCGGTCCCAAGACTGATCCAGATGCGCCACACAACGCGACGATTCGCGAGATCGCGGATATCCTGGAAGCTGGAGGGAACGAGATTCTGGCAGGTGGCGGCCGCGTGGCGGAGAAAGCAATTCCGATTCCTCTCGGCGGGCACAAGGGATCCCGCCGTCCCGACATCCTCTTCAAAACCGCCGATGGGGAGATTCGGGCCGTGAACGTCGGTCGAACCCGAGCCGATGGCACCCCCGTCTCTCGCGAGTTGGCAGCGATCGAAGATCTCGAGGCCGCTGGCGTGCCAGTCGAGTTCGTACCCTACGATCGGTGAGACTCTGCATGGCGAAACTCTCAAGTCAGTTCTACGCTACTCCCTCGGAGGTTGCGTCGTTCGTGCGAGACGTGGTCGGCAAACACCGCGTCGAGACGGCTCTGGTTCGCAAGGTCCCGTTCGCCGTCGAGCAAGTAGTTTCTGAGGAACAGCTGTCAGAAAGCTCTGTTCGCGCGGCAGACTGGGTAGTATTCACGCTCGCTGCGATCGACGAGTCACCAGCGGATGTGCCTGCTTTCCGGCGCGCGCACCCCGACGCGATGACGCTTGAGGTCGGTCGCTTCAGCGAGGCCGGCCTGCAAGAATCTTGGCTGCACGCTCAAAGCGAGAACGCAACGGCGATGGCGGTCTGGGGCCGGATCGCGCGCGACCTTCGCGGGAGGACATACGCGGGGGTGGCCGCCGTCAACGCGACATCCGGTGTGATTGGTCCGATCTTAAGAGCATGGCGTTGCACCGTTGGCGCCAGGGATCTGTACGCGCGAGGCGTGCGGATCTTGCCTGCGGCGGGCACGGCCCGACTTGCCATCATCGAGCCTCCGGGCTCGGGCTCCGTCGCCAAGTAGCCCCGTCCCAACGGAGCATCTCGGCGGTCTGACCGCTTGACGGACGCGGCGTGTTGCGCAGTTTCGTCGTACGCTCGTCGCTCCGCGTCGCCCACATCCGATCCCGCGCCAAGATCGAAGAGCTCGAGGCCGCGCCCAGGGAACCGCGGACCCGTGTCGCCGGACTCCCCCTGACTCCGGGGTGGCTGTTCGCGCCGGGGAGCTACGCGCCGATGGCTCCCGATCGGAGGCTGCGCAGGATCCCGTCGAACCCGGTGGCTGTTCGCGCTGTCCGGTTGGATCCGTGCCAAGGTGCGCGAGAAGGTCGGGCTCATCGACGGGCGTGACGTGCACTTTGGCGCAGTGACGTTCATCCAGCGCTTCGGTGATGCGTTGGATCTCAACCCGCATTTTCATTCGCTGGTGCTCGACGGGGCGTACGTGGTGCGGCACGGGCGCTTCGAAGGGTTCGTGCAGATTGCGGCGCCGAGCGACGAGGATGTCGCCGGCATCGCGGTGCAGGTGGCGAAGCGAGTGGTGCGGATGCTGCGGCGGCGCGGCAAGGTCGAGGATGACGAGGTCACGCCGGTCGAGGACGACGGTTCGATGCTGTTGCCGTGCATGGCGGCCTCGGTGCAGCGGGTGGGCGTGGTGGGGGAAGGTGAAGGGCTTACGTTGCGGCGACTAGGCCGGCGACGGGATGTCGAGAGCACGCGGGTCGCGAAGCGTCGCTGCGCGGACGTCGACGGATTCTCGTTGCACGCCGATGTGTGCGTGCCGGCGCGCGACAGGGCTCAACTGGAACGGTTGTGCAGGTATGTCGCGCGGCCGGCGATCGCGAGCGAGCGAC
>CANLQR010000457.1 GCA_947492135.1 Deltaproteobacteria bacterium | reverse complement strand
TACGCGGGCTGATGTTGTTCGGCATCGACCGGCACGCAGAGGCAGCCCAGGCGTTTGGCGACGAGCTCGCGCTGCGCCCCGAGACCATGCCGTCGACGCGGGCGGCGGCGCGGATCAACCTCGCGGCCGCGATCGCGAAGACCGGAGATCTGCGACGGGCCCTGGGAGAGAGCGTCGTCGCGCTCGCGGAGCTGCAGGCCGGCAGCACCCTCGATAGCAATCTCCTAGCCCTCGTGCACAACAACCTCGCCGACTTGTACGTGCGTCTCGGCGATGCCGACACCGCCTGGGAACATATCCAGATCGCGCTCCCGCTGTACACGCGAATGATGGGACCGGACTCCGTCGACCTCGTCGAGCCCCTCACGGTGGCCGGCGCCACCCAACTCGAGCGCGGCGAGATTGCAGCCGCGCGCGAGTACTTGGAACACGCCCAGCGGCTGCTCTCGAGCGCCGAGCCACGCGTCCATGAGCGGTACCAGCCGTTGGTGAGCGAGCTCCGGGCCAGGCTCCGGGAGGCGGCGCAGTGAGCGACGTCGAGACCGACCAGGAGCCGCACGCGTTGCTCGCCGCATGGAAGGGCGGTGACGAGTCGGTGGCGAGATTCCTGGTGGAGCTCACCTATCCGCAGTTGGTCCGCTTCTTCCGCAACAAAGTGACGCACGCACCCGATGAGGACGACCTCGTCCAACAGTGCATGCTTGCGATCATCGCGTCGCCTGCCACCCCGGATCGACGTGAGGTGTTCTGGGGGCTCGTGTACGGGATCGCTCGCAACGTGTTGCGGCAGCACGTGCGCCAGAAACACAAGCGCGCGCGGGAGGAGCTCGACTTTGACGTGGTGTGCATTCATGATCTCGCGCCGCGCTCGCTCTCTTCACTCGCCGTGCGGGGTGGCGAGGTGCGAGCGTTCATCGAGGCGCTGCGGCGAGTGTCCATCGCGGACCAGACCCTTCTCGAGCTGCGCTTCTTCCAGGGGCTGACCGCGGTGGAGATCTCGGAGGCGCTGGAGATCCCGCGGGGATCGGTGCAGCGGCGGCTGGACGCGAGCGTGGAGCGGTTGCGCCAGCGCATTGCCGAGCAGACCGGCGGGGTCGGAAGGCCTCGGTCGTTGCCCCCGCTGGACGCCCTGAACGCCTGGGCCGCCGAAGTCCGCGCGCGCATGCCCTAAAGCGGAAACCGCAACTTTCTGGTCGCGGATGCGAGTCAACGGCGGTCGATTGTCACTGTAGGCGTATGAACCGAAACCACCGATGGAGTCGAATCGCGCTGGGTACTGTGCTGGCAGCGAGCCTGCTCGCTTGCGGGGCCGACGACGGCGGTGCGAGCGTCACAATGGCGGGCAGCGCCGAAACGACCCGCGGTGACGAAAGCTCGACGAGCAGCGAATCCGCGAGCATGGACGCCTCGGCGAGCGCAAGCCAGCCGACCGTCACCGATGCGACCGTGAGCGCCGGCGACTCGTCGTCGACGTCGCCTGACGACGGGCCAGTGTCGACGACGGAGAGCGCTGTGGGCTGCGAATGCATCCTCATGGAGGACGAGGGCGCGCCCTCGCTCCCGACCTGTGGGGAAATGCTGTGTCCCCAGGTCGCCCTCGACTGCCCGGGAAAAGGGGCATGGGACGACTGTGAGGAAGGGCCGGAACCCACCGAGCCGAATCCGGGGGCGCTCCAGTGCGCCCTCGAGGCGCTCCGTGACGGGGAGCCAGGCGTGTTGTCGTTTTACTGGGCGGAGAACTTCACCCAGGCGTTCTACGGCTACGTGTTGATCCAGGATGACCGAACGGCCGTCGTCCGAACGTGGGGTTCCGATGACTGCGTCTCCGGTTTCGCCGAGGACGCCGTTCTCGGTTCGCTGCAAGAGTCTTCCTTCTACGAGGAGTGTCTCGCCGACCCCGATCCGTTCGCGCGATTTGCTTGCCTCCGCGCGCTGGCAACGGAAGAGGCCGTGTGCGACGACGGGTGGGAAGGTGGGAACGACTGCGGACCCTGAACGGCTGCGCCCGGCTCGAGTTCGGCGGCTTGCGTCGCCGATAAGTGTGGACCGAATGTCCTCGGAGTCCGCACGATCGGTCGGACCAAGGGGGTCCGTGGTTGTCATAGCCCGAGATCTCGGAGTTCGCGAACACCTGCGGACGATCCAGCAGATCCAGGTGCCTGCGGCGACGCAAACACCGAGTCGCTACGCCGGAGGCGCGAGCGCCTCGAGGCTCTGTCGTGTCGCTCGACTCCGCGTCTCGAGCTCGCTGCTGGTCGCCTCCAACTCCGCACGCAGCCGGGTGAGCTCGTCCTCGGCCTGCAGCAGCCGTTTGACGAGCGGATTCTTCTCGCTCCCGCTGCCTTCACCCATCGCGGCGAGGTGGCCACGTAGCCGCGTGATGTCAGCGTCGGCCACCGCGACGAGGCTGGTGAGCTTGGCGATCCGCGCCTCGGTCTCGGCCTGCGCGCGTCGGCGGCCGAGGACCTCGGTGACGATCTTGCGCTCGTTCGCCGGCAGGCTGGTCGCGGTCGCCAAGGCATCGAGGACCTCCACACTCAGCGCCGCGAAGCCCTGGTGGGTCGTGATGCCCTCGCGGATCACCACGTCTCGCGGCTTGCCGTCGGACGCCGCAGCCACGTCGAAGACCGCCAGCGCGCGGCCGCGATCGAGATCGTAGTCGACGCGGTCTGCTCCCTCGATCGCGGTGTTGCTCCCCGCGGGGATCCCGACGTACAGCTGCCGCGGCTGGCCACTGCGGTTGTCGACTTCGAAGCTCACCCGCGTCGTCCGAATCGCGTGTTGAACCAGGGTGTCGCGCTCGTAGACGACACGCTTGGTCTCCTGCGAGACCTCGCGCTTGGCCACGGTCATCTCGGTGTCAGGGTCGTCGCCGATCGAGAGAAAGCGGCGCTCGGCGGGTTGCAAGCGCGGCAAGATCACCTCGCCGGCAAAGCCACCGGACTCGAACACCGCCAAGGTGCCCTCGGGCAACGTCTGCCCGGTGGAGTTGGTCAGCCGCACCGCGTGCCGCGAGGTCTGGTTACCGAAGTCGTCCATCCAGGTGATCGCAGTGGCGTCGGCGCCTCCGGCGAAGAACGGCACCATCGCCGAGCGACCCGCCGCCAGATCGACCAGCTCGGCGGCGGTGTAGACGAACACGGTGCGCGTGGCCTTGCCTTGCCCGGCCGCGAGCGCGGCCAGATCACCGACCTCGATCAGGCTGCTGATGCGCTGCGAGCTCCCCGCACGCCCCGCGCCATAGCCGTAGCCGCTACCGCTGCCGCTGCCGCCGCCGTGACCGATGAGGCCGATGTTGCCCAGACCGATGGTCTCGTCGCCCGCAAAGTCGCCCCACAGCGCATCGGGCGTGGTGGTCAGCAGCTGAGGCACGCTCGACAGCTCGCGCTCGGGCACCTGCAGCTCGCGTCGTTCATAGCGGGGTGCGGCCAGCGGATAGAGAAATGAATCGGGTCGTCCATTGACCAGCTCGAGCGTGAGGTCGTTCCAGGCCTCGTCGGTGTCGTTGTGAACCAACGCCCAGCCTTGCAGAGTCGATGCACCCTGATCGGCGAGCACCAACCGATAGCTCGCCCGCCACACCGGCGCTTCGGCGAGAGAGCCGATCCGCACCGGCCCACCTTTGCCGGCAAGCTCGAGCTTGCGGCCGGTGTTGCTGCGCAGATCGACGGTGGCGTCGAGTGCCGCGGAGAACCGGCGGCGATCCTCGGGGTCGGTTGGCCTGGCCGAGGCGATGCTCGCCAGATCGATCCGGCGGAATCGTCCACTGCGACTGACGAGAGTGACGAAGGTCTGGCGGAGCTCATCGCCGGCCCACTGCGCGGGCGTGGGACTTGTGGTCGCGGGATCGCCATCGTCGGGCGCGGGCGCACCGACGACATCGACGATGCGACCGCGGGTGCTTCGCCCGCCATGGCGAACGATCACCTCGTGGCCACGCAACGCCAGCAGCAGGTCGAGCATGCGCACCGCTTCGGTGGACTCTACCGGCAGGCCGGCCCGCGCCCGTGCGACGGCAGGTGACTGTCGAGAGTCGAACGCGACCTGCGAGACGGTGCCGTCCTTACCGAGCACGACGAGGCTCTTGAGCGCGTCATCCACGTGACTCGCGGGCACCGGCACGCTGGCCCCGTGGGCGCCGCCAAGCTCACCGTGACGCTCGAAGTAGCCGACGCCGGTCTCGTACAGCCGCAGCTTGGTCAGCGGCAGCGCGTGGTCGCGAGGGGAGGAGGCACAGGCCAGTAGGATGGAGCTTGAAATCCAGAGCGGACGCATGGGTGGGGTTCGACAGCGATGACGGTCGCACGTTCCCACGCGCCGGGGTTTGCTACATTCTGTGCCGGGCCACGCCCGCTGGCACGATGGCAGCGACGTCGAGTGGCTCGCCGGCGTTCAACAGGGCCAGGTCGCTCGGCGGCGCCGAGCGGCGCGGGAGGTCGAGGGTACCAAGCGAGCCGGTGAACGCAACCGCCCGCGCGGTGCTTCGGCAGCTTGGGCCGGTAGACCTTCACGGGGTCGAGGTGGTGACCGTTTGCGGTTCGCACGGTCACGATGACATCGGCGGTGATCGTCGCGATGATCGGCACGCCATATTGCCCGAGGATGATGCGAATCCGATTCAGGGCCGAGCAGAAGACCTCGCTCATTTTCTCACCACTGAGGTCACCGCGAGGGAGAGCGAAGAGGGCGACACCCGACGTCAGCAGGGCTTCGCGTTCGTTCGCGTTGGTGCGGATTCGGATGTCCTTCGTGAAGACCACCCACCCGCGCTTGCCGACGTCGGCTAGCCAGTCGACGTCGTCGGTGTCCTTCGCGAAATGATCATCGTGGGCGTAGACCGACTCATCCGGCAGACAATTCCGACGCAACGACTCGACCACGGTGTGCCCCCCGAGCGCCCGGTCGACGAAGAACGAGTACGGCCTACGCAGCCGTGGGGATTTCGCAGCGGAGGGCATCCTCGATCGCGCTCGGGTCGACGTTGTAGTCGCGTGCGAGCTCGCCCGGGGACTCGCCGGCACGGAATCTCTCGGCGATGATGTTCGTACGGATGCCGGTGTCGGCGATGACCGGTCGCCCGAAGCCCATGCGGGGGTCGATCATGATGGTCCGCGGCTGGCCTGCGGCCTCGGGGCGCACGAACGGGAACAGGCGCCTCGCGATCTTGTGGGCATCCCACTCGACGCGCTCGAGGCGGGCTTCGAGGGCTTCGCGTAGGCCGAGTTGGCCGTGGGCGGAGGCGTTGACGAGGGCTGTGTTGCCCTCGCGTCCGACGAGGTGTTCGACGAAGAGGTCGATACCGTCGGTCTTGAACTTGGCATGGATCAGCGGGCGTTCTTCGATCCCGAGGGTCCCCTTCACGTAGCGCAGCGCGTTGCGGACGCGCTGGAGCGAGACGCCATGGTCCCGACGGAGGTCGGCGAGCACGAAGAGCTCGACGAGGTTGCTGAAGCTGAGCAGGCAGGGGTCGGTCGCGGCGGGCTTGATGACGGCGGCCGCACCCTGACGTCCGATGGACGCGCGAGCCGGGCGGCCGAGGACCCACTCGCGCGCAGTGGGGACGCGCACGCGTGCGTAGGCGGCCGCTTCGGCGAGCGTGTAGGCCGGACGATCACGAGGGTCGACTGTGGGCTTCACGGGGAGGAGGGGAGGGTAGCATGGGGGATCGGACGTGGAAGCCTGGCCCGAAGGCTCGCGCAACAGCACGACTATCTGGAGGCCGCGCCGCTGCTCGAGCGAGCATTGAAGGTCATCGCTCGTCGAGACGACGCACGATGGTGCGGTGTCGATCCCCCGAGGACGACGCTGACTCGACGCCGAGCGGTTGGCGCTGCCTCATGGCTCGGCGCAGAGATTCCGCCGCCGAGTGCAACCAACCGCCCCAGCGCCGGGCGGTAGCCGCAGCTCTTGCCGAGGGATCCCTGGCGGCGCATCCGCACTGGCCATCTGCGACCCCCGCCCACCCGGTGGAACGCTGCTTACCCCTGGGGCATGCTTGCGCCGTGTTGCGCGTCGGCTCCGAGACCGTCGAGGATCACGAGGTCCTCGGGCACGTAGCGTTCGCCGACGAACCCGCGGCCGAGACCTTCGTCCGTGGGCAGAGCTTCGGTCGGTACATTCTGATCGGCCCCCTGGGCGAGGGCGGGATGGGGGTCGTCTACGCCGCCTACGATCCCGAGCTCGACCGTCGTGTCGCCCTCAAGCTTCTGCGCCACGCGCCCTCCGAGACCAGCTCGCTGGGCCGCGCACGCCTGGTGCGAGAGGCCCAGGCGATGGCGAAGCTCTCGCATCCCAACGTGATCACGGTGTTCGATGTCGGCGCGGTCGAGGATCGCGTGTTCGTGTCGATGGAACTCGTCGTCGGTGAGGACCTGCGCGGCTGGCTGGCTCGCGGTGGGCGGAGTACGGCCGAGATCCTCGGCGTGTTCGCCCAAGCCGGGCGGGGCCTCGCCGCCGCCCATGCGGCAGGGCTGATCCACCGCGACTTCAAGCCCGGCAACGTGCTGGTCGGCGACGACGGGC
>CANLQR010000456.1 GCA_947492135.1 Deltaproteobacteria bacterium | reverse complement strand
CGCCTTTGCCTTCGCCTTTGCCTTCGCCTTCGCCTTCGCCTTCGCCTTCGCCTTCGCCTTCGCCTTCGCCTTCGCCTTCGCCTTCGCCTCGGTTCATCTCGTCGAACTGCCGCGAGCGCGCACCTTCGACATCTTCGAGCGCGCGCTCGAGCTCACGCTCGAGCGATCCGGAACCAGCGCGCGACCGCATCCGCTCTGCGAGCTCGCGCAGCTCGGAACGCGGCCCTCCGGACTCACCACCGCGCAGCCGCTCGGAGAGACTCTCGGCTTCATTGCGCCAGCGCGCACGTCGTTCCGACTCGCCTCGGCTGGGTGCCCCCGACTCGCCTCCGCCTCCGGATTCACCAGGTCCTCCGGACTCACCGGACTCGCCGGATTTGCCTGACTCGCCCGACCTGCCTGACTCGCCCGACCTGCCTGACTCGCCCGACCTACCGGACTCACCTGACTTACCGGACTCACCTGACTCGCCCGACTTGCCTGACTCACCCGACTTGCCTGACTCACCCGACTTGCCTGACTCACCCGACTCGCCGGACTCGCTCGACTCCCGCGAAGCGCTGGTGCTCGGTGCCGTGTTCCGCAATGCGCGGTCCATCGCCTTGCCGAGCTTCTCGAGATCCGAGTCGCTGGCATCCTCGGTCCGGCGGGCGATTTCTTCGGCCATCGCCGCGGCGGTATCCGTATCGCCGCGCTCGATGGCCTCGACCATCTCGCGCGCGAGCGTGTCCGCGTCGAGTTGCTCGAGTTGCTTGGGGTCGAACATTCCGTCGCGAGCGGCCTCGCGCTGAGCATCACGCAGCGCCTGTTCGGCGCGCGACAGAGCGCCGAGTGACTTGCTCGGGTCGCGCTGCAGCGCCTCGAGATGCGCGCGCGCCTGGGCCAGCTTCGCGCGCGTGGCATCACGCAGCGCCGGGCGACGTTCTAGCTTGGCAAGCGCCTCGGCCGTGCGGGCCAGACGTTCACGCGTCGCTTCGGGGAGCACCGGCGCACTGGGGCTCTGGGCCGCGCTGGCGATGGTCGCAAATTCTGGCAAGGGCGCCTCGGTCGGCAAGACGCCGACGACCGCGGCCGCGACCCCAAGCGTCACCAGAGCGCGCGTCGGTGCCAACCACGGCGCCACGGGCTGCGCGATGGTGCGCGAGGTGCCGCGGGCGCGCTCGAGCACGACCTCGGCGAGGCCCGCGTCCGCTTCGACGCGGCCGGCCTCGATTGCCCACGCGGTGGCGAGCAGATCCTCGGTCTTGTGCTGGCGATCAAGCGCGCGCGCGACGGTGAAGGGCGAGGTCCGGCGCCGCAGATAGCGAAGGCCCGCGCGTGCGACCACCACCAGGGTGACCACGGCAACAACCCAGCCCAGCACGGTGCGCCGCGGCGAGACCTCTGCCAACCACGCGGGCGCTTCCCAGCCCACGGACGCCACGCCATGGGGCAAACGATCGACGCCTGCCGCGAGGACGGCAACAAAACCGAGCCACGCCAGCGCCCGCGCGGTCTCTTCGAGGGCCCGCCGGCGATTCGATGCCGCCGACCAGTGACGCAACAGGTTCGACAGCGGCAGAGTCATCTCGGTTTCCTCGTGCAGACGCAGCGAGCAACAACGCGCCAGGTGTGCTTTTGGGTTTGTACCCGGCGAGGGCACAGGTTTCCTGGCGAAGGACGGGATCTTAGCGCAGGTTATTCCTGGCGGAGTGGGGGGCCGCCAGCTTGGCCGCCACGGGGGCCCGCGGGCGCAGATCGTCGCACGCGTCCGAGTGGCGCGCAGGGTGTCACTGTCCCTGTCCCTTGCACTCCCAACTGAGGGCGTCCGACTCCAGGTCGCAGGGGTACGGGAACGTCACAGCCTCCAGGTATTCCGCGTACTCGTCGCAGGTGAGGGTCCCGAAACACGCCGACAGGTTCTCCCAGGCGATCTCGCAGAACTGGCTGAACAGCGCGGCCTGGATGAGGTTGTCCTCGCACGCGGTGACGCACGCCTCGAGGTTCTTCCAGACGGCGGTGCACTCGAGTTGGGTCATGCAGCCCGCGGTGCACGGCGCTGCTTCACCGCCGGTGCCGGATGACTCCGAGCCGGTGCTGTCGGTGCCGGAGTCCGAGCCGCTGCTGCTGGAACCCCCGCTGGTGGTGGAGTCCGTCGAGGTTTCGTCGGTGCTCGTCTCCGTAGGCTCGGTCGACGTGGACGTCGGTGTCGAACTGCCCTCGCTCCCCAACGAGGTCTCGAGCGTCGTCATCGGGACGGTCGTGTTCTCGCCGTCGTTCGACGTGACGATCACCGTGCTCGACGAGGTCGAGTCTGCGTCGGTCTCGCCCGCGGGCGTCGAGGTCCCGCACCCGACGATCGCGAGGGCCCAGAAGATGCGAGGGTAGGCAAGGCGCATATCGCTTGTTATACCCAACTTCACCCCATGGCACTGTCACCACCGAGATTCGTGCACGCCGCGGGGCGAGTCATCGCGATGGTGGTGCTCGCCGGATGCGGCGCCGATGGCGTCGTCGACCCGTCGTCCAGTTCGAGTGCTGCAGGCACGACCGGCGCACCTTCGACCTCGACCGACACTGCCACGGCGACGAGCGACCCCACGACCACCTCGAGCGCAACCGAGGACGGCACGACGACGATGGGCGACGCCAGCTGGGAGGTCGCGTTCGAGGCCGACGAGAGCCTCGGTGCGCTGTTCTCGGTGTGGGGGCCAAACGCAGCTGTGGTCTATGCGGTTGGCGGTCAACAAGGCGAGGCCGGATTGTCGACGGGCACCATGCTGGTCCGCAGCGCAAACGCCTGGGCGTCGGTGGCGTTGCCCGACGCCACACCCAAGCTCAACTGGATCCACGGTGCCCAGACCCTTCGGGTCGCGGTCGGCGAACGCGGCGCGATTCTCATGCGCGATGGTGACGACGCCGCGACCCCCTGGGTCACCCAGAGTTGCGCGACGGTGCTCCCGCTGTGGGGGACGTGGGTCGGCGCGTCCGACGATGTGTGGGCGGTCGGCGGTGACGGCTTCGATCGACCGCCAGTGCTGTGTCACTACGACGGACTCGAGTGGACCAACGTCGAGTTGCCCGAGCTGAGCATCGACGCCAAGGCGTTGTTCAAGGTCTTCGGCCTCGCGTCCGACGATGTGTGGGCGGTGGGCGATGCCGGGTTGCTCCTCCACTACGACGGCACCGCGTGGGAGCAGGTCGTCGTCGACACCCCGGCCGATCTCATCTCGCTGTGGGGCAATGGTCCCGACGAGCTCCTCGCGGTCGGCGGCCGTGCGAACGGTGTACTCGCCCGCTACGACGGTGCGGCGTGGACCATCGAAGCACTTGCCGAGGCCCCGGGCCTCAATGGTGTGTGGATGGATGGGGGCGGCGAGGCCCACGTTGTCGGAATCGGCGGCACGATCCTCGCGCTGGATCCCGGCAGCCTGGCGCCGACGCTCGAGCTCGCCCCGACGATCTTGACCCTGCACGCGGTGTGGAGCCCCGGTGACGGCAGCTTCATCGCCGTCGGCGGCAGTCTGGAAATGCCACCGCCGCTGGTCGGCATCATTGTCGAGAAGAACTGATACTGTCCGGCCCGCGAGGCTCCCCATGTCCACTCATTCGACGTTACGATCCCTAGTTCTCGGTGCGTTCTGCGGCCTGTTCGTCGGCACCTCGTGCGACATCGCGAGCGTGGCTCCGGGCGACCTCGCCAAGGCCGCCGCCGGTTGCCCGGATGTCTCGAGTCTCGAGGCCATCGCCTCGATTGACTTCGCCAAGGAGTTTGGGCTCGAGGTCAAGGTCGGCGCGCAGATCAAGGGAGGCCTCGAGGCTGCGGCGCAGCTCAAGGGCTTCGCGGGAAAACTCGATGCTGACCTCGCCGCTGCGTGTGGTGGTCTCGCCACCGACCTCGGAAAGCCCGGCGAGTACACCAAGGGTCCCGAGGCCTGCAAAGCGGCGATCGCCGCGATGGGCGAGATCCGCGGCAAGCTAGGCGGCTCTGCCAAGATCACGCTGCACATCGAGCCGCCACGATGCTCGGCGTCCCTCGACGCGATGGCGGAATGCGTGGGCAAGTGTGATGCCAGCGTCGACCCCGGTTCCCTCGAGGTGAAGTGCGAACCCGGCAAGCTGTCGGGATCGTGCGAGGCGGAGTGCTCCGGCAGCTGCTCGATGGATGTCGCAGCGAAGTGCGAGGGCACCTGCAAGGGCAGCTGCGACGCCAAGTTCTCGGGTACCTGCGGAGGCGCCTGCAACGGCAAGTGCAACGGCAAGACCAGCAAAGGCGCGACCTGCAACGGCAAGTGCGAGGGCAAGTGCTCCGCCCAGGCCGAGGGCAGCTGCGGCGGGAGCTGCAGTGGATCCTGCGCACTCAAGGCGGCGGCGACTTGCTCGGGCACGTGCTCGGGTGATTGCTCGGTCAAGATGAAGGCGCCGCAGTGCGACGGCAAGATCGAGCCGCCCAAGGCGAGCGCCGAGTGCAACGCCAAGTGTGACGCCGATATCAGCGCGAAGCTCGAGTGCACACCGGCCAAGGTCAGCCTGCACATCGAAGGCGGCGCCGACGCCACACTGGTCGCTCAGTACAAGGGCGCCCTCGAGAAGCACCTGCCGATGGTGCTCAAGATCGCGATTGGCATGAAGGACCAGGCCATCGGCGTGGCCGGCAACGTCAAAGCCGTCGTCGGCGGCGTGCAAAAGACCGTGGTGTCGCTCAAGTCCAACCCCCAGGTCGGCGCCCGGCTGACGGCGTGCGTGACCGCCCCGTTCAAGGCGGCAATCGATGCGGCGGCGAGCATCAAGGCGAACGTCGACGTCTCGATCGAGGTGAAGGCGAGCGCGTCGGCCTCCGCGAGCGGCTCCGCCGGCGGTTCGGCCGGAAGCTGAGCTGAAGCGGGCTCGACCCGCGGTTACGGGTTGTGAGTCGCGCTTGCCGGCGATCCCGGTCGCGAGGTTCGACCAGTGGTCGCGGGTTCGAGCGGTTCCGCACGCAAACGTGCAGCATTCGCACTTGCGGACCAAACCCTGTGCGTCATCATGCGACCTCATGATGACGCGCGGCGCCCTACTGGTGGTTCTGTCCCTCGGCCTTGGCTGTGCGCGCGATGCCGGCACCCCGACCACGGCCAAGACCGATGCGCCCAACCAGGCGCTGCACGAGAGCGCACCCAAAGACGGCACCGCGGTTGCCCATGCATCGCATGCCGAAGGGGGCGAGCACGCCGGGTGCATCTACGACGGCACCGAAGCGAGCGGGGCCGGAGTGTGTGGCAAGGCCGAACCCGACGCGCCGACCCAGAGTACCGGCCACTTCGGCTCTGCGTTTGCGGCCACATCGCCGGTCCCTCTGACCGCCGCCATCGGTGCAAACACCACCGGCGTGGTCCTGGTCAGCGGGACTGTGGAAGCGGTGTGCCAGAAGAAGGGCTGCTGGATGGTCGTCAAGGACGGCACCAACAGCGCCCGCGTCATGATGAAGGACCACGCCTTCGCGGTGCCGGTCGATAGCCGTGGCAAGTCGGTGTTGGTCGAGGGCGAGCTGAGCAAGCGGACCTTCAACGAGGCCCAGGTCAAGCACCTCGAGCAGGACCGTGGTGGCGATCCCAGTGCTGTGGCGGGCGCCCGAGACGAATACGTGCTCACCGCCACCGCGGTCGAGATCAAGAGCTGACCGCGGGCGGGGCACCGCCCGACCTCGTCGTCGAACCCGCGCTTGCATTGCCCCGGTCGGGTCTGGTAGCGCGATGGTCGTGGCGAATGATCACCGCCGTCGGCGTCGAGTCGCCGCGGCCACCGCGGCGACCCGGAGTCTACTCTCGCGCCGCCGCTGCTTCCGGCCAGGGGGCGCGGTCGAAGTCGAGGTCAGCCACGCGGTGCGGCGTCTGGAGCACACCCTGCGGCCGCACTTCGAGGCGCTGTCACGGCATCGCTCGCGGCGGGCGCTCGAACGCGATCCGCTGTTCAAGCAGCTGCGCCCGGACCTCGAGCAGGTGCTGGTCGGCTTCGACTGGGACCTGCGCAACACCGCGCCGGCGCCCGCACGCGGGACTCCGATCCGCGCGGTCGCGTGGAACATCGAGCGCGGCAAGCGTTTCGAGCCGCTGATGGCAGCGCTGCGTGACGAGCCGCTGATCCGCGACGCCGACCTGTTGATGCTGACCGAAGTCGACATTGGCATGGGGCGCTCGGCCAATCGCAATGTCCCCGCGGAGATCGGCCGCGCGCTCGGCATGGGTCACGTCTTTGCGAACTATCATCTGGTGCTCGCCCCCGGCGACCGCGGCGAGCTCGACACCCGCGAACCGAATCACGCGGGTTTGCATGGCGCCGCGCTGTTCACCCGGTGGCCCGTTCGGCGGATCTGGGGCCTGGGTCTGCCCGAGTTCACCGACAAATTTCACGCGCTCGAAAAGCGGCTGGGCACCAAGCGGGCGCTGTTATGCGAACTCGAGGCGCCCGAGGGCCCACTGGTCGTCGCAGTCGTGCATCTCGATCCGTTCGCGCCGCCGATGCACCGCGCCCATCAGCTGCGCTCGATCATCGCGGCCATCGATCG
>CANLQR010000455.1 GCA_947492135.1 Deltaproteobacteria bacterium | reverse complement strand
CGCCACGAAGCGCCGCCTGCGGGTCGATGACGGCAATTTGTTCGACGAGGTGGTCTCGGCGCCCGCCGACGTAGCGCCGGCACCTGTCGTCGATGCCAGTGCGGACCAGCCCCCGGAGGCACGAGCATGATCTCCCGAGGCCTGCGGCGGGTGATCGCGGCAAACCTGCGCCGCAGCCGCAATCACTACTTGCTGGCGTCGATCGGGATCGTCGTCGGCATCGCCACCTTCACGTTTTTCATCGCACTCGCCCAGGGCGTGCGGGCGGTCGTGCTGGGCCGCATCTTCCCACTCGACCAGCTCGAGGTGATGCCCAGGAGCATGGACATCGCGATCGGCCCGCTCGCGCTGGGCACCAGCACGCTGGGCGGCGACGTGATCGACGACGCGAAGGTCCGCGAGCTCGAGAAGATTGCTGGGGTCCAAACCGTGTACCCCAAGATGCGGCTGACGGTGCCATCGATCGCGATGGGCGGTGAGGCGCTGATCGGCGCCGACCTGCGCTCGGAGATCGTCGCCGACGGCATCGACCCGGCCTTGGTTCCGGGCGATGTCGGCCGGGGCTTCGAGTTTCGCGATTTCGATGCCGAGCCGGGCGAAGTGCAGCTCTGCGTGGCCGACGAAGACTGCGGTGAGCGCCGGTACTGCGGCTCGCCGGCCGGCACCCGCCTGTCCCGCAAGAACAGCGACGACGACTACGGCAAGGCCCCCAAGGGCACGCAAAAGGTGTGTCGCGACTTCGTGCCCGTGCTCGCCTCGGAGCACGTGGTCGAGCTGTACAACGGCGCGTTGCGCCGGGCGCACGGTTTTCCCAAGCTGGTGCCCGAGGCGGTGCTCGGCTTCACCTTCGACGTCGTGTTCGGCTCATCGATGGTCGGGGCATCGAACAAAAAGCACCTGATCCACGAGCGCGCGATGCTGGTCGGTTTTTCGGGCAAGGCGATCGCCCTGGGGCTGACGATCCCAGTGGGCTACGTCCGGCGCCTGAACGTCGACTTCGGGCAGCCCGAGGACGCCCAGCGCTACCACTCGGCCATCGTGATGGTCCCGGAGAAGGACGACGTCGCCGCGGTGGCCAAGGCCGTCGCCGATCTCAACCTCGAGGTCCAAGACACTGGCGCCGAGCAGGCCGCGTTGCTGATCGCGATCTTCACGCTGGTCTTCGCGCTGGTCAGCGTGATCATCGTCGGCATCGCGGCCGTGAACATCATGCATGTGTTCTTCATGCTGGTGTACGAGCGCCAGCACGAGATCGGCATCATGCGGGCCATCGGGGCCAATCGCGGCGACATCATCCGCATCATCATGGGCGAGGCCGCGACCATGGGTTTGCTTGCCGGTCTCGCCGGCGTCGCGCTCGCGGTCGGGGCCAGCGTGGGCTTTGACCGGATCTCCGCGAGCTACGTGCCCGACTTCCCCTACAAGCCCGAGACCTACTTCGTGTTCCCGTGGTGGCTGGTCGCCTCCGCGCTGGGCTTCGCTGTCAGCTTCTGCATTCTGGGCGCCTTCTTGCCGGCGCGTCGCGCTGCGCGGATGGAACCAGCGGCGGTGTTGTCGGGGCACTGAGCCCCAGCGCTAATGGGCCCAGCGCTAATGGGCTTGGCTCATGGCGGCGCGACGCTCTGATTCTGGTTGGCCTCGACGCAGCGAACGCACGAGTCCTGGGCCTCGCGGCACTCGTTGCGCGCCTCTCGACACAAACCCTGGTAGGCGTCGTCATCGGGGTGGTCGTCGGCGAGGTCGCAGAGCTTCTCCTGAACCCCGCAGATGCTGGTCGCGAGGTCGCAGAGTTGTTCGCACTTGCCACCGTCGCTGGCCGCGGCCGGACGCAGGCTGCGCTCGCGCCCGACGAGCTCGTCGAGTCGCTTGTGAAGCTCGCCCATGCCCTCGCCCTCGGTCGCACCCTGCGGATCGGGATCGGATCCGCCACCGCCGCTGGTGCCCGGCGTCACCGTGCCACCTCCGGCGGTCGGACCGCAGCCCAGCGCCAGTCCCAACATCGCGCACACGAGCGCGCGCGCGAGCAGAGAGCCCGTCGTTTGTCGCGTCGTGGTCATTGCTCGAGCTCCTTGCGCAAAGCAGACATCACGCGGATCGCTCGGGCGTAGCTGCCCGCCGCGAGCGCATCATCATTGGCCGTCATCGCGAGATCACCAAGCGTCACCAACGCCCGGGCGCTCGCCCGATCGAGTGGTAACGAGTTTTCCGGCACCAACATTGGTTCGAGAAGATCGAGCGCCACGGCGACGCCTTCGGGGCGCTGCCCCATAGTCTCGCTCAGGCGCGTCGCCAACTCCAGCCGCAGCACCTCGGCCTCGGGAAGGTTCGCAGGCACCGGCAGCGACAGCCCTCGACGCAGTGCCGCAGCGCGCGTGTCGAGGTCGGCGGCGGCATCGGCATCGCCGTGGATCCGCGCCACCGCCCCGATGAACGCGAGCCCCTCGCGCGTGGGCGCACCGGTGCGGACCTGGTGCAGCGAGATGCGCGCATCGGGGGGCGACAACGTCGCGTCGGCGTCGCCGGCCTCCGGATCGCATGCCGCAAGCACCATGGCGACCAGCCACCCGAACCCGAACTGCCCGCGGATCTTCATCGCGCCGCCTCCGGCTTGCCCGGCGAGTCATCCGAGTCATCCGAGTCATCCGAGTCATCCGAGTCATCCGAGTCATGGCCGAGTCGAGCCGCGTACTGAGCCGCGAGCAGGGTGGCACGAGCGCCATCTTGCTCACCGGGAACGCCGTCGAGAGCCGCACGCGCTTGCAGGCCCAGCGCCTCGATCGTCGCGCGTGCCGCCGGCGTCGTCTCGCGCGTGCCCCCGTGCGGCGACAACATCGGGACCAGCGCGAGTCCGGCGGCCGTCGCGACCGCGACCCACGTGGCCCGCCACGACGACGCTGAAACTCGAGGCGCCACCACAGCACGGCGGGTCAGAATCCGTCGCCACACCCGCTGGCGATCGAGTTCTGCCAACGGTGCGAGCTGGGCAACGGCTCCGCTCGCTGCGGCCGTCGGATGCGCGAGCGCGAAGCAAGCGAGCACCGCCGTCTCGCGATTCAGCGAGGACGCGAACTCGTCCGCCGCGAGGTCGAGCTCTGGCTCCCCGAGCGCACGCAGCTCGGCGGCGATGCGCTCGAGCTCGGCGTGGTCCGGGCCGGAAGTCCGGTTTGGGTGTTCAGTCTTCATACGTCTCCAAATTCGAGGCGAGGGCTCTCGCCGTAGCGCTCCGTGTAGAGCTTGCGGAACGCCTTGCAGGCGCGAAACAACAGCACGTCGAGGGTGCCGACCGAGACTTCCATCTCGAGCGCGGCGCGGTCGCGGGGCAGCCCGTCAACAAGCCGAAGGCGAAGCACCTTCCCGTAGCGCGGGTTAATCTCGACCAAACAGTCGTCGATGCGAGTGCGCAACAGGTCCGTGATCTGGCGCTCGGACGCCGCGCTCTCGCCGGTCGTTCCGTCCTCGTCGGCGATGTACTGCTCGAAGCCGTCGGGCCACCCTGTGAAGCGCCCGGATTTTCGCAGGTGATCGAGCGCGAGGTTCTTGGCGATGCGGATGAGCCACGGCAAGATGCCTTTGCCCTGCCAGCGAAACCTCCCGATGTGTTCCATCGCGCGGACGAAGGTGTCCGCGAGCAGGTCCTCCGCGAGCGTGCGATCGTGCACGAGCGGTACGATCGCGAAGCGGTGCACGGACGCTGCGTAGCGTTCGTACAGCTCCCGCATCGCTGCGGCCTCTCCGGCCTGGGCGCGGTCGACCAGGGCTCGTTCGACGGACTCATCGGCATCGGGTTGGATGTTCACCTGCGTCGCGTGGCCCGGGTGGGTCCCTTGCCGCGGGGTTCTCGCCTCTGGTGTCTCGAACGGGGGCACGTTGCGGGCACTTTTCCCTCGTTCTCGGTCCCAGATCGGGTGGCCGGCCATGGTGGCCGACGGGCGTTGGCGGCTTGCACCGCAGGGGTTCTCCTCGCGCGGCAAAACGCGGTCCCGGGCGCAACCTTACATGGAAAGCTCGGCCCGCTGTCCGCGGGAACGGCCGCTTTGCCGGGGGCCCCCATCGGGGCATCGGGGCGTCGACGAAACCTCAGGGACCTGAACAACGTCTAGGGTGGGCCCGGCTTGACTTGGCTGGCGCGCCAGCGGTACTCGCCTAAGAAGGTCGATGCCAAAACCAGGCCATCAGCGCCGCTTCCTGCTCTAGGCTCTCCGTGCTGCTTCTCACGCTTCTCGCGCTAGCGCTTGCTCCTCCCAGCGGCCCCGCCGTGTCGGACCCGGTCCCAGCCCCCGCCGTAGCGGCGGATGCGGTCGTGGCTGCACCCAGCACAGACCTGCGGCTGCCCGCCGACTACGAGCCGCCATTTCCGAGCGACACGCTCGAGTTGTCCGAGGTCTTGGGCCTGGCGATCCGCGACAACATCGATCTACGCAGCAATGCGATCGACGCCGGGATCTCCGAAGCGAACGTGCTGGCTGCCCAAGGCGCCTATGACCTCTTGCTCACCGCGGGCCTGAGCGGCAGCGCATCAAAAACCCCGCAACGCGGTTCGCAGTTCACGATCGCAACCGGGAGCCGGGCACTCGGGGCCAACGTCGGCTTCTCGCGGCGGCTCGAGACCGGCGGCAACATCTCGCTGCGGCTCGACCTCGGCCGTTCGCAACAAGATCAGGCCGCCAACTTCTTCAACGCGAACGCAGGCTCGACGACGCTGTCGACCTATCGCGTGTCACCCACGCTCACGCTCACGCATCCGCTGCTCAGGGGTGCGGGGCTCAAGGTCGGACGCGCGGAGATCAACAAAGCCAAGCTCGCGGTCACGCAGGCCGAGGCCGCGCAGCTCATCACTGCCCAGAATCTCGTGCGCGATCTGGTGTCGGCGTACTGGGATGTCCTCGCCGCCCATCGCGACCTGCAAAACAAGCGAAACAGTGTGGGGCTCGCGGGCAAGCAACTCGAGCGCACCAAGGCCCTGGTCGCCGCGGGGCGCATGGCGCCGGTGGATGCCAAGTCCGTCGAGCAAGCCCTCGCCGCGCGCGAGAGCGATGTTCTCACCGCCGAGAACACGTTGCTCGACCGCAGCCTGACGCTGCGCACGCAGATGGGCCAGAAGTTCGATGGCACCGACACGCTCGGGGTTCTGCCGGCCACCGACCCCGTAGTCCGCCCCCGTACCGTCAACGTCACCGACGAGATCGGCCGAGCGCTCGCGCAGAATCCTCAGGTTCGCCAGATCGAGCTCTCGATCGCGAGCGGTCGAATCGACGAGCTCGTCGCTGCCAATGCGCGGCTGCCCCAGCTCGATTTCTCCGGCTCGTTCGTGCCGACCGGTCGCAGCACCGACCAGACCTCCGACGCGACCACCGGCAGTCCCGGGAGCGAAGGCAACTGGGGCGAGGCCTTCAAGAATTTTTTCAACGAGGAAGTCCGCGGCAACGGTCTGCTCGCCGACTGGACCGTGAGTGGTGCGCTCTCGCTGACGTGGGACATCCGCAACCGCACCGCCAGGGGGCGTCACGAGTCGGTCAAGCTGCAGATCCGCAAGGCCGAGACGAATCTGGAGAAGACCAAACAGACCGTCGCCGCCGCGGTCATCCGCTCGGCCAACGGGCTCCGCACTGCGGGCAAGGTCATGGAAGTCGCGGAGATCTCGGTCGAGCTCGCCAGAGAGAACCTCGCGGCCGAGCAAGCCCGGTTCGAGGTCGGGCGCTCGACGAACTACGACGTGTTGCTGCGACTCGACGAACTCGACAAGTCCCAGGCCCAGGCGCTCAACGCGCAAATCAGCTACCTCAAGGCGCTCGCGCAGCTGCAGGCGCTCTCGGGTGAGATCCTGCCGGCCTACGGCCTCGACACGCCCTAAGGGCGTGCGAGCCACTGCAGGAGCCCGTTGGCGCGCCGCTCGCGGAGCCGCGGCTTGTCGCCCGCGAGCCCCGCGTGGTAGTTTGGGAACCTGGCCGGGACGCGCGTGTCCTGGTCAACCATCGGGGCCCAAGTCCTGGGCCACACCGGAGACCGCCAATGTCCACCGCAGAGATCGCCGACAACAAGTGGGAAGTTCAGGCTTCCAAGGCCCCCATCGCCACGGCCGGCGGCTTGCTTCAGATCGTGATGTTCCTGGGGTTCTCGGGACTGTTCGTCTACATCACGGCGATGTCGGTGGTCGGCGCGGTCACGCCCAAGGCGGCCGAGGGCCAGATCGAAAAGCAGTTCAACAAGGGCGCAGCGCCGGCCGAGACCCCCGAGAAGCCGTAGCACCGGGGAAGCCTGCGAAGGCGAGCATCTGACCGATGCCGCCGCCGTCGCGACGAAACGAATAGAACCGGCTTGGCTGGCTGAACGTGCAGCCGCCGATGCGTGTGATCGCGTAGGACAGGACCCCTGCCTCGATCATCTGCTGGCGAACCGCCGCGACGAGGTCCACGTGCGGGCGTGGGCTCTGCTGGCGCACAAACGCCGCCGGAAACTGGGCTGCAACCTCTGCACCGACCTCGAACGCGTCGCACTCGATGCACGGGCCGATCGCAGCGCGAAGTCGTCGGGCGTCGA
>CANLQR010000454.1 GCA_947492135.1 Deltaproteobacteria bacterium | reverse complement strand
CGACTGCATGGGCCCGAACACCTCGACCGGGCCCCTGGACGTCAAGCCCTGGCCCGACGACTGCGTTGGATGGCATACGCCGATGGCCTACGCGAGCCAGCGACCGATCGCCTGGTCCAAGGGGGTCTACAACGAAGCCACCTGCCGGTACGACGAGGTCAAGGCGTGGACGTCGGGCGCCAATGGCAGCATCGATGTGCTGCTGGTCGATGGCGAAACCGGTGTCGTCGAGCAGACCATCCCGATCCCTGGCGTCTCACCGAACTTCTACGGGATCTACGGTGGCGCCGTCGACTCGGGCGATCACTTCTGGGGCACCCAACTCAGCGGCGGGATGCTCGTCCGCGTCGACCGGCAGAATTTCGGGGTGCAGACCTGGCAGACGCCTGCAGGTGGCTACGGCATGACGGTCGATCGCAATGATCGCATCTGGACGTGTAGCTCGCAGGTCGGGCGCTTCGACTACCCGAGCCAGACCTGGCAGACCGCGAACGCCGGCGGCGGTGGTGGCTGCATGCCCGACGGCGAGAACCTCTTGTGGCTGGCCAACGATCCGCTGGTCGCCGTCGACATCGACACGCTCGCGGTCGTGCAGACGATCGACATCCCGAACTACGTGCACGGGGTGAGCATCGACTTCAACGGCAACGTGTGGGGACCTGCGATCTACAACAACGAGGCCTACCGCGTGAACCCGGTGACCTTGGTGATCGACACGGTGGTCGGCCTCAACTACCCGTACTCGTACAGCGACATGACCGGCTTCGGGCTCAGCCAGACCGGTACGCCCAGCGGCTGAGCTTGGGCGCCCGGTCGCCGCGGGAGCGACCTGTTCTTCGCCGCGTCGCCTGACGGTGCCTGCGCGGTCGCGGTCGCGCTAAGCTCCGCACGGATGGCCGACGGCACGGCAGCGACCGAACCGTTGCGATTCGGGCAGTGGTCAGCGGTCATCAGGCGCGCGAGCCCGCTGGGTCTTGTCATTGCCGGCGTCCATGGCGAGGGACTGCCTCCCGCCGACTACCTGCACGACGTGCTGCTCGCACCCGATCACCGCGAGACCCTGTTCGCGGTGGTCGATCGCGAGGGACTGGTGGTCTGCGAGAACGTCGTGACCTCGCACCCGAGCTACTGTGACGTTCGCGGCCGCTCGAGCCGCGGCCGGCTGAGCCAGGGCGAGTACTACCACCACGACGGCTGCTCGGGCCCGACCAAGCCCAGGGTCGTCGAGATCCGTTGCCCGCATCAGGAGATCGAGCGGCGCATCGCGACGGCGGTCGCGCCATTCCCAGCGACGGTCTACGCGATGCTGCGTGTGCTCCCGGTGTCCGTGGCGTCACTGCCCGACATCGCGACGCACGTCGCACGCCTGCACCACGACGGCGAGTTGCCCCGCGCAGACTGGGACACCGTGCAGGGACTCGTCACCCGCGCGATTCGACGCGAACTGACCGCCGAATCGGCACGGGCCTACTTTCGCGAAGTCGACGGCGCCGCAGGTGCCCATCGCGAGCCCTGGTCGATGGGCGAGAGTCGTCTGATCGCCAACTCGAACGCCGGCCTCACGATGCAGCATCGGCGGGCCTATCTCGAGCCCCACACCGGCGGACGCCCAAGCGGCCGCCTCGTGAAGCGCTGGCCCGCCGAAGAGCTTTAGCCCGGCGGGGTCAGCAGCCCGGCGGGGTCAGCAGCCCGGAGCGATGATCGCCGGCGCATTCGGGTAGTTCATCAGCGCCTCGCAAGCCCGAGCGTCGCGGATCGGCACCAACGGCCCCCGACCGGCGTTCTCGCTGGCTTTGAACCGGACCTCGATCATCGCGCCGAGCGCATTTGGATCGGTGACGCACATGCCGGCGCCATCGGCCATGCACTTGGCGGCGCTGATCTTGCCGGTCGCCACCGCATCGGCCAGCGCCTGGATCGAGGCCTCATCGGCCTTCGCCAGGCTGATGACCGTCCCGACGGTGGCAGGCTTGAGTGCGATCTTGGCCGGCAAGTCGATCCCGCCGATCCCGAAGTCACCCTTGTGCAGGGTGAGGATCTCCTCGAGCAGCGGCGTGAACAGATCGGAGTTCTTCGCCCCCACGGGCGGCGCGCTCTTCACCCGCGGCAGCGCGTTGGTCCACAGCTGGCAGCGAAACGAAGAGAGTGTCGGCGTGGCCCAATCCAGCGCCCGGATGCGCAGGACCTGATCGGTGGTCAGTCCGCGGACGGAGAGCATCTGCTTCTCGTAGGCGATCATCGCCGCGCCGCGGGTCGGCACCATGGTCAACAGCTCGGAAGCCTTCGCAGGTGCGAAACGCATCGTCTTGTCTTGCCACCACTCCCAGGGCCAGCCAGTGCCCTTGATCGTGAAGTAGACCGAGGAAAGTCCCTCGTCGACCGTCGCGTTCGCGGACAGCAGACCACTGGCGCCGTCCTCGGTGACGTACGTGAGCTGCTCGTCGCAGAACAGCGGGCGCAGCAACGACATCGCCTCGTCGACGTTGGCCACGTTCCGTCGAAGTCGGAGACGCGCGGTCGCGACCCGCTGCGTGAACGCCGAGCGGATGGTCTGCTCGAGCCTCGCCGCGGACTTGCGGAACGGCGAGCCGACGCCCGCGAGCGCCTTGAAGTTCGGGGCCTCCTGGGTCGCGGCCGCGACCGTGTGGTCGAAGCTCTGGGGCTCGGCGAACCAGTGCTCCCAAGGCGCCGACAGTTCGTTCATGATCGGCGTCATCGGCATCGCCGCGCCGTCGATGTGATCGGGCTGCTCGTGGCACTCACGACACTCGCTGGGGTCGAGTTGGATCGCGATCTTGGTCTTGCTGTTCTTGACCGGTGTGCCCTTGTAGAAGCGATAGTTCAGCGTGGTGGCGTCCCAGGCGAACATCTCGAGGCTCCGCGTGTCGACGTCGATTTTCTTCTTGTCGGCGAACGACAGCGCGAAAAATGCGAGGTCGGCCTTGGCGCGGTCGCTCGAGCACACCGTGTTGACGATCCGTGGGAACGGCATCCCCGCGGTTCCGACCAGGTCGTCCGAGATCACGTAGGAGTCGATCGAAGCGTCGTCGCAGGCCTGCTGTTTGGCGATGCCCTTGAGCATGTCGAGATAGGCGACCTTGATCTGGCCCTTGGCGTCGATGTTGGCGCGCAGCCAGATCGCGATCGGGTCGTTGAACATCGCCAGTTGTTCGCCAACGGTGCCCAGCGCGTCACACTTTTCCTCGCCACACATCACTGCGTCGTCGTCGTCGTCCTCGTCGGCTTGCTCGGCACACGCGAGCGGCAGCAGCGATGCGAGCAGCGCGAGCTTTGCGACAAAGGGGCGTCGTGGTGCGTTCATGAAGGGCTCCGGCGGGCGGCGTTTCGGGAACGACCCGAACGTCGCATCCGCCCTCATAGTGCGACATGTGGGGCCACCGTTCGCCGGCCGCGCGGGCGTTGACGCACGTCGGGAGTTTTCGCTGGAGTCACAGCCACTTGGACACACCACCGGGATCTCGGCCGGGGCCAGCAGCGCTGGGCTGCCAAGTCCGAAAACCGCGAGCCGCAACCCGCTGCGGCGGCTAGTGTCACGCGGTGAGCGAGCTCGACCCCGACCTCTGCTACCCGGCGCTGTGCGCCCGGGACGAGCGATTCGACGGCCGGCACTTCGTCGGGGTGACCTCCACCGGCGTCTACTGTCGGCCGATCTGCCCCGCTCGCACCCCGCGCCGGGACAACTGCTGCTTCTTCCGATCGGCCGCCGCCGCACAGCAGGCGGGATTTCGACCGTGCCTGCGTTGCCGACCCGAAGTCGCGCCCAACGTCGGATCGTGGCTCGGGACGTCGAACACGGTCTCGCGGGGTCTTGCGCTCATCGCCAGCGGCGCGCTCGACGGCGACGACGCCAGCGTCGAGACGCTCGCCGAGCGGCTCGGCGTCGGCGCGCGCCAGCTTCGTCGGCTGTTCTCGCAACATCTTGGAGCATCGCCCGTCGCCGTGGCCCAGACCCGCCGGGTGTTGTTCGCCAAACAGCTGCTCCTCGACACTCGCCTCCCCATGGCAGAGGTCGCGCTCGCGGCCGGCTTCGGCAGCATCCGGCGCTTCAACGAGACCTTCTTGCAGCTCTTCGGCCGACCACCGGGCGCGCTGCGCAGCAAGCTCGTGGTCACATTGCCCGAAGGCTCGGTGCGCGCCACCGGAGTCGCGGTACGCCTGAGATACCGACCACCGTACGACTGGGCGGCGATGCTCGCGTTCCTCCGCGCCCGGGCCGTCGACGGCATCGAGCACGTCGATGCTCAGACGTATCGCCGCACGGTGCTGCTCGAGGGTGTGGCCGGGACGATCGATGTCTCACACGCTGGGGCGCTACACAGCCTCGCGGTGACGATCCGCGTTTCGGACGTGCGGGTGCTATCGAAGATCGTCGCACGCGTCCGCAACTTGTTCGACCTCGACGCGGACATCGGCGTGATCGGTGCTCACCTCGCACTCGACCCGATGCTCGCGCCCCTGCTCGCCTCGCGCCCGGGTCTACGCACGCCCGGCGCCTGGGACAGCTTCGAGCTGGCGATGCGCGCGGTGCTCGGCCAGCAGGTCACGGTCGAGAACGGCCGACGTCTCGTCGAAACCCTGGCGCACACCTGCGGCACGAGGTTGTCCGGCGACAGCAGGTTGCGGCTCGGGTTTCCGACCGCGGCCCAGGTCGAAGCGGCAGACCTCTCGGCGTTGGCGATGCCCAGCGCGCGCCGGCAGGCATTGGTCGCGATCGCCCAAGCGGCGCTCGCTGATCCGCGGCTGTTCGAGCCCAGCCAGAGCATCGAGGAGACCGTCGCGAAGCTGCGGGCGATCCGCGGCGTCGGCGATTGGACCGCACACTACATCGCGCTGCGCGGGGCTCGAGAGTCCGACGCGTTCCCGGCGGGCGACGTCGCACTGCTCCGCCAGGCCGTGGGTGACGACGGCGTGCGCCCCAGCGCTGCCGAGCTCACGGCTCGTGCCCAGCGCTGGCGCCCGTGGCGTGCCTACGCCGCACAACACCTGTGGACCGCGGATGGAGACACGACATGAGCCCAATCCCAGACTTGCACCTCGATCACATCGACACGCCGCTCGGCGAGATCGCACTGCTTGCCGACGACGACGGCCGGCTTCGCGCGCTGGGTTGGACCCACGGACACGACCGCATGAGTCGGCAGCTCGAGCGCGCAAGCCAAGGCAGAGTCGCGGGGCTGCGTCGCGCATCGAAGCTCGGTAACCTCAGTGCGGCGGTGCGGGCGTACTTCGCCGGTGAGGTCACCGCGCTCGATGGGCTACCGGTCGCTCTGGAGGGGACCGCGTTTCAGCGGGCAGTGTGGCAGGCACTGGCGGAGATCCCCTGCGGCGAGACACGTTCGTATCGCGACATCGCGCGCCGGATCGGAAACCCCGCGGCGGTCCGCGCCGTCGGACTCGCGAACGGTGCCAACCCGATCGGCTTGGTGGTTCCGTGCCACCGTGTCATCGGAGCCGACGGATCACTCACGGGTTATGGCGGTGGCATCGAGCGCAAGCGCTGGTTGCTCGCGCACGAGCGGGGCGAGTTCATGCGGGCGGTATGACCGCGCGAGCGAGGATCGGAGCTGCTCTCACGACGCGGTCGGCTCGGGCCCACCACCCGCATCCGCCGCCATCCGTCGCATCGCACGAGCCGCCGCCTCGCGGCCGGCATTGAGCTGCCGCACCATCGTGTCGACCTCATCGTCGAATCGCTGGCGCGCCGCGCTTTCTTCGGCGGCCTTGTGAAACGACACGTAGTCGCCAACGAGGCTGGTCAGCTTGCCGAACTCGATACGTCGGGATAGCCGTTCGAGCATGCACGCGCGCTCCTCGAAGGCGGCCCGGAAGTACTCGTCGGGGTATTCGAAGTCCTGGATCAACGCACGCACGTTGCCGGAGATCGACTCGACGGCGCGACCGCTCAGATCGGCATCGACGCAGGCTTTGCCGATCTCCAACCACTGGGCGTCGGTGGCGTCGACGAAACGCACCTGTTTGCGCAGCAACACCTCACACAGCAGCCGCACGTAGTCTTCGGGCGAGGTCGGGCCCCTGACCTGAAACGGGTTCTGGGCGATGCGGGAGATCGTCGCCTCGTCCATCTGCATGAAATTCGCATCGCAGATCATGAACCACTTGCCATCTTTGGGGATGAGCGTGCCGTCGAAGATCCCGAACACTGCACCGAGATTGTTCTTCTCCTCGCTGCGCAAATCTCCGCTATCACGCGAGGCGAACGCAGTGTCGATGTCGGGCCAGTAGACGCCGCAGACCCCGTCGAAGCCGTAGACCTCCTCCTTGAAGATGCGCACCAGTTCGTTGGCGCTCGCGTTCTGGTACGAGCTTGCCCAGTCGGTCCGCCGGATCACGCGAAAGCGCGCAGGGATGTCACGCTGCCTGCAGTACTCGAGAAAGTAGTTGCCGATGCCGTGCGCGGTGACGGTCTTGCCGCAGCCCGGACGACCCAGCGCGAACAGCACGGGATTGATCTGCTTGGGACTGCGCCCGGTGCGGAGATCGAACGCGGCGACGTCACG
>CANLQR010000453.1 GCA_947492135.1 Deltaproteobacteria bacterium | reverse complement strand
CAACGGCGAGCTGCTCGCGCCGATGGCCGCTTCGCTGCGAGCGGCGGGTCTACACGGGTTGACGGTGAGCCTCGACAGCCTGGCCGCGGATCGCTTCACTGCGATCACCCGGCGAGGACGACTCGATCGGGTCGTCGCCGGTATCGATGCCGCGATGGCGGCCGGTTTTTCCTCGGTCAAGCTCAACACCGTCGCAGTGCGGGGATTCAACGATGACGAACTCCCCGCGATCGCGCAGTGGGCCTGGGCGCGAGGCGTCGTGCCGCGGTTCATCGAGCTGATGCCGATGGCCAGTGGTGCGTTGTTCGTGCCCGGTACGTTGATGCCCGCAGCCGACGTCCGCCAGTGCATCAGTGATGCGCTCGGTGTGCCCCTGGCGCCCGTGCTTGCCGCGGCGATTCGTGGCGCTGGCCCAGCGAGCTACCACGAGGTGCGCGAAGGCATCTGGGCCGGCCGCGTGCTGGGTACGATCGGCGCGATGACCGAGAATTTTTGTGCGAGCTGCAACCGCCTGCGGATCTCCGCCACCGGCCAGCTTCATGGGTGCCTCGCGTACGACGACGCGGGCGACCTCCGTGGCACCCTTCGGGAGCACGGTCCAGACGCCCTCGATGGCGTCGTGCAGCGCGTCCTTGGAACCAAGCGAGACGGACACGGGTTTCACACCGATGGTACCGGCGGCCCCCGCAAGGCAATGATCAGCATCGGAGGATGAGACCATGGCACTTCCCGTCGCAACAAAGGTTGGTATCGGTGTGATCCTCGCCGCCGCCTTGGGCTATCTCGTGCTCTCGGACACCGGCGAAGGCGTGCTCGAGTACATGTACGTCGACCAGCTGCTGGGCGACGTACAGAAGTACGAAAATCGCACGCTCAAAGTGCATGGCTTGGTCGCCGCTGGCTCGATCCAGCGCAAGAAGGGCACTACCGGCGATCTCAAGTTCCGGGTCGAGTACAACGGCAAGACGTTGCCGGTGCACTACACCAACATCCCGCCCGATACTTTCCAGGAGGAGGGCGAGGTCGTGCTCACCGGGCGTCTGGTCGACGGTGTGTTCGAGTCCGACGAAATGTCGGCAAAGTGTCCATCGAAATACGAAGAAGAAGAGGGCAAGGCCGCCCTCGCTGGCGTAGGGAAGGGCGGCTAGTCCATGTTGATCTCGACGTTGGGCACCATCGCGGTGCTGGTGTTGTTCTTGTTGTCGGTCGCGACGGTGGCGCTGGGCGTGGTCGGGGGTGCCCGCCGGTCCGAGCGCTTGATCGAAGGTTCGGTGCAGGGGATCCACGGGATCCTCGGCGTCGCCGTGTTCGCATCGATGCTGCTCGAGTACGCGTTCCTCTCGGGTGACACGACGATCCAGTACGTCCACCACAACAGCCATCCGGCGATGCCCGTGCTCTACAAGATCACGGCGTTCTGGGGCTCGCTCGACGGCAGCCTGCTGTTCTGGGTGTTGTTGCTGAGCTTGTTCGCGTCGTTGGCGATCCGAGCCAACCGCCAACGCCACCGCGTGCTGATCCCCCACGCGGTCGCCATCCTCGCCACGATTCTCGCGTTCTTCTGCGCGCTGCTGGTGTTCATGAAGAACCCCTTCGAGCCGTGGCTCTTGCCCGACCAGATGCCGTTGCAGCCCAAGGGGCTCAACCCGCTGCTGCAGAACCCGTACATGGTGTGCCACCCGCCGAGCCTCTATCTGGGCATGGTCTCGCTGGCGGTCCCCTACGCGTTCGGCATGGCCGCGCTCATCACCGGGCAGGTCGATGAGGCGTGGCAGCGCAGCGTCCGCCGGTGGACGCTGTTCTCGTGGCTGTTTCTCGCCATCGGCCTGGTGCTCGGCGGCCTGTGGGCCTACGAGGAACTGGGCTGGGGTGGCTACTGGGCGTGGGATCCGGTCGAGAATGCCGGCCTGTTGCCGTGGCTGACGTGCACGGCGTTCTTGCACTCGATCATGGTCCAAGAGCGCCGCGGGATGCTCAAGGTCTGGAACCTGGTGCTGGTGATCATCTCGTTCTTCCTGACGATCTTCGGCACGTTCTTGACGCGCAGCGGCGTCGTGCAGAGCGTGCACGCGTTCGGCGAGGACCCGGCGTTGGCATGGACCTTCGGCGGCTTCATGGCGGTGATCCTCATCGGCTCGTTCGGCCTGTTGTTCTGGCGGCGTTCGCTGCTTCGATCACGCCACGAGCTAGAGAGCGTGCTCAGCCGCGAGTTCGCGTTCCTGCTCAACAACTGGATGTTCCTGATCTGTGCGCTGTTCGTCGCTGGCGCGACCATGTATCCGACGATCACCCAGTGGTCGGGGAATCTGGCGGAGAGGTTCGGCTGGTACCGCGAGACCATGTTCGCGCTGGGCATCTACGATGAGGCCGCCTGGGCCAACGCCCTGCTCGAGAACAAGCCCATGCCGTGGGGGCGCGTGACCATCGGGCCCGCGTTTTTCAATCACTACATGACGCCGCTGGGCGTCGCCTTGCTGCTGCTCACCGGCGTCGGTCCGTTGGTGGCGTGGCGCAAGACCAGCACCCAGTCGCTCGTGGATCAGTTCCGCGCGCCGCTGATCGCCGGGGTCGTCGCCGTGCTCATCGCGGCGTTCGGCATCCCCTTGGTGCGGACTCAAGGCGGCTTCGAGGTGCTCTCGGGCTGGGGGCTGACCTGTTTTGGCCTGTGCGGCTTCACGTTCTGGACGATCTTCCAGGAGTTCTACCGGGGCGTTCGCGTCCGCCAGCGCAATCGACCGCAGAGCCCCCTGGATGCGCTGATCGGTCTGGTGGTGCGTGCGCGTCGGCGCTACGGCGGGTACATCGTGCACCTGGGTATCGTGCTGATGTTCTTTGGCTGGGCAGGCAATGCCTACAAACTCGAGCGCAAACTCGGAATCTACCCCGGCGAGATCGTCACCCTGGGTGACTACGAGATCGAGTACATGGGCGCGCGTGCGACCCAGGACTGGCAAAAAGACATGATCACGGTCGAGCTGACCGTCCGGCGCGACGGTGGGCACTCGGGCGACCTGCGTCCGGCGAAGTGGTGGTACTACCAGCTGCCTGAGCAGCCCACGACCGAGGTCTCGCGGTTGATGCGACCGGGCGGTGACGTCTACGCATCGATCGCCGATGTGGACATGACCACCGGCTGGACGCGGCTGAATCTCTACTACAACCCGTTGGTCAACTGGGTGTGGGCCGGGTTCGCGATCCTGCTGGCCGGCGGCGTGGTGTGTCTCGGGTCCAAGCGCGAGGAAGCCGAAGGCGGTGGCTGAGGCGACAGAGCTAGCACCGTCCGGCGAGCTGTCACTCGCGGGCACGGTAAGTCGGTCGGGGATGCGGTGGGCCATTGTGGTCGCCGCGGGCGTCGCAGCGTTAGGCGGCTTCTTGATGCTCGCCGCGAGCGCGCGCGCCGATGTGGCGACCGCGGCCTTGCTGCTGGTCGGCGTGTCGCTGGTGCTGTGCCTGCGGACCATGCATCGGATGGTGAGTGCGCTGTCGCGCGACAACCTCGAGGTCGTCGTCGAGAACGAGGGCGAGTACGGGGGAATCTCGGGGCGCGACCTTCGCGAGGAACGCCGCCGTCTGCTTCGCGCGATCAATGAGCTGCGCTTCGATCACGAGATGGGCAAGCTTTCCAAGGCCGACTACGACACCGTGCGGTTGGGCTACGAGCTGCGTGCCGTCGAGGTCATGCGTGCGCTGGACGATGGCCGATCGTTGCATCCCGAGCTCGCGGCGCGACTGGGGCTTGCACTCGTCACGCCCGACGATCCGATCGCGGTGACCCGCGCTGATCCCGAGCCCCCCGAGGACTCACCGACCGGGATCGCGCCGATCGAGTCGTCGCCGGTCGAGGCGTCGCCCCTCGAGGCCGACGTCGTGCGCTGTGCCGCTTGCGGCAAGAACAACGATACCGATGCACGCTTTTGCAAGCATTGCGGTAAGGAGGTCGCAGCATGAGACGCGTTCGAACGTGGATCGCCGTGCTGGCGCTTGGTGTCGGGGTGCTCGTGGCCAGCCGTTCGGATGCCGGACCGCCGATCGATCCCCGAGCGATGTCTGGGATTCCCCGGGTTGATCCGCAGCTGCCGCCCGGCACGATCACCGTGCGTGTGCTCGATGGTGGCTTCGACGCTCCGGCGACCGAGGTCGAGGTCACCCTCGAGGTCACTGGCGCCGACGGCAAGTCGGAGGTGCGCAAGGCCACCACCGACGCGCAGGGCCGTGCGACGGTGGCGGGGCTCGAGGCCTTCGTCGGCGGCAGTGCCATCGCGAAGGTGACGCGGGGCCAAGAAACCCTGACGTCGCAGTCGATGGAGCTGTTCGCCGAGGCCGGTTCGCGGGTGATGCTGGTCGCCGCCGGCGGCGGCGCGGTCACGGGCAGTCCCGGTGGATCCACTGGCGCCGACGCGCCCAAGCACGGCGACCCCGGGGGTCCCGAAGTGCCGTTGCCCGGCACCGCGTTCGTCCTCGAAGGCACGCCCGCCGGCGAGCTGGTCGTGGGGACGTTCGACCTCGACGCCCGAAAACCCATCGGCAGCATCGAGGTGACGCTGTCGCTGACTCCACCCGCAGGCGGTGGCGAGGTCCAGACGCGCAAGGCGACCAGCGACGCGCGCGGCAAGGTCTCGTTCGACAAGTTGTTGCCGCCCGACGTGGCCGTCGGGACGACGCTCGAGGTGACCGCGACGCTTGGTGCCGGACAGCCCGTCAAGCGCTCGTCGAGGTTCGTGATGGATGCGAACGTCGGCATGGCGGTGGTGTTGGCCAACGGCGAGTTCAAGGCGCCGCCGCCGACCGCCGCGCCGCAGGGGCGCGCCGCGGTGGCACCGCCGCGCATCGTCGCCGCGCTGGCGACGGGGACCGTTCGGGTGCGCGTCGTCGATGGCGCCGATGTACCGGTCGCCAAGCAACCGGTCGCGGTCGTCAAGAAAGATCAGAGCGGCAACGATGTCCGCTACGAGGGTGTCACCGGCGCCGAAGGTCACGCCGACGTGAAGGTCGAGGTGCAGTCCGACGCGGTGTACCTCGTGCAGACGCGCTACGACGGCGCGCCCTGGTCGAGCACATTTTTTCAGGTCGACAAGCGCGGCGGCATCGCGGTCGAACTTCGCGTCTTCGAGGTCACCGACGACGTGTCACGAGTGCGCTCGGTCGTGCAGTTCGACGTGGACGGCCTCGAGAACGACCTTGCTCGCGTCGTGCAGCTGCAGGACGTGATGGTCACCGGCGACGAGGCGTTCTGGCCCTCCGACGGTCTGCAGATCCTGCCCGCCGTGGGCGGCAAGAGCGTCACGGTGCTTCCGCTGTCCGAGGAGTGGTTGAACCACGAAGAAAAAGCACCGTTTGCCACGCTGGCCGGTCCGATCCCGCCAGGTGAGCTGACCCGACTCGCGCTTGCGTACGTGATCGACCACGACGGCAGTGCGGAGGTCCGCTTCACCTCGGCGCTCGATTCGCTGGAGACCAGCGTGTTGCTCGGTGCTGAACAAACCCTCGATGCCGCGGGCGCGAGCAAGACCGAGCACCCGTCGCCGATCGAGGACAAGGCCGTCTGGGTGATGGGCCCGCGGGCGCCAGGCGCGGTGCTCGAGTTCTCTGTCGCGGGGTTGCCGACGCGCAATCCGCTGTATCGAAACATTGGCCTCGTTGGCGGGCTGGCGATCGGCCTGATCGTGGCTGCGGCGCTGGTGACCCGGCCCAAGGGTGATCCGCGCCTGCGGCTGCGTACGCGCCGGGACCAGCTACTCGCGCTGCTCGAGGGGATTCCTCCGTCGCAGGCCCAGCGCCGCGAACGTGTCGTCGCAGCCCTCGATCACGTGTGGCGACAGCTCGACGTCCTCGATCGCGCAGCCGGGCCCAACGCGAAGGGCTAAGGACAGCGTGTCGATCGTCCCGCTGGAGCTACGCTGTCTGAGCAAGCGCTTCGGTCGGCTGGCAGTCCTGCGGAGCATCGAGCTTACGGTTGCGCCGGGCGAGGTCGTGGCCCTGCTCGGCGCCAACGGCTGCGGCAAGACCACGCTGCTGTCGATCGCTGCGGGCTTGCTGCTCGCGTCGGGTGGTACGTGCACCTGGGGCGATCCGCCAAGGGCTGAGCTCGACCGCGAGGCTCGGCGACGCTTCGCCTTTGTCGCCCACTCCACGCAGATCTACGCGCGTCTGTCCGCGCGCGAGAACCTCCAGCTGCTGGCGTCGCTGCGCGGCGAATCGACCGAGCCGTCGCAGATCGATCCGCTGATCGCTCGCGTCGGGCTCGGCGACGCGGTGGAGAGGATGGCGGGGACGTTCTCGCGCGGCATGCAGCAGCGCCTCGCAATTGCCCGCGCGTTGGTGGGACGCCCCGAGTTGTTTCTGCTCGACGAGCCGTTCACTGCGCTGGACTTCGCGGGTCGTGGTCTTCTCGCGCAGATCTTGCTCGAGGAGCGGGCGCGCGGGGCCGCGATCCTGCTGACCTCGCATGATCTCGACGCTGTGGCGGAGGTCAGCGATCGCGCTGTGCTGCTGGCCGACGGGCGGATCGTCGCCACCACCAGGCGCAGTGCCGGCGAGACTGTCG
>CANLQR010000452.1 GCA_947492135.1 Deltaproteobacteria bacterium | reverse complement strand
AACCACGAGATCGAGGTCTGGCTGCGCTTCGGCCTCGGGTTCATGAACGGCGGCGCGCGCCAGTTCAAGGCCGACCTCACGAAGTTGTTCGTCTCCGGCATCGAGAAGTACTGGTCACGCTCGAAGTCAGATGGCCCGTACATCGACGGTGATCGCTACGCGGTGAAGGTGCACGCCGAAGCGCTGAGCCAGACCGACGACGACACGCTCGCCTTCGAGCTCTACCGGTCGGATTCGCCGGACTACGTGCGATCCCACAACAGCGGCGTCATCGACGGTCACGTCTACTACAACGCCGGATACTACGCTTCCCCCGCCGCCGCCGATGCGGGGTTCGAGTACGTGTCGGGGCACGAGTTCGGCCACACTGTCCTGCAGGAGGCCGGTGGAACCAACTTCTCGTGGACACACAAAGGGAGCACAACGCTGTTGCAGGCGACCCACGACGAAAGCCCGTTGTATCCGCCGCCGCCAGACGAGATCGACATGATGCTGTACTTCAACGAGTATCCACCACCCGACTTCTACGCCCGGGTCCATGCCGTGGACGCCGATGTCCTGCGGCTCGTCTCGCTGGAAAAGGTGGAGCTCGATTGAAACGACGAATCACCACGCGCCGGTGGTTCCTGGTCGGGAGCGTCGGCTTTCTCGCGGCCTGGGAGCCGTACCCGGTCAGTGTCAACGTCGTCAACGCATCGGGCGAGGACGTGCAGGTGCGGTTTGCCGGACGCGCGGGACACGAAGCGTGGATCGAGGCAAAGGCTGAAGGCGATGTCCCCATCGGCGGCTTTTCCTATGCCTCGCTCTGCAACCCCCCCGATCGCTGGGTGCCCGACCACTTCACAGGGCTCGAGATCAAGCTCGCCGACGGGTCGGTGGTCCAGGTCTCGCGAGAGGCGTTCGAGGCGGAGGCCGAGTACCGCCACCACCGCTGGATCTACCGGTTTCGGGGTTGAAGTCGATACCTCGGGCCACTCGAGGTCGGCGGGTCGCGGCGGTGGCTCTGGGTGCAGATCGACAAGGCGAACCACGAGATCGAGGTCTGGCTGCGTTTCGGCCTCGGGTTCATGAACGGCGGCGCGCGCCAGTTCAAGGCCGACCTCACGAAGTTACCGTGCGAGGCGCCGCGGTGCCGTCCGAGTGCCGTCTCACGGCACGTCGTTCTGCCCCACTGCCGCATCCACAGTGGCCGCGTCGGGGCGGGGGCGCCGAAGGCGGAGCACGAACTGGACCGCAAGCGGAATCCCGAGGATCGCGAACAGCCAGGTCCCGACCACGGAGTAGCCCAGCGTCGCGGCCAGCAGCGCGCCTTCGCGGATCGGCGTGTGCCCCGCGGCACGCAACAGGTAGATGAACGCGACATCGCGGGTGCCCATGCCGGCCAGCGTCAGCGGCAGCATCCCCGCGAAGATCGCGGCCGGCCACAGCGCCAGGGTCGCGACGATCCCCACCTGGGCGTCCACCATCAGCAACAGGCACTGGAACAGCGCCGTGCCCACGATCCACGACAGCAAGGAGGTGGCACTGACCAGCGCCAGCCGCCGCGGCCGCGCCAGCAGGGCGGTGAAGGCGACCAGGATCTGCTCGAGCTTCTCGGGCTTGCGGCGCAGCAGCGGCAGCCGCGAGAGCGCGGCGCGGCGATGCACGACCAACCACACGAAGGCCCACTCGGCGACGAGCAAGCCGGCGGCGACCACCGCGACCAGGGGGACCCCAAAGGCGATCGAGCCGACGATGGCCAGCAGACACAGGCTCTGGACGTCGACGGCTTTCTCGGCCAGAACGCTGCCGGCGCCCCGCAGCGGCGGGCATAGATCGGCGATCGCCAGCGACCGCAGCAGATCGCTGGCCCGCGCCGGAGCCAGCAGCGCCATCGGCCAGGTGGCTAGCATCGCGCGGGCCGCCCGACCAAACGGGATCGGATGGCCCAGCGTGTCGAGGATCAGCATCCAGCGGTGCGCAGCGATGATCTGGCACACCACCAGCAAGCCGATTGACGCCGCCCCGTACTCCCACCGCGCGTTCGCGAGTGCCTCGCCGAACTGATCGGCACCGGCGAGGTTTCGGACCAGAATCCACACCACCAGCGCCGTGAATCCGGCGACTGGGAGGATGCGCCAGTCCCAGGTCCGAGGCCCGCTCGCGCCGGTGGACGAAGCCACCATCAGGGCAGCCGGCGGTTGAGCATGTCGGCGAGCAGACCGACCATCAGCGTCTGGAATCCGGTGGTGAACAACACGACCGTCGTCACATCCATCACCTTGCCGGTCATCGAGTAGCTACCCACACCGATCACCAGCGACGAGACCAGGAACAGCAGCGCCGCCGGGATGAACACCCGCAAGGGGTCGAAGTACATCACCGTGCGGAAGATCAGCTTGGTGAACCCGATGGTGTCGGCGATGGGGCGGATCTTCGACTTGCCTTCGCGCTTGAGATACTCGATCTGCACGAACTTGACGTGAAAGCCCGCCGAGAACATCGCCAGCGTGATGGTCGTGGTGTAGCTGAACTGATCGGGCAGGATGTTCTCGAAGCGCAACAAGATGTCCTTGCGCATCAATCGCAACCCGCTGTTCAGATCGGGGATGTTCTGGCGGCTGAGAAAGGACGCGAGCTTGCGCAGCACCCACTTGGGCGGGCGCCGCAGGGCCGACACCGCGGCCTTGGGTCCCGTGCGCGCGCCGACGACCATGTGGAAGTGGCGGCGATGGGAGAGCAGCTCGGGGATGTGTTTGGACGGATAGGTTCCGTCCGCGTCGGTGATGAGGATCCACGGATAGATCGCCTCTCCAACGCCGGTCTTGATCGCGGCCCCGTAGCCGCGATTGACCGGGTGCCGGACCACGCGCAATCGATCACCGACGTGCTCCTGGATCACCTCGGCGGTGCGATCTTTCGAGCCGTCGTCGACGACGATGACCTCGTGGGGAATCCCCGGCAGCTCGCGCTCGAGCAACTCGAGCAGCTCGAGCAGGACTGGGCCCGCGCCGCGCTCCTCGTTGTAAGCCGGGATCACGATGCTGACGCCAGCCCGCTCGTTCATGAACGTGCCGGTGTGTGTGAGGCTCGGGGTTTCGAAGTCAGATGAAGACGAGTCGGTCATGCGAGCGCGCCGTGTGTTTCCACATGTTTCTAGCGCATCACGAGTACCACAGCCGGCGGCTCCGGGGTGTGTCTTGACGGCCGCTTAACCGTCACCCTAAAGTCTGCCGCTGCTTCGTCGCCACTTCGTCGGCCCTTGTACAAAAGCGCCGCGAAAGTGGGTCTGCCCGCCATGTCTGCGCCTGCGCCGGCCCCCGCGCCGCTTCATCCCCCCGCTCGTCTGCGCAGCGCTGCGAACGCAGTGCTACGGGCACTGGGGCAGGGCTGGCCGACACTGCTGCTGTGCGGCTTCGCGTGCTGGCTGATCTGGCCGGGACCGATCGGGCGGATGCCGCTGTCGCAGGACCACACCGTGCATGTTGCCCGCGCGTGGATGGTCGGCGAGGAGCTCCGGGCCGGGCACCTGTCGGGGTGGAGCAGCTACTGGTACTTCGGATTTCCGGTCGGCGAACTCTACCCCGTGCTGGGCGATCTGTTCGTGGGACTGCTCCGCGCCCTGACGCTGGGCACGCTGTCGTGGCCACGGTCCTACGCGCTGGTGTTCTCGGCCGCGTACGTGCTTCAGGGGATTGCGATGATGCGGATCTCGCGGGCGACCGATCTGGGGCGCGCGCCGGGCTTCGTCGGCGCGGTGTTGCTGTACCTGGATCCCGGCGTGCTGCGCGAGGGTGGCTGGGCCTACACCGTGCATTTCGGGGTGTGGATGCAACCGGTGGCTTGCGTGTTCGTGTGGTGGGCGTTCGCAGAGATCGCGATCGCGGTGCGACAGCCTGCGTGGCGTCCTGCTGCACTGGTCGGGCCGGCAGTATTGGTGGCGTTGGCCATGCTGGCGCATCCAATCGCGCTGCCGATGGCCGCGTTGGGGACGCTCGTCATGCTGGTGGCGCTCGGCGTGCGCGCCAACGGGCCACGGGTGCTGATCTCGTTGGGACTCGTCACCGGACTTGGTGCGGCCATGGCCGCGTGGTGGGTGCTGCCGATGATGGCCCACAGCGCGTGGATCGCCAATCTTGGCACGCTGTACAGCGATCTCGGCACGATGCTCCACCAGGTGTCGACCGGCCTGTGGGCCAAGCATATGGAGCCGGCGGTCGGCTACACGATCATCCTTGGTCTGCTGTGGGGGCTCGTTCGCGGCAACCGATTCGTGCGCGGCCTCGCGGTGCTCGCGGTGCTCCTGTGGCTGATGTCGACGTCGGATTTTTTCTTCCGATTTCGACTCGATTGGTTGTCGCAGAATTTCCGCTACCTGCAGTACCAGCGCTTCATCATCTGTGCGAAGCCCGGGCTGTATCTCGCCGCCGGGATCGTGCCGGTCGTGCTCGCTCGCGTCGCGTGGGCGCATTGGCAGGGCACCGGCCCGCTGCGATGGCCCCGCGCGCTCGCGGTCGCACCCGGCCTGTTGGCCGTCACGTGGGCGGGGTGGCTCGTCACCGTCGCCGGGTTCGCCGCCCGCGACCACGATGTCGGCGATTTTCAGATCCGTCGGGTCGAGAACGACAAGCGCTTCGAGCGGGACTATGGCGCCTTCAACGAGTGGGCGCGCAAGGCCTGGGCCGGCCGCGGCGAGGACTACTGGCGGTTTGCCTACAAAGACCGCAGGCATAGCCACACCTATGCCGATGCTCCGGTGTTCAACGGTGCGCCGTCGTACAAGCTCGGCTACATGCCTGGCGAGGTCTTCGTGCATCGGCCGGAGTCCGAACAAGCGGCCGTGCTCGACCGTCTGCGCGTCAAGTTCTTCGTCGGCTCTAGCGGCCTGCGGAATGCGAAGGTCATCAAGCGCTTTGGCAAGATCAAGGTGTCGCAGCGCAAGTTGACCGAACAGGTCGCGCGCATCGTCGGCGAGGGTGAGCTCGAAGTTCTCGTCGACGATGTCGATCACGAGCGCGTCATCGTGCGGGTCCGTGGTGCCGCGCCCGATACCCGCCTCGAGTTCAATATCGCCGGATTCCCGCGCTGGGAGGTGCTGCGCGACGGCGTGCCGATCCCTTGGTACGAGGTCCCAGTGGTCGGCAACGGTCCGAGTGCGACCCCCGAGCAGCGCCGTGCGGGCGAGTTCCGCAGTGGCAAGGGCAACACCACGCCTCCGACCGATCCCATGCTGCTCGCGGTCGATGCCGGCGATGGCGTGTACGAGCTGCGGTGGCGGCGATGGATGCTCATGGACATCCTGGGCGCCGCCGCGTTCGCGCTCGCGGTCGGCGTGCTCGGGGTGCTCCTGGGCGCGCCGCGTCGTGCGGTGGCCGTGTTGTGCCGCCTCGAAGGTCTGTTGCGCCCATGGGTCATCGCGATGCTCGCGGCGATGCTGGTGGTCGCCGCGCTGGTGCGCTACGGCGTTGGTTTTTCCGCAGAGCGCCACCTCGCGAGTGGATGGTTGCGGGTGGGCAAGGCCGAGCAGGCCCACGGCGTCGACAACGGGCCGCTCAAGGTCGATCGACTCATCGGCCCTGCGATCCTGGTCGAGGCGACGGCCGACGAGCCCGCAACGCTGGTGCTGCGCGACGTCGTGCCCGCGGCGAGCGAGATCACAGGGTGGTTCGCGATCGATGATCACGCGCTCAAGGATGCGAGCTCTGGGTGGGAGGTCGTGGTCGAGGGCCGTGCCAGCGGTGAGGACGACTGGACCGAGCTGCGCAAGGCGCCGATCCGTGCGCGCGGCGGAAAGCAGTCCCTCGATCTCGACCTCGATCTGATCGACCTCGGCGAGGTGGACTCGCTCGATCTGCGACTCACGGTCCGCGGCCAACGCGGTCAGACCCCACGGATGGGGTTCGACCTGGATCTGCGGTGAGGCTCCGGGTTTGCAGGCGGGATGACGCTGTGACAAGTTAGCGGGCGCACGATGCTTCGGTATCGCGAGGGCCGCTGACTACGCGCTCGACCAAGGCCACAGTGCCGCTGCGATGGGCCGCCACCGCGACCGTCGCAGGAACGATCACGTTCGCGCTCGACCACTACCGCGTGGGGTTGCTCGCCCATGGTCGTGCGCAGCTCTCGGGGCTCCAGTCTCTGACGCTGTGGACCGGGCACTTGCTGCTAGCGATGGCAGTGGTCGTGCTCGGACTGCTTGGCACCGGGGCCGCGCTGCTGGCGTCCCGCGGGGAGACTCGCGGGGGTGCATGGTGGTTGGCGCCGCGGGTGCGCGCGCTTGCCATCTCGTCGGTCGTGATCTTGGTACCGCTCGTAGGGCCGTTGGCCTGGGCCGGCGCGACGCTCGCGTCGGGGCCGTGGATCTCCGAGCAATCCTTCGCCGCCGCGATCCACTGGGCACCCGTGGTGGGCGGGCTCATCGTGGTGCCCGCTGCGCTGTGGTTTGCGACGCTCCAGCCGACCTCGACGCGCGGCGTCAACCGCCTCATCGGTCTTGCAACGCTTGCGGTCGCGACGTTCGCCGGCATCGACCACCTGAGTTCGCCGGGCCTGTTCCCGGAGTTTCACC
>CANLQR010000451.1 GCA_947492135.1 Deltaproteobacteria bacterium | reverse complement strand
AACAACACGGTGTGCTGTTCACCGGCGGCGAAACGCTTGAGGTGGTGGACGACCCGACCCCCGGTGGCCATGCCGCTGCCAGCAAGAATGATCTTGGGCGTGCTGTCACCAGTGAGTGCGCGCGAGTCATCGGCGGTCACCGCGATCTGTACACTCTCGAACACACGGCGGCACAGCGCGGCGTCGAGGCGGTGCTCGCCGAGGTGTTGCACGTACAGATCGGTGACAGCATCGGCCAGCGGGCTATCGAGCACGATCGGCACCTCGGGAATCGCACCGGCTTGGACCAGCCGATGCAGCAACAGCATCAGCAGCTGCGCGCGGCCGACCGCGAACGTCGGAATGATCACCGTGCCGTGGCGGGCCAGCGTGCGGCGTACGACCTCGCCGAGCTGCACGCCGGGGTCCGCCGTTGGATGCGCGCGGTTGCCATAGGTCGACTCGATCAGCAAGAAGTCGCAGGGCTGCCGCGCGACAGGTGGGTACATCAGCGGATCGTTGTCGCGGCCGAGATCGCCGGAGATGCCGACGCGATGCCCGTCCGCGACCAGCGTGATCGAACTTGCGCCGAGGATGTGTCCCGCCGAGGTGAAGTTGACCGTGAGGCCCGGCCACGGTGAACACGCCAGTGGCACCGGGCGCAGCAGTCCGCAGGCGTGCTTCGCATCGGCCTCGGTGTAGAGCGGTTTGGGCGGATCGTGCTTGGAGAAGCCGTGGCGCTTGGCGTGCTCGGCGTCGGCCTCTTGCAGTCGCCCGGCATCGGCGAGCAGCAGGCGCACCAGGTCGGTCGTGGCGGTGCTGGTATAGATCGGCCCGCGAAAGCCGTCGCGGGCCAGCACCGGCAGCCAACCCGAGTGATCGATATGGGCGTGGGTCAGCACCACCGCGTCGATCGAACGGGGCTCGACCTGCAGCGCCGTCCAGTTGCGCTGACGCAGCTGCTTGTAGCCCTGGAACATCCCGCAGTCGACCAGCAGTCGCTTGCCTGCGTGCTCGAACAGAAACCGGGAGCCGGTGACCGTCGATACGCCGCCGAGAAAACGCAGGGAGAGTCCGCTCATCACTGAAGTCTCTCCATGGTGGTGGTGACGACTAGGACCCGAAGCTTCGGACCATCGCGAGCAACTCGTCGACGACTGCGGGCTTGTCCTTGAGATCGAGGTTCGCGGCCATCTCGACGCTCAGTCCCACCGCGCCGCCACCTTCGATCATCACCTGCTTGATGCGCTCGTCGGTCGTCTCCTTTTGCCAGGCTGCATCCTTGAAGCTGCGCGGCTTGGCCTTGAGGGTCTTGGCGTTGACGCCGTTGCCCATGCCCTGGGGGCCGTGGCAGGTCACGCAGCGGGTTTCCCAGACCTGCTTGGCCTCGGCAACGACGGCGGGGTCAGCGCTGGACTTCTTAGAGGCCGAGTCCCCGCAGGCGGCGGCGAACAGAGCGAAGGTGAACAGCACGAGAATCTTGCGGGTCATGGGTTTTTTTTCCATCGTCAGCCGCAACGAACGACTGCTGGTCCTTCGTTTACCTGCGTCGGCCCCCGAGCGCAGCGGAAAATATTGCACCGAGGCGTGCATCTGTTGCGCATGCGGAGCACGCCAAGACGTGTATGCGGCTTCGAGTGAGCCACACGGCCCACGCCTCAGCCGAGCCAGCTCGCGATCTTCGCATAGACATCCGCGCGGTCGAGCAAGTCGAGATGCCCGGTGCCATACGCGATCCACTGACGGTCCTCGTGGAACCCGAGGGCGAACTCTGGCCGGTCGCTGCGACCCAGCGCGCTGGTGACCGGGACCAGGCCGTCGGTTTCGGCCGACGTGCCCGCGGCGTCCGCGAGCGCCGCGGCAATCGCAAAGCTCGCGACGCCCGCCGGCAGCGCAAGTGGAGTCCGGGCATCCTCGGCGTGCTCGAAGCGATCGCGGCCCTCCCAGTCCTGGTGCCGCACGTTGCCAAAGCGCAGGTCGGTGACACCCGCGCTGCGGATCTGCCCGAGCCGAGCGAGCGGTGCGCTATAGCGACTCGAACCCAGCAGGACATCGATCCAGTTGCCACCACGTTCGAGCGGTGCGCCGTGATGCGGCGTGCCCAGGCACACCAGCTTGGTGAGTCGACGCCGCCACGTGTGGTCTGCGGCCTCGCCAAACCCGCAGGCGCTGCGAGACACCAGTCCGCCCATGCTGTGTGCAAGGATGACCAGCTCGTCCAGCGGTACCGGCCACGCGCCGACCAGCTGCTCCAAAAGCCCTGCGAAGGCCTCTGCGTTGCGAGAGATGTGCAAGCCGCTGTTGTAGTGCAGGTAGACCGGCGTGTAGCCGAGATCGCGCGCCAGCGCGGCGCCATGGTCATGACCACGCCGGCTCCACTGAAGATCGTTCACACACGAGCCGTGGACCAGGACCAGCAACTTGCCCGTAGCCTGAGGGAGTGCGACCGCCAGTGCGTCGGGTTGCAGGACCAGCGGGTGGCCGCCCGCGCGCAGTCGCATCGTGATCGCCAGCGGGTTGTGGGTCTCGTCGAGGTAGTCGCCGAGGACCCCGTTGAGCACGGCGAGCACGGCCTCGTGCTCGGCCATCGAACCGCGGTCGCCCAGCAGCGGTGCCAGCTGGGCGAGTGCGCCGTCGATACCCGCGCCGATCAGTCGGGTCACCGCACGGATGCCGCCGTAAACCGGCGCGAGCAAGGCGCCTGCGGCCCCCTCGAGCGGACGGCCCAGGAGATCGGGGCCCCCTGCGATCGTGCGATGCATCGCCTCGACCAGCGCTGTGATCCCCGTGGTGGCTTCGATCGCGAGGCGACTTGCACCGCGGAGATCCTCGACATGGTTGCGGGTCCTGCTCATGGCCCTTGTATATCGGCTCGAGTGCCCGAGATCGAACCGCGGTGGCCGCGCTCAAACGTGCGCGATGCGAACGAACTACCGATCACGGTGAGCGAACTCAGCGGCATGAGAATCGCGGCAACCAGCGGCGTGATCGCTCCCGCGAGCGCCAGCGAAGCGAACACGGCGTTGTAGATCAGCGAGAAGCCGAGGTTGCGTAGCACGACGCGTTGGGTGCGACGCGCGCCCTCGAACAGCCCAGCAACGCTACGCAGGTCGTGATCCCCGAGGTATACGTCGGCCACCGACAGCGCGGCCTCGGCCCCGCCGCGAACGGCGATCCCGACGGTCGCGCGTCGCATCGCGAGCGCGTCGTTGATGCCGTCGCCGATCATTGCGGCCGGCGCCCAGGCGGCGACGCGCGCGGCCTTGTCCTCCGGGGAGCACCCGCCATAGGCCTCCACGATGCCCAGCTCGTCGGCAACCACGCGCACCACCGCGGGGTGGTCGCCGCTGACGATCGCGAGTGATTTTCCCAGCGCACGCAAGCGTTGGACGACCTCGATGGCCTCGGGGCGTACCCGATCGGCGACAGCGATGATGCCGACGATCTGTCCGTCGATCTCGACCGCCACTGGAGTACGCGCCGCGGCGACCGCTTCACCCGCCGCGGGGACCTCGTCGGCGCCAAGCCATGCCGCGCTGCCGATGCGCACCCGTCGACCCTGCACGATCCCTTCGACACCGGAGCCTGGGCACTCGCGTACCTCCGAGGCCGACAGTGCCGAATCGCCCACCCACGCCACCAACGCGCGCGCGATCGGGTGGCGACTGTGGCGCTCGATCGCCGCAATCATGGGTCTGTGCACCGCCGCAACGGAGCACGCGACGACATCGAGGCGAGCTTCGGTCAGCGTTCCGGTCTTGTCGATGAGGACATGCGGAACCTGTGCGATCGCTTCGAGCGCGGCCCCCGAGCGCAGCATGAAACCAGCACGTGCAGCACGTGCCCGCGCCACCGTCAGCGCCATCGGCGTGGCCAGGCCCAGCGCACAAGGGCACGACACGACCAGAAGCGAGACGATCACGTCGAACGCGGCGCTGGGCGACACGGTCCACCACCACGCCCCACCCATCGCCGCGAGTCCGAGCACCACAGCGACGAACCATCCGGCAATGCGATCGGCGGTGCGCACGATCGACGCGGGACGCTCATCGTCGGCGCATAGCCGCGTCAGGATCTGTCCGACCCGGCTGGTGGCACTGGCCGTGGTGACGCGCAGCTCGATCACTTCATCGAGGTTGGTCGCTCCGGCATAGACCTTGGAACCCACGGCGATCGCCTCGGGGCGCGATTCGCCGGTGAGGATCGACAGATCGACATGGCTGCGCCCCGCCACCACCTCGCCGTCAGCGGTGAACTTGGCCCCCGCCGACACCCGGACCACGTCGCCAGGCGCGAGTCGATCCGTAGGCAGGCTTTCCCACAGCGGGCCGTTGCGGCGCTGGGCCAGCGGTGGCACCAGCGAGGTCATGAGTTCCGAGCGCGTGCGGACCTGCGCCTGCCCCCAGCTCTGCAGGTGTCGACCCACGAGCAGCAGGAACACCAACATCGTGACGGTGTCGAAGTACAGCACCCCGGCGCCGCTGACGGTCGCCCACGCGCTGGCAACGAAACCGGCGACGATACCCAGCGAGATCGGCAGGTCCATGTGGAGCACCCGCATGCGCAACCCCGCCAGCGCTCCGGCATAGAATGGCCACGCCCCCCAGGTCACGGCCGGGATCGCGAAGAGCAGCCCCAACCACTCGAACATGCGGCGAAAGCCGGTGTCCATGGTCGCGAGTTCGCCCGCGTATAGGGCGAACGCGGCGAGCATGGTGTTGCCCGCGAGCGCGCCGGTGACTGCAAGTCGCCAGATCGTGCGCCGCCGGGCTGCCGTGGCCTCGCGGTTGGCCTCGGCGGCGCCGAGGCCTGGGCCGTAGCCGAGATCGTGCACGAACGCCGCGATCGTCGACAGACTGATCTGCGCGGGATCCCAACGCAGGTGCAAGGCCGCAGCACCGAAGTCGACGCGTGCCTGGTGGATGCCCGGCAGCACTCGCGGTAGCCGCTCGAGCAACCACACGCACGCCGCACAGTGAAGCCCGGCCAGACGCAGCACCACGGTGCCCGGCAAGAAGCCATGCGTGGCGAGCACTTCGGGCAGGTCGAGCCACGCGTAGTCCCCAGGGACCGGCGTCGCCGCGGGCACGACCTGCGGCTCATCGCGCATCGCGTAGAAGCTGCCCAGGCCACACGATTGCAGCGCTGCGTGGACGGTGGCGCAGCCGCGACAGCAAAACGCCGGCGCGCAGGCCCGGGGTACCGCGCGGCCGCAGTGCGAGCACGCGTCGACTAGTGGCACGACGGCTGCTCCGACGCAGCGTCATCCGACCACGTCGGCGCGAGTCGACCTGAGATACTCGCCGCCGCAAGCGCGACCAAGATGGCGGCGGTGATCTTTGGCGCGTGTCGACCGAGCCGGCGGCCGAGCCATGCCGAGCCGACGCCGACGGTGGCCAGGGCAGGGATTGTGCCGAGCCACATCGCCACCATCACCGCTGCACCTCCACCAACGTCCGCTCGCGCTGCCGCCAGCGCGACAAAGCTCCACAGCCAGCCGCACGGCAGCACCGCGGTCAGCAGTCCGACCAGCGCGGCGCCCGTCAGGTCGCCGCGAGGCAACCACCGCGAGAGCAGCGGTGCTCGCGGGCGCAGACGCACCAGACCATTGGCGCGTGCCGGTCGAACCTGACGCAGCGCAAACCACAACAGCACCAGACCCATGGCCACGCCGGCGACGTTGGCCACGCCCAGCGCGGCCTGGGCGACCCCGTCGATGCTTGCCCCGAGCATCCCGGCGAGACCACCCAACGCGACGTACCCGGCCAGGCGTGCCCCGTGGTAGGCGATCGCACGCTGCACCGCGGGGCGTCCGGCAGCCTGCGACCGTGCGCCGACACAGGCTGCGACGCCGCCGCACATCGCGGCGCAGTGCAGACTTCCGATCAGACTCGCGAGCACGACGCCGAGCAGGTTCATGGTGCTCCCGACTTGGGGATCCAGAGTTCGTGGGTGCCGAACCATTGCTCGGCTTCACCGTCGAGCTCCACGGCAAGTGCGTAGAGGCCCGTCGCTGACGGCGCGAGGGTTCCCGCGTAGCGTCCGACTCCGAGCGCGCGCAGCGAGGCGTCTCGATCGAGTTCGGCGCTGTCCGAGCGCCGGGCAACGATGTGTCCGCGCAGGCCGTCGATGCCCTTGCCCGCGCGATCGACCACCTCGAGGGTGATCTCGCAAGCGCCGCGGTCATCGAGCTGGCACGGTCCGACGTCGACGCGCCAACCCAGTGCAGTCGATGCGCGTTGACGAGCGATGATCTCGTCGTACGCCAGGGCATCGCGCTCGGGATCACCGGGTACCGCGGGCGAGCGATTCGCCACCGCGATCCACACCATGCAGAGATTGATCCCCACCGCGGTGGTCAGTCCCAGCGCAATGGCCCACGGCCACACCGATCGCCGTGCTCGGCTCATGGCGCCCCCGGACCGACGAACTGGGTCTGGATCTCCTCGGAAAAGTCGGCGTCGTCGTGCACGCGCAGCGTCACGGTCTGCTTGCCGGTGTTGCCCGCGGGCAACACCAAGAAGACCGGCATGTGCGAGACGGCGCCCGCCTTCACGACAAAGGGCGATACCGGCGTGACCAACTCG
>CANLQR010000450.1 GCA_947492135.1 Deltaproteobacteria bacterium | reverse complement strand
GACATCGCGGTCTCGGATAGGTGGTGCAGCTGGCCCAGAATCCGTTGGTGATCGGTGCGAAGTTCGGTGATCGGGCTCGCCAAGCGCTTGCCCGCTGCCTGGGCTATTTCCTCGAACGTGACCTCTTCGGCCGCGAAGTGCTGTTCCAGAACCGCGCAGAGATCCAACAGCTCGCGGGTCACCACACGTCGCATGCGAGCTTCGGGAAGCGCCCCCTCGGGTGAGGTCGCCACGAGGTGAAGTCGGTCGATGTCGATCGCAAGAACCTCGTGCCGACCAACAAGTTCGTCTGCGCGCATCGCCATGACGATCAGAGGTAGCCCATCCACCCGGGGATCGGGCCCGCATGATTGCGGCATCGCGGCTGCCGACCGTGCAAAGCTTGCACTCACCACGCTCGGTTCAGCCTTGCGGGAGCCAGCGGCAGCCTCAGTCGAGCTCTGCGGGCGTGACCGCAGGGGCGCTGGGCTTGGGCTCACATGCCGTGGTCGCGCGAAAGTCCTGCACGATGCGCACGAGTGCGGCGAGGACCGCAGGATCGCCCTTTAGCGCATGATGCTGGCGCATGGCCGGACTCCCGTTGTAGCTCGCACCGCCCTCGAGGATCACCCGCGCGGCCCACTGGTCCGAAATCGGCCGACACGGATCGACGAAATTCGGTGGCCGGGGTTCGAGCGTGGCGCTCGAGCGTCCGTCCGCGGCCCCGCTCAGTCCATGGCAGTCCGCGCACTCGCGGGTCCACAGCGCCTGGGCGAGCTGCTTGGACGGATCGCTGGGCACCTCGGCATCGAAGGCGCCCAGACAACCATCGTCTGGATCCGCCAAGGCGATCGCCACCGCGAGCCAGGACCCACGCACGTCAGTGACCGCCGATCGGGCGCACGGCACCGCTCACGAACGGACCAACCGCTGAGTTGACGTGGATCAATACCCCTCCAGCTTGGCTCGTCCCGAGCCGAGTCGTACCCGCAGAGATTTCGCCGAAGCCGCGAGTTCTGCGTCATTCATGCCTGGCTGGGGCCTCGCCTAGACGCCAGAGGATGTCCATGATCGGCCAGTGCGAGCGACGTGATGCCACGCCTACCCGAAGTCTTTCCCGACCAACCACCGGGCTTCCCCGAGTCGATACCCGAGCGCGAGCCTTCGGCGCCGTGGGAGACTCCGCCCGCGCCCGACGACCCCGATCCCGCCCCCGAGTTCGATCCTGGCGAACCCGATCCGCAGGAGCTTCACGCCCGATGATCACGGCGACGCAATGGCCGTCGCGAAGGCGCGATTGACCATGCTCGACGCCGCCGTCGTGAAGCCAAACTCCACGGTGTCGTAGGTGTCGCTCGGCAGATGATAGTGCGGCGTCGTGTCGCCGGACACGTACTCCTCGGTCAGCCCGACCGCGGGAAACCCGGCCGCACGAAACGACACGTGATCGGTGAAGCCGGTGTCGGTGACGGTCAGGCCACCTACCGCAGGGACCTCCATCAGGACGTCGTCATAGAACTCGAAAAGCCCGGCGTCGGGCCGTTCGATCTCGATGAAGCGATCGCCGTCGGCATCCCAGCCGAGCTGATCGATCGTGTGCACCGAGATCACGGGGGTGCGGTCTGCGACCAGCTTGGCGGCGAAGGCGGCGCTGCCGAGCAGCCCGACCTCCTCCTGATCGAACGCGACGAGCAGCACATCGTGCGTGCGGCACGGCACCGTGTCCAGGTACCGCGCCGCGGCGGTGACCACGGCGACTCCGGTCGCGTTGTCGTTGGCCCCCGGCGCCCCCGCGACGCTGTCGTAGTGCGCGCCCAGCACGAGCACCCCTTGGCTCGGCATCGTGGCCGGCACCGTCGCCACGACGTTGGTGCCAGAGCCGTAGTCGTGGCTCTCGGCGGCGATTCCGAGCACACCATACTGTTCGATCAACCATGTCGCGACCAGGGCACGGCGGTCGGCCGTCGCGCGATCGGAAAGCATGACGCCATCGATCGGAGACTCGCCCGAAAGTGCCGCGACGACGTCCTCGAGATGCTCGAGTTGCCAGGCCGGGGACGGATCGGGGACCTCACAGTCACCGTCAGTGGTGGCGTCGTTCTCGGTGTCTTGCATGCCCGAGGTCGCGCCAGGACCTTGGCTGGACTCCGATGGCGTCCCGCTGGCCGCGTCACTGGAGTCGCTGCCACCGGCGCTGTCGCTGCCGACGTCGCTGCTGAGCGTCGACGCCGTGGTCATCATCCAAGGGCTGACCGGACCCGAGGACTGCGTGCACGCGAGAACGGCCAGCGTCCCCAGCGCGATCGCAACGCCCTGCGCGAGCCGATGCAGGAGTGGGTCCATGGCTCGGAGAGGTTCGACCGCCGCGGGCGCGCACGCAACGGCTTTCGTGGAGCGCGCTCGACGAGCCCGCCGACGGGGCCCCAGCCCAGGCGGCAGCAACGCAAGTCGCGTGGGCGACTTGCACGAGATCGATCATCCAGCGTGACGCCGGTGGGGCGCGTTCACTTTGCGTCCGTCTGGCCACTGGGCAGCGACGGCGCAGTCCCAGTGAGAGCGCAACGAAACCACAGCCTCCCGCTGATGGCGGCGTCGACCAGGTGGCCTGGGCCCAGCGCGGGTCTCGATAGCAGGTCCCGCAGCGTGCGGCGAATGCTGTCGGTCCCCTCGGACCAGACCACGCGGTTGGCTCGACCGACCTCGGCCTCGATCAACACGATCACGCCAGGAGCATCGGGGGAACGGTCGGCCGCTCCGAACGACAGCTGTTCATCGTTCGACCACACCGAGCCGGTCCGTGGATCGAAATGCGGGAACGCGTCGGGATGGGGCACTGGGCGCCCCAGCAGGCCGCGGACGACGTCGAGGGCGCCGACCACACCGACGGCACGTCCGCCATCGTCGACCACCACCAGATGATGGCGCGAAGTTTCCGCCATGCGTTCGGCTGCCTCGCGGATGCTCGCACGCTGACCGATCGACTCTGCCGGTACGCTCATGCGGCTGCCGACGCGCGCGCCGGGCGGGGCCCCGGCGAGATCGCGAATCGACGCAAAACCCACGGGCTTTCCGTCGCCCTCCAGCACGGGCGCAGCGGTGATACCCAGCGTCAGCAGATGCTTTAGCGCATGCTCCGCGAGATCGGCGGCATCAACACTGAAGACCTCATGATTCATGATCTCTTGGATCGCAATGGCCACGGCACACCTCTGCGCCACAGAGTATCCCGCACGTGCCCAGGTGCTTCCGGCAAACCTTGCGGTCCGCGGCGGACATGTCAGCCACCATCGCCAGCGTGCTCAGGCGACGTCATCGTCGTCATCCACACGCCCGATCTCGCGTATCAGGGTGCTCAGTGCGCGACACACGTCGGTGACTGTCAAGATCCCCGCGAGCTTGCCGTGCTTGGTGACCAGTGCCGATCCGATGTGGCGATTCGCGAGTTCCTCAGCAACCTGCTCGAGCGGAGCGTCGAGTTCCACCACGTAAGGGTCGCGGGTGCAGATCGACCACACGCTCATGGGCATCGCGGTATTGGCCGCGCCCAACACGTCGAAGCACAGCGAGATGTCGCGGGCCGAGACGATCCCGGCAAGAGCCCCGTCGCGCAGCACCGGTAGATGATGGATGTCGTGCTGTTCCATCATCGCCCGGGCGAGTTCCACCGTCTCGTCGGACCCTACCGAGTAGGGGAACGGCGTCATGAACGAAAGGACACTCGGGTTGCGGGACGCGGACACCAACCGATGGTGGCGCTGCATCGCGGCGCACGGCAGCGCAACTCGTGCGGGCCGCGAGCTCGCCCGCGCCGCGTTCTTGCGCGGGCGAGGTGGGGCCGAAAAGTGCTAACCCACCGCCATGCTCAAGTACTTCGCGGTGTGGCTCGACCACAACCAGGCGCGCCTTTTCGAGGTCGATCCCGAGGGGCTGCACTCCGAGGTCGTCAAGGCCCACCCGCACCCCAAGCACGGCGGCCATCGCGTTCGCCAGAACGACCACGCCGAAGGCGATGTCCACTTCTTCGCAGACGTGGCCCATGCGCTCCTGCCCGCCGACCAGGTGCTGGTGGTCGGGCCCGGTACTGCCAAGCTGCAGTTCATGCGCTGGCTGCACGTCCACGCCGCCAAGACCGAGGCCAAGGTCGTCGCGATCGAGAGTGCCGACCATCCCACCGACGGCCAGATGTTCGCCTACGCGAAGCGCTACTTTCACACCGATATCCAGCCGGAGTGACGCTCCGCCGAGGACCCACTGCTCGGTGGTGGCCCCTGATGAGGCCACCGCCCGCGGCTCACGTCAGGTGAGTCGTCAGCATCTCGGCGAACGCACGGCAGGCATCGACTGTCGTGAACATCCCGACGACGTGGTGGTTGTCGATCACCACCGCCGATCCGTATTTGTGCCGCGCCATCTCGGCCACGACCTGGTCGATCGGCATGTCGGGCCCCACCGTGTAAGGGTCCAGCGTCATCGCCTCTTCCACGGTGACCTTCTTCGGATCGACATCGCGTAGGGTCTCCACCAGGTGCAGGTCGCCATCGGAGAGCACACCGACGAGGCGCTGGGCGTGGAGTACCGGCAGGTGACGGATCCGAAACTCGCGCATCACATGGTGCGCGTGATCCATGGTCTGCTCGACGCCGATCGTATGAGGCGCGGGCGTCATGAACTTTCGGACGGGGGGAATCTCGCGTTGCTTGGACATGATCGAATCCGATTCACAGACATTGTCGCGCCGTCGCAGCGGGGCCGCGACTGCAGGGTAAGCGCCCCGGCCGGTCGACTCGTGCAGCGTTTGCGGCGACGACCGCGCTCACTGCGCGCCGAGATCAGGCTCGCCGGACGGCTCTTGCATTGGCTCGAGGTGGGTGAACGTGTTGGTCTTGATGCGTGTCGCCTCGAGCTCAGCCTCGATGCGATCGCACAGCTCGTGACCACGCTGCACCGACCACGACCCGGGGACCAGCACGTGGACGTCGACGAATCGGCGTGCGCCGGCTTGCCGCGTACGCAACGCCCGCCATTTCGTGCCCTCACGCGCGGCATGCCGATCGAGGATCTCGACCACGACCCGCCGCTCGTCCGCAGCGATCGTGGTGTCCAGCAAACCCATACCTGAGCGATGCAGAAGTCGGGCGCCGATCCGCAGGATGTTGAGGGCCACCGCGATGGCAATCAAAGGGTCGAGGATCGACCAGCCGGTGACGGCGACGATCGCGACCGCGGCGATCACCCCCGCCGAGGTCCACACGTCGGTCATCAAGTGATCGCCATCCGCCTCGAGCGCGATCGAGTGGTGGCGCCGCGCCGCCCGCAGCAACACCCGGGCGACCACGAGATTGACCACCGACGCGACCGCCGACACGACCATCCCAAGGCCCAGGCTCTCGAGGTCCGCCGGGACCCACAGCCGCCAGACCGCGGACACGACGATCACCAGCGCGGCGACGAAGATCATCCCGCCCTCGACCCCACTGGCAAAGTACTCGGCCTTGTCGTGGCCAAACTCATGCTCCCGGTCTGGGGGCCGCAACGCGATCCTCAGCGCCAGCAGCGTGACCACAGCGGCGACCAGGTTGACCCCTGACTCGAGCGCATCCGACAACAGGCCCACCGAGTTGGTGGCAAGATACGCGGCGGTCTTGAGGCCGATCGTGACGAGCGCGGCGCCGATCGACAGCCACGCGTAGAGCGTCACCCGCGGCAGGTGCTCGGCCTTCGGGTCGGCGCTCACGCCCGAAGGCATAGCTTGGGCCCAGAGTAACCGCACGCGCACCCGATGCGCGGGCGCAAGCCTTGCCGCATCGCTTGCGCGGGCGCTCGCTCACAGTCCGCGGGGATCACCGTGCTCGCGGTAGCCCTTGGTGCGACGCACGATCGCCAGGAACAGGGCAGCCAGCGCCGTCCAGAGCACTGCCATCACCAAGATGCCACCGACATCGACAAAACGAAGCGCGAGAAGAGTCGTCATGATCCGGGAATCACTGCAACGATGATGCCGAGGCGGACGGCTCGGTCCGCCAAGCGCTCGTCGGCGACGCCAGGGTCTCGGCCGCTCCGCAGCGACGCAAGTTCTGCGCTGGTGAGCGGTCGTCGTTGTCCGCGACTGTCCATACCGTGATCTTCTCGTCGTCGTCGATGTTGTTGGGTTTGGCCGAAGACAAGGTCCCGAACGAAGCAGCGTTGCTGCTCGGACCTACGATCGGCTGGTGGATGCTGTTCGGGGCGGTTTGCGTCGCCCTGATGTTCATCCTGCAAGGCACCCGCTGGCGCCAGTGGTGGCTGGTGAAAGAGGACCCACGCTCGATGGCGCTGTTTCGCATCGCGTTTGCGTTCTTCACGATGTGCAACATCAACGGCCTGTGGGAGTACTTCACGTTTCTGTTCACCGATGAGGGCATCTTCCCCGCCGATGTCGCGCGGCAGGTGTTCGCCGCCAAGCAGTTCGAGGGCTTCGGCGACGGCATGTCCGAAGGCGAGCCCTGGGGTTTCTTCGACCTGTCCGCGGTGTGGCAGTTCCTCAACGGCCCCAAGTACTCGCTGTTGTTCTTCTGGGACACGCCGACCGCCTTCTGGATCCACCTGTGGGCGTTCGAGCTGGTCACGCTGTGTTTCATGATCGGGTTTC
>CANLQR010000449.1 GCA_947492135.1 Deltaproteobacteria bacterium | reverse complement strand
CTGCGCGTTGGTGCGAAACGTGTTCAACGTCGCCCAGTTGGGCGCTGGATGCTGCGGGACCGTGGAGTCCTCGCGGATGTGGGTCACGTAGTACGCGTGTTGATTCCAGATCCGCCGGGCTTGGATCCACCGATCTTGCACGTCGCGGATGGCCTGCAGCGCGGGCTGCCCACTGGTCGAGACCACCAGGATCTCGGCGGAACCGTCGTTGTCGATGTCGGCGACCACGGGATACTCGCTGATCGTCGGACTCGCGCGCGGGATCTCGAGGCGCACCGCGCCGGTCAAGCCGTCGTAGATGCGAAAGGCCTGCTCATCGGCGTACATCGCCTCGGCCACGCCATCACCGAGGAAGTCGAACGCGGTCCCACCGGCGGCGCCGGAGAAATCCGCGACTGGGACCTGCCACAACACATCGGCCGCGCCGGGGCCCTGATAGACCGCGTAGGCGCTCTGCGACGAGCTCGCCCAGTCGGCGATCTCGTCGCCGTCGAAGTCGTGGATCGTGCCCGGCCGCTGCCACACCAGGTAGGCGCCGGCGGCGACCCCAGTCGGTGTCACCGGACCGTACTTGATCGCGCCGTCGTGCTCGACGACCCACAGGCCTTGACCGCTGGTGATGAAGATCTCCGGGTCGGGGTCATCGTCGAGGTTGCCGACCTGGGGGATCGACTGCGCGGTGATGGTGGGGAAGTTCTCGAAGTAGAGCGTGCCGTCGGCGCGGTAGGCCGAGTGCCCGGTGATGACCTCGAGCTGGCCGTCGCCGTCGAGATCCGCGGCCGTCGTGGCCTCGAGTTCGCCGGGTTCCGGGTTGGGATACTGCCACAGCAGCGTGCCATCGGCGTTGTACACCTCATGGTTGAAGATGATCTCGACATCGCCGTCCGCGTCGAGGTCGTGCAGCGCGATGGCACCCGACTCCCGATAGAACTGGTCTGCGGCGTCGCCGTCGGTGGTGTTGGTCCACTTGACCGTGCCATCGTGCTCGAAGGCCTTGAGCCGGAAGACCCCGGCCGAGTTCCATACCGTCACGATCTCGGGAAGGCCGTCATCGTCGAGGTCCGCAAACGCAGGCGTCGCCGTACATGAAACCAGCTCGGCTGGGGGAATGGCGAAGTGCTCGATCCCAGTCTTGCCGTCGAGTACGTGGAGGAAGCACGCGCCGCCATAGGTGATGACCGCGTTGGCGACCAACAGCACGTCGGGCACGTCGCACAGATCGATCTCACCATCGGCGTTGTCGTCGGTGAAGTTGCCGACCAGCGGGGTGACCCAGCTTTGTTCGGCGGCACCAAATGTCCACTGGATCTCGGGTTCGAAGCTGTCCGCCGGCGCTTGGTCCTCGCATTCGCCCACCGCATCCATGTCGTCGCCGACCTTGCACACGTCGACCACGGGCCCGTCGTCGGCGGTGTCGGTGTCGGCCGCGACATCGAACTTCGCGCCCTCGGCGGTGCTGCTGTCGTCGGGCGCGGCCGTCGGGCTGCCGGTCACGGGGTCCGAGGCCGAGGTCGGCCCGCTGCCCACGGTGGCGGTGATGTTGACGTTGTCGTCGCGGGGCCCGGCCGCACACGCGGGAGCCAGCGTCCCGACGAGGATGCCGATGTGTCGCGCCTGCATACCGAAATATCCCCGCTGGCATCCTATCAATGGCCCGGCTGGAGGGAAACCATTCGGCCCTGGGTGATGGCTGCCACAGCGCTTGCGACAATGCGGTCTAGATACGCCGCGGTCGCCCCCCAACCGGGTCGCGCCGTGGCAGTGTCTCCCGAGATGGTTCGCGCCACATACCTCATCGCCACGTCTCTCGCCGCAGTTGTGATCTCGCTCGCCGTTCTCGGCGACGCCGAGGCCGAAGTCCAAGGCGCGCAAGGGAAGCGATTTCGCCTCCACATCGACACAGACTTTCTCGGCTTCACGCACATCAACCTGGACGGAGACAACGGCAACAACGACAACGACCGCGAGAATCTCGTCGGTTTTGGCATCGGTCGGCTCACGCTCGCGGACTCGACCTTGAACAGCACGGGTGTTGGTTTCGGCTACGTGTTCGCCGACAACCGGGCGATCGTCGGCGGTCGCTTGGCGCTCGTGGTCGATGGCAGCGGCCTGGGCGAGGACATCAAGGGCACCAACTTTCGCAGCCAGTTCGCCCCGTATTTTCAGTGGATGTTCTTGCCCGGCAAGTGGATCCGACCGTATGTCGAAGGTCGGATCGGCATCGGTGGCGGGGTCTTCGTCACGAGCGACGTCGAGGACAACGGCGATGAGCGTCGCCGCGTCGACAACTCGCTCTACGCGTTCGGTGGGCCGGGCGGCGGCGTGCACCTGTTCCCGGTCGAGTACTTCTCCGTCGACCTGGGCCTCAACCTCACCCTTGCGGGCAGTTACCTCAAGGACAAGACCACGATCTCGACCGGCGCGGGCGAGGTGACCGAGGAGAACGACTGGGACAACACGGCGTTCATCGTCAACTTTGCAGCGATGGTCGGCGTTTCGACGTGGTTCTAGCCGCGAGTCCGTGAGGACCGCCACGGTTGGCGGGCTTTCGGAAGTTCGCCAAGCCTGGGCATGCTTGGTGAGCATGCGACCACGCCGAGCGCGACCTGCCGACTGCCTCGCCCTGGGCATGGCACTGCTCGTCGCGCTGACCGGATGTGCGGCCGACCCCGAGGCGAGCGGAGAAAGCTCGGGCGAGACCGGGACCGGGACCGCCGCGGAGGTGACCACCGCAGCCAGCGCCGCCGCCGAGTCCAGCAGCACGACGCTCGAGATCCCGCCGGGGTCGCCGACCTTTTACGAGGATGTGCTTCCAGTGATCGCTGCCCAGTGCATGGGCTGTCACACCCCCGGTGGCATCGGCGTGTTCGACCTGGCGGACTACGAGATCGCCAAGACCCTCGCCTCGGCGCTCACCGCCCAGACCGCCGTCCGAGCCATGCCGCCGTTCGTCGCGAGCAACACCGGCGAGTGCAACACCTTCACCGATGCGCGGTGGCTCACCGACGACGAGATCGATCTCTTCGCGCGCTGGGAGCAAGCCGGCGCGCCGCAAGGCGACGCTTCGCTGCCGCGTCCGGTGCCGCCCACCGCTGACGGGCTCGTCGGTGAGGAGATTCTGGCGCTGCGAAGCCCCGCGGACTACGTCCCTGTCGCCGACGACGCGGGCGGCGCGGACGACTATCAGTGCTTCCTGGTGGACCCCGAGGTCGTCGACACCGCGCGATATCTCATCGGCTACGAGGTGGCGCCCGGCAACCCGGCGGTGACCCATCATCTCATCGGCTTTCTGGTGGATCCCGAAGGCACTACGCCGTTTGGCGGCACCAACGGCTCGCTGATGGCGTCCCTCGATGCCGCGAGTCCCGACCAGCTGGGATGGGACTGCTACGGCGCCGCGGGCAACGGCGTGCTGGTTCAAGGCACGCCGGTCACCTGGGCGCCTGGCGGTGGCGCCTTCAACTTCCCCGAGGGCACCGGCATTCGCATCGACCCCGGCTACCAGCTGGTCTTGCAGATGCACTACAACCTGGCCGCCGGCCAGGAGGCTGCGCAGACCGAGGTGCGGCTTTCGATGGTCGATGAGGTCGAACGCGAGGCCGTCAACGCGCTGGACGATCGCTTCCTCGCCACGCTCTTCAACGGAACCAGCGTCGAGATTCCGCCCGGCGAGTCCTCGTTCGTGTGGAAGTGGCAGGCGCCGATCCGTGAGTGGGACTCGCGGATCAGCGGCTGGGAGAAGGTGGAGATCCTCGGCATGCTGCCGCACATGCACGGCCTGGGTCGGCGCATGCAGGTCACGATTCACTCGGGTGACACCGAGCAGTGCGGCATCTACGTCGATCGCTGGGACTTCAATTGGCAGCAGGCGTTCATGTACGAGACACCCATCGTGGTGTCGCCGTCGGACCAGCTGGAGATCGTGTGCGACTGGGACACCAGCGCCAAGGACACCCCGACCACTCCCGGGCTCGGCACCGGCAACGAGATGTGCTTGCTGGGCATCTACGTGGCCGAAGCGAAGTAGCTCGGGCTTGGGCTGGTGCGTCAGTTCGCGTGGCGCCGGCACCACTCGTGCATCGCGATCGCGGCGGCAGCCGAGGCGTTGATCGAGCGGGTCGACCCGAACTGCGGGATCGCGAGGAGCTGGACGCAGGCGCGCCGGGCTTGTTCTGACAGCCCGGGGCCCTCTTGGCCGAACAACAGCACGCTGTTGGGCGGCAGCGCGGCAGTCCCGATTGCGATCGCGCCGGGGAGGTTGTCGATGCCGACGACCACCAGACCTCGATCGCGCGCGTGGTCGAGCAGCCCATCGAGCGCATCGTGGTGGTGCACGTGCATGTAGCGCTCGGTCATCATCGCGCCTCGGCGATTCCACCGGCGACGGCCGACGATGTGCACCGCGCTGGCCGCGAAGGCGTTGGCACTGCGCACGATGGCGCCGATGTTGGCGTCACGCTCGAAGTTCTCGATCGCGACCTCGAAGCGATGCCGATGCCGATCGAGATCGGCGACGATCGAGGCCATTCGCCAGTAGCGGTAGCGGTCGACCACGTTGCGTCGATCGCCGTGGGCCAGCAACGCGGGATCGAAGTGCGCGTCGGTTGGCCAGGGCAGGGGATGGGCGTCGACACCGACGATGCGCAGGTCGGGCTCGTCGTCGGGCTCGTCGTCGTTGGGGGCCACGCGCGGTCGACTCTATCAGCCGCGTCGACGGTAGGTGCCACCCGAGCCGTTGGCGGCATTTTTCATGGTCATCGTGTCGTCGTCGACAAACTCGACGTGCTGGCGATCCGAACGCAGCGTTCGGCCATCGGTGAACTCGATGGTTGGTTCGATGACGAGCTCGTCTCGGCCGCTCTCGACGACCGTGTAGGGGCCTGCGACCGGACGGCCACCGTGCGGAGAGACTTGGGTCAGGCGACCCGAGTCGAAGCTCAGGGTGTGGCCGGGATTGTCCGTGCGCTCCCAGGTGCCCGACAGCCGCTCGCTCGCGTCACGGCACGCGCCTGCGAGCAACGCGAGCACGAGCAACGCGACTCGCGGGTCCAGGGACATACGACCTTGGGACGGGCAGTTTTGCACCGGGTTGCGCGACGACCTCGAGAAATTTCGTGCGGCCTCTCACGATCGGAAAGACTTCTACCCGGCCGTGCCGTGGCCCGCCGCCACGAGCTCGCGGATCTTGCGTCGCGCCGCCGAGCGAAGCGCAGACGGGGCATCCTCGGGCCACGCGGTCACCTCGAAGAGGTTGAGTCCGGCGGGGTCGGCTTCGGGTCGCTGGTACGTCACATGATAGACGTTGCCGACCCATGGTTGAGCGAACCACGCGCGGAGGTTCTCCGCGCGCTGCACGTTGTAGCGATAGTCGCGGTTGATGTGCCAGATCAGCAGCGTGCGCAGGATCGCAGCGTCGTCGGGCATCGGCAGGGCCGCCAGATCGCGGCGGAAGTTGGTCGGGTACAGCCGCCAGTATTCCTCGGCGTTGCTCAGGTACACCACCTCGATCTCGATGCCGGCGGTGCGAGCGGCCTTGCCGATCCCTGCAAGACCTTGATCGCTCGCGAGATCGACCAGCATCGCGCGGGTCCGTCCGTGTCGCACCAGCGCGCGCACGTGATCATACTGCGCGGCGTCGTCGAGCCAGCACGGGACGCCGGCGGTCGCCATCCCCGCGGTGGTCTGGGCGAGCCGGTTGGCCACCCGGGCGCGCTGCTGGCGATAGAGCGTGCGTAGTCGGGCTCGGACTGCGCTCGGAGCGTGCTCGTCGATCGCCGCGTGGGCCTGGCTGCGACCTTCACTCGCCCACAGCGCGAGAAAATCCTCGGGAGTTTCGGCGGCGATGATGAGCGCGCGATAGACCCCGTGGAGCTCGGCAACCACCGGATCGTAGTCGATGAACCACGCGAATTCGGAGCGCGCCCAACCCACCAGCAGGTAGCCCTGATCGGTGCCGACGCCGAGGTAGCCACCACCACGGGCGCGGATGGTCGGCTCGAAGGCGTGCAGGCCGTGCTCATTGCTCGTCAGATAGTGCTGGCCCTCGGCGTCCTTGGTGACGCCACCGAACACCGCGGGTGCGGTGTCCTCGGGCGAGGCAAACAACACCCGACGGGTCGCGGCGGGCAACGGACCCAGCGTCGCGGTCTCGGGGGCCACGGCGAGCACGTCGGCGTGCTGCCCTGCTGCGCTGGCGTCACGGGTCGACGGGGTCGCCCGGTGACAGGCGCATGCGAGCAGCAGCGCTAGCCAACCGAGCTTCCCAAGCGGTGCTCGGGTGGTTCGCTCGCGCTCGCGCTCGCGCTCGCGCTCGCACCGCATGGGCTCGTGGGTCCGCATCACTCGGAGCCGACGCCCAACCCGCGGGCGTTGTTCCGGTCGAGCACACCGCGGCGTGGCTGCCCGGTGTGCCTGCGGTGTGCGACGGCAGCGAAAGCCAGCGGCGCGGCCACAAACCGCTATCCTTTGCTGTGTCCGCGTCGAACCGAACCCGCTGGTTAGCCGCCGCCGTCGTGCTCGCCGGCGGCTTGGTTGCAGCGTGGATCTGGCTCGGGCCCCGGTCCGCTGCCGGCCCCAGCGAAACCGAGATCGCGGCGGTCACCCGCACGCTGGACATCT
>CANLQR010000448.1 GCA_947492135.1 Deltaproteobacteria bacterium | reverse complement strand
AGAAGGACGAGACGCTCGTTCCCGAGCCGGACACCGTCGTCGACGCCAAGGCCGACGACAAGAAGGCCGACGACAAGAAGGCCGACGACAAGAAGGCCGACGACAAGAAGGCCGACGACAAGAAGGCCGATGACAAGAAGGCCGGCTGATCCGGATCGGCTGATCGCGCACCGGTGAACGCCACGCTTCGCTTCTTGGCCGGCTACGCCCGCCGCAACCTTGGGCAGTACATGCTCGGGCTCGCGGCGCTGTTGGCCACAAACTACGCTGTGGTGCGGATTCCGGCGCTGCTGGGCGAGGCACTCAACATACTCGAGGGCTCGGGTGCTGCGGTGCTCGCCGAGTCCCGCGGCATCGCCATCGAGCTCATGGTGCTCGCAGTGGTCGTCATCGCGGTGCGCACGCTCTCGCGGGTGTTCTTCTTCAACCCCGGGCGTGAGATCGAGTATCGCCTCGGCGTCGATCTGTTCGAGCGCCTGCTCGGCCTGCAGCGGCCCTACTTCAACCGCCACAAAGTCGGCGAGCTCATCAGCATCGCGAGCAACGACACCACTTCGGTACGCCTGCTGGTCGGTTTCGCCGGACTACAAGTCATCAACGTCGCGGTCGCGATCCCGATGCACCTGTGGCAGATGGCCTCCACCGACCTCGCACTGACTGCGTGGTGTCTTGGCCCGGTCGTGATCGGGGCCGCCTACATGCGATGGACGGTCAAGCGCTTCTTCGCGATGATCCGCGACGGCATGCAGCAGCTGGCCCGACTGTCGGATCGGGTCCTCGAATCCTATGCGGGCGTTGGCACCATCCGTTCGCATGCGGCCGAGGTCGCGACGATTCGGCGATTTGACGAGCGCAACGAGTCGTACCTCGCGCTGCAACTCCGGGTCTCGGCGATTCGTGCGTTCGGCATGCCGGTTCTCGCCTTCTCGGGTCTGATCGGTGCCGGGGTCGTGCTGTGGGCCGGCGGCAACCGGGTGATCGCCAAGGAACTCGGCATCGGCGACCTCGCCGCGTTCACGGCGTTGCTCGTCTCGCTGGTCGGCATCCTGACCTCGCTTGCGTGGGTCCTGGCCGCGGTCGGCCGCGGCATGATCGCGACCGACCGCGTCGCCGAGCTGATGCACACCCCCGACGACCTCCCGCCGGTCAAGTCCGCCCTCGCGGTCGTGCAAGCCCCCCGCATCGAGATCCGCGGGCTCTCGTTCACGTACGAGGGCACCGACACCCCTGCGATCGAGGGAATCCATGCCGAAATCGCGCCGGGCAAGACGCTGGGGATCTTCGGCAAGACCGGCTCGGGCAAGACCACCCTGGTCAACCTGCTCACGCGCGTCTACACGCCGCCGGTCGGGACGGTGTTCATCGACGGCGTCGACATCGTCGAAGCGGGGCTCGCCGAGGTGCGCGAGGCCATGGCGGTGGTTCCTCAGGCGCCGTTTTTGTTCTCCTCGCGGCTGCGCGACAACATCACGCTGCAAGAGGCGAACCCGCGCGCTCGATCCAAGGTCGCGGCGACGGCCGGCGTGGAGCCCGTGCGTGACGAGCCGGATCCACGTCTCGACGCCGTGCTCGCTTCGGCGTGCCTCAACGACGACATTGCCCAGCTCGCGCAGGGCCTCGACACCATCGTCGGTGAGCGCGGCGTGATGCTCTCGGGCGGCCAGCGCCAACGGGCCGCCCTCGCGCGAGCGATCTACCGCAACCGCCCCATCTTGGTGCTCGATGACGTGCTCGCGGCCGTCGATCAGGGTACCGAGGCGCGACTGGTCGAGGCCATACGCGGGCTTCGTTCGGACGGTGCGGCCACCAGCGCTCCGACCACGATCATCGTGTCGCATCGCACCAGCGTGCTCGAGCACGTCGACGAGATCATCGTGCTCGACCACGGCAAGATGGTCGAGCGTGGGACCCACGCGCAGTTGCTGCGGGCCGGCGGCGTGTATGCCGAAACCCATCGCCATCAAGAGGGTGCCACGTGAGCGCCCAGCCACGGGTGCCCAAGCCGACCTCGTCGTGGTCGTTGCTGCGCCGGTTCTGGGGGTTCGCCCATCCGCACCGGCGATGGATCTGGTTCGGACTCACGATGATCCCACTGGTGGCCGGGTTGTCGACGCTGCGGCCGTTGCTCCTCAAAGAAGCGATCGACACCGCGATCCCGCAATCGGATCCGCTGGGCCTGCGGGTGCTGGGGCTCATCTTCATGGTTGCCGTGGTCGCGGAGTTCCTGTGCTCGGCCGTGCAGGTCTACGCGCTGCAGCGCGGCGGTAGCTCCACGATCAGCGACGTGCGCCGCACCGTTTTCAGCCACGTATTGCGGCTTCCCGCCCGCTTCTACGACAACAACGCCATCGGTGGGCTGCTCAGCCGCACCACCAGCGACGTCGAGGCCTTGAGCGAGACCCTCGCGTTCGGCGTCTTCACCATTCTCACCGACGTGGTGATGATCGTATCGATCGTGGTGGCGATGTTCGTGCTGGACGCCAAGCTGACGCTGGTCACGCTCACCGTGACCCCGGTGCTGTACGTGTTGGTCCGCTACTTCGGCGCTGCGCTGCGGCGGCTGCAACTCGAGATGCGCAAGGCTCAGGCCGCGCAGACCGGATTTCTCGCCGAGCAGCTCAGCGGCGTGACTGTCGTGCAACTCTTCGGGCGTGAGCCCGCCGCGCTTCGCGAGTACGAGCGCCTCGGCCAGCGCAACCTCGACGCTACCAAGCACGCGAACATCCTCGATGCCCTGCTGTTCGCGGTGATGGACGGCATCTCGGCGTTCACGATCGCGCTGATGATCTACTTTGCGGCGCCCAGTGTGACGTCGGGTGGCGCGATCACGCTGGGCCTGCTGTTTGCGTTCGTCGACTACCTCCAACGGGTGTTCGGCCCCATCAAGGAATTTTCGGGCAAGCTGGCGACGATCCAGCGAGCCTCGGCCTCACTCGAGCGTATCTATGGTCTGCTCGACGAGCCCGGCGAACCCGCCGGGACCAAAGCAGCGGGCGAAGCCGTGATCGATCCGCTCCATGGCTGGCGCGGAGGGATCCGCATCCGCGACCTGAAGTTCCGCTACAAAGACGATGGGCCCGAGGTCTTGCGGGGCATCTCCTTCGACGTTGCCCCGGGCGAGGTCATCGCCGTGGTCGGGCGCACCGGCTCTGGCAAGAGCAGCCTGGGCCGCGTCCTGACCAGCTTCTACGACGGGTACCGCGGCAGCATCGCTCTGGCGACGCCGACCGGCGAGGTCGAGCTGTCCAGCGTCGTGCCCGAACAACTTCGCCGCCACGTCCTGATGGTTCAACAGGATGTGTTTTTGTTCGACGAGAACGTCGCGTTCAACGTGTCCCTGGGCGATCCCGCGATCGCCGGCGATCGAAGTCGCATCGAGCGGGCGCTCGCCGTGGTCCAGGCCGATCAGGTGATCGCCGAGCGTGGTGGCCTCGAGTTCATGGTCGGCGAACGCGGCGCGAACCTCTCGTCGGGCGAGGCTCAACTGCTCGCGTTTGCTCGGGTCGCCGCGCGCGAACCGACGCTGCTGATCCTCGACGAGGCGACGGCGAGCGTCGACAGCCTCACCGAGCAGAAGGTCCAGCGGGCCATCGAGACGCTGCTGCACGGGCGCAGCGTCATCGTCATTGCTCACCGGCTATCGACGATCCGCAGGGCCGACCGCATCGTCGTGCTGCGTCAGGGCGAGATCGCCGAGATCGGCCCCCACGACGAACTGATGGCCAAGGGCGGCGTGTACGCTGAGATGGTCGCGATGGGCCTGGAAGAGGATGGTGCTGGAGTCAACGCTGGCGCCACCTCGGTCGAAGCCGCTGGGCCCTAGCGGCCGGGCTCGCTCTTTTGCCGCCGTCGCCTATGATCAGCGTTCGATGCTCCGAGTCGCACGCGTTTTCGTGGCTGTCGGCGTCACCCTGCTCGCCTGCACCCGAGCTCCGGTAGCCCCTGCTGCATCGGCCGCAGCAGCCACGGGTACGCCCCGGGCGTCGGCCACAGGGCCTGCAAGTCCGCCCACGATCCACGGCGCCTTGGTCTCCGAGAATGGCCAGACCGTGCTCCGCGTGTGGGGCACGCCGCACCAGATGGGCTTCGCTCACGGTGCCCTGCTGCGCGCGGCGATCCTCGACGTTGTCGATCACTATGCCCTGCAGGTCGTGGTTCCCGCGACGCTGGCGGCCACCGGTGCCGCACTGGCAGCGCGCGGAGACATCGCACCGTCGCTGCGCGAGGAAGCGGCTGGGATCATCGCTGGCATGCATCACGCCGGCGGCACCCACAGCGAGGTTTTGGGGCGCGACCTGGTCGACGACGACCTGCTTGCACTCAATGCGATGACCGATCTCGTGGCCATCGGCTGTTCGTCGCTGTCGAGCTGGGGCGACGGCGTGGCCGTCGAGCTGCAGGACGAGCCTATGGTGGTGCGCAACCTCGACTGGACCGACGACCCCGACTTGCTCGAGCACCAGATCATTCTGGTGACGATGCCCTCCGATCCATCGCGGCAGACGGTCGTCTCGGTCGGCTTTGCCGGGTTCATCGCTTGCCTGAGCTGCTTCAACGAGGCCGGCGTCACCGCGCTGTTCAACATGGGCTACGGCGAGGGGACCGCATCGATCGCCACCGCGATCGGTGGATTCGCCCCGGCGAACCTGCTGCTGCGTGATGCGCTCGAGCGTCGCGACGTCGACGGTGACGGATCGGCCAGCGCCGACGACGTTCAGGCCGCGCTCACTGCGGCGCGCCATGTCGGCAGCTACATCGTTCACCTCGTCGAGCCGATGCGTGACGCTCGAGTGGCGCCCGCGCGCGTGCTCGAGGTCGAGTCCGATGGACTCGTGACGCGACGACCACAGGGCCCACTGGGCGACAATCGCCTGGCCGCCACCAATCATCTGCGGGAGAAATCGGCGCCGACACAGTGCAGTCGCTATCAGCAGCTCGAGCGCGTGGCACGACGCACCGAGCGCTTCGATCGCGCGGCGTTGTGGGCGCTGGGCCGATCCGTGCGACTGCCCGAGGTCGTACACAGCATCCTCATCGAGCCCAAGGACCGCACGCTCACGGTGTGGCTTCGCCAGCCCGGCGAGCCCGCGGACGCGAAGTCGGACGGTGTACGACATCCCTGGTCAGACCTCGTCAGGGGCCGGGAATAGGCCCCGTAGGGCCTCGGTTCGCGCCGACTGTGGCAAGCACCCGCATTCACAGGATCAACTCGTGGCCTGCCCTCGCTAGCGTCGCTGTGCTCCTCGGACCCGGCAGCATCGTTGCCGTGACCGCGGGCGCCGGCTGCAGTAGCGACGCGGCGGCCAGCAGTCCCGCGACACCGACCCAGGAGTCCTCGGCATTGGCGGCCATGGTCGATACCCTGGTGTCCGGCACGGCCGGAGGCATCGCGGTTTCGCCGAGCTACGACCCTCGCCTCAGCCTTGCACCGATGATCGAACGCGTCGGGCCCCAGGTCGTCAGCGTCCATACCGAGGGCACCAGGGGCGATCCCCGTCGCAGTCTTTTTGGTGGCGGACCGCCAGTTGTCGCTCAGAGCCACGGCAGCGGCTTCGTCTACTCCGCAGATGGGCTGATCGTGACCAATCATCACGTCGTCGATGGCGCCGAGCGGGTCCGAGTTCGCATGCACGACGGCCGAGAGTTTCCCGGAAAGGTGCTCGGCAGCGATCCGTCGACCGATCTCGCGCTGGTCCAGATCGAAGGCTCGACAGGCCTGGGCGCCGCGACGCTGGGCGAAAGTTCGGGCACCCGCGTTGGCGATTGGGTCGTCGCTCTGGGAAGTCCGATGGGCCTCGAGCACTCCGCGTCGGTGGGGATCGTCTCGGCCAAGGGTCGCGGGAGCCTTGGGTTGTACGCTGACAGCTACCTCGACTTCCTCCAGACCGATGCTGACATCGCACCGGGCAGCAGCGGCGGCCCACTGTTCGATCTCGAGGGCCGGGTCATCGGGATCAACACCGCGGTCGGTCCAGGTGCCGCGGCGGGCTTTGCCATCCCTATCGATCAAGCCAAGAAGATCATCCCCAAGCTGCAGGCCCACGGCAAGGTTGTCCGCGGCTGGCTGGGCGCCGCGGGCAACGACGAGCCGGGTGCCCGCGACGGCGCGAAGATCGGCCAGGTCTATGCCGGAACGCCCGCGCACAGCTCCGGACTGCAACAAGGCGATGTGGTCACGAAGGTCGACGGCAAGACGGTCGTAGACTTCGAGGATCTTCGCGGCCGAATCGCCGAACTCGAGCCCGGGCACACCGCGCTGCTCGAGGTGACGCGCGATGGCAAGTCCTTGGAGCTACCGACGGTGCTCGCAGAGCGCCCCGCGGCCGACGGCCTCGGCGAGCTACGCCGAGCTGCCCCGCTCGCTCCACGCAGGCCTACTGCGCCCAGTTCGCCGGTTCCACCGAGTGCACCGAGCCCACCCGGTGAGCTTCGCCTGGGGGTCCAAGTGCGACCGAGCAGCGACGGCTTGGAGATCGCGCGGGTCGAGTCCGGCTCGATCGCGGATCGTCTCGGTCTGGAACCCGGCGACGTGGTCCGCAGCATCAACGGTCGAGCCGTCGATGACGCCGCGGATGTGCCAGATGCGCTGAGAAGCGACGACGCGGGCTTGAGCTTGGACGTC
>CANLQR010000447.1 GCA_947492135.1 Deltaproteobacteria bacterium | reverse complement strand
CATCCTCAAGGCCCTGCAGAAGGACCGAGAGTACCGCTTTCAGAGCATGGCCGAGATGGCTCGTGCGATCGAGGCCGTGGGCAGCGGGGCGTCGCCTGTGAGAGTGGTCCGTGAGGACGTCGCAGCGCCGCGTTCGGGCCAGATCCGGTTCGCGGCGAACTCGACCGCGATCCAGTTGGATTCCGACCTCGACGAACCCCCGGCGCGCTCGCGTGCGGGCCTGTTCGTCGGACTCGGCGTCGCTGCGGCCGTGCTGATGGCGGGGGGATTTTTCGTCGTCAAGCAGTACGGACAGCCAAAGACTGCGGTGGCTACGCCGAGCGAGCCGACCGCACCCGTCGTTCCGACGCGGGATCCTGCCACCGACGAAGCTGCGCCGGTTGCCGCTGTGCTCCCACCCCAAGAGGTGGCGAGCCACGTGGAGATCACGATCTCCACCGGTGATGTCCGCGCCGCGGTACACAGCGTCGCGGATGATGGATTGCTCGGCTACACCAACACGCCCATTTCGCTGGCGAGGGGGACCGTCGCCGTGCCGATTCGTCTGCGCGCCGACGGCCACGACGAACGTCTGATCGACATCACGCCCGATGCGACCAAGACCATCTCTACGACGCTGGCCGCAGTCGTGGCAGTCGCACCGCCGCACGAGGTGGATACGAAGAAGGCCGACCGCGGCGGGAAGAAGCCCGGAAAACCCGACAAGCCCAAGGCGCCCGGGACCGCGACCCCGGTGGCCACCCCGGTCAAGCCACCGGTCGAGACACCGGCCAAGCCTGACAAGCCGCCCGTGGATCCAAAGAAGCCTGGCGGTGGCTCGCCGGACCTCAAAGACCCATTCGGTCACCAGTGACGCCGGGTCGGGGCAGCTTCAGCGCGGCGCGGAAGTAAGCCACGAGGCCCGAGACGTCCTGAGCGATCCACGGCTCGGGTACGTGCGGGTTGAAGCGCCAGAACTTCGAGGGTGCGCGCCAGTGTTGACGAAAACTCGCGCCCAGCGAGAAGGTCTCCACGCAAACCGCCCAGCAGTCGAGGTTGTGATGCAGGTGGTCTTCTTGCTCGCCGGTCCAAGCATCGATCCAACGGCTGGAGAGTCGGCGATACCGCACCTTGGTCTGTGCGCTCGCGAAGGCCCGGCACAGCTGCGCGTAGTTGCGCCACGCGGCTGGGCTGCGCACGCGCGCCGGAATCACCGTGCCCATGAACGAGTGCAGGCCAGCCGCGGCGTGGAAGGATTGCTCGCTGCAGAGCTCGTGGAGCGCGAGGGTCTCGGGTTCGGAGAGCGGACTTGGGCCACGGTAGGTCGCATCGCCACGAACGTCGGAGCCTGCGCCTGGCAGCGCGAGACGCCGTGTCCCCGTCGGTAGGGGATAGTTGCGATTGAGGTCGACCCCGTTTGCGTTGGCTCGCAGTTCGGCGAGAGGTCCCTGGCCGTCGCGCTCCCAGGTCCTGCGGTAGCCGTCAGGATTGAGGCACGGCAGGACCCACATCTCGGCGCCGTGGCGCAGCGCCACAGCGTCGGGGTCTTCTGAGCCGAGCCGCTCGAGCAGCCCGAGCGCGACGAGTCCACTGACCCACTCGACCCCGTGAATGTTGGCTGTGCAAAGCAGCCGCGCGTGGGGCAGGGGACCGGTCGCAGGGACCCGAATCGCGTCCACGGACTCACCGGCGACGCTGCGACCGACGCTCTGCACGGTGGCGCCAAGTAACTCCGCGACTGCGCGTACCTGTCGCGCCCGATCATCGGGCGCGAGGTACGGTGCAGTGATCGCCGCGCCCGTGTTCACGGAGCGCTGACAGGGTCGCTGCTGTCACCCGACTCGGGTGCGGCAAGTTCGGGCGTGCTCACGACGTCGCTAACCTCCGGGACCGCGAGTGCGGGGTCAGGGGAGAGCAATGTGAGCTCGGCAGTGACGCCGTCGATCACGACACCCACGAAGGCTCGAGCCATCCGGGCCCAGGCACGGCTGCCCACCTGGAACTCCGAGTCGCGATCGCCCACGGTCAGGTTACGTACCGATTTTCCAGTCAGTCCGGTGCGGTCGGCGAGCAGTTCGCGGATATCCGCGGCTTTCTTCGCGTGGCTACGGCCGATCGAAAGCCGAACGTTGACCCAAGTGTCGTCGGTTTCGGGGCCGCGATCGCTGGCAAAGGAATCTGCTCGTGGGGCACGGGGCTGGCGCTCGCGCTCGGGCTCGCGTTCCAGCTCGGGCTCGGGCTCGGGCTCGGTCGACGCAGGGTCCTCGAAATCGCGGTAGTTGAAGTGGGTTGCCCAGACCTCCCAGAAGTCCTTGTGCGGGGGCACCATCAGCGGCGGCGCTGCGGGCTCCGCAGCTTCGGCCTTCTTCTTCTTGCGGCGACGCCTACGGCGCTTGGGTCGACTCTCGTCATCCGTTCCGCTGCCCTCGCTGCTGTCCTCGGGCTCGTTGTCACCCTGAGCACCGTCGTCACCCTCGTCATCGCCGTCGTCCTCCGCATCCTCTGCGGCCTTGGTCGCAGCGACAGCAGCGGCGGCGGCCGCAGCACGCGGTGCGGCGCGGTCATTCGCCGTGAGGTCCTCGAGTTCGACTTCCTCCGCCAACGTGTCGAGTACGCCCCGGCGGCGCGCCTTGAGCGTGAAGTCGTCGAGTTCGTCGATCTCACCGAACTGCTCTCGGACGAGCTGAAGCTCGGACTCGTCGATGTCCACCACGATCTCATCCTGGCCAGCCGGGCGCGGTGGCACGACGACCTGATGCTGTTGGACCGCCACGGACTCGGAGGCGCCGCGCCGACGACCGCGTCGACGACGTCGACGACGATTGGCGTCTGCCGGTTCGTTTCCGCCGCTGGCGACCTCGCCCCCTTGGGCATCGTCCTCGTCCTCGTCCTCGTCGGCGCGTGAGTCATCCGGGCGAGCGGGCGAGGGGGCGCGTTGGGCGGAGGAACGCTGGACGTTGGCGTCCGTCCCCGGAGCGCCGGGACCGTTCCCGGACCTTCCGCGTCGACGTCGACGACGTCGTCGTCCTGGCTCACCTTCGCTGCTCTGGGCTGCGGGATCGGCAGTGCGGCCCATCGCCGTGTCCGGAGTGGCGGCGGCGAGGTCCCCCTCGTCGTCGTCATCGCTCGCGCGCGCATCGATCTCGTCATCGCCGGCGGTCTGGAGCACCTCGCCGACGTGTTCGGCGGAACTGGGCGCCGTCACACGGCCAGAATCGGTGGCGTTACGGTCGCGGTCACCACGACCTCGTCGTCGGCGCCGGCGTCGGCCGGAACCACCCTCGGGTCGAGGACCCGCTTCGCCATCGGGCGGTGAGCCCGCTTCGGTCTGGGCTGTTGCGGCCTCGTCCGTGGCTTCGCCACCGGCGGCCGCGAGCAACGGCTCGCCCTGATGCAGTGGCTGCTCGTCGGTTCGCGGCAGGCCCCGGTCCCCACGATCACGACGCCGGTTGCGGCGAAACTCGCCGTCGTCGGGTCGCGGTTCGGCCCCACTCGACGGCATCGCGCCGTCGCCGTGGGCCGCGGCTGCTCGCTCGGGAAGCGGCTGCGCACCGCTTGCCACGGATTCACGACGCGGACGGTCGTCGCGCGGACGGTCGTCACGCGGACGGTCGTCACGTGGACGGTCGTCACGTGGACGGTCGTCACGTGGACGGTCGGCCTGGACTTGCTCATGGCGCGGACGGTCGTCGCGCGGACGGTCGTCGCGCGGACGGTCGTCGCGCGGCTGAGCCTCGCGCGGACGGTCTTCGGAACGCTCGCGTCCACCGCGGCGATCGTCACCGCCGCGTGCTCGGTCGCGTGGACCTCGGCTGCGATCGGCACGCTCCCAGCGGCCACGACCGGGCTCCTGCTCGGCCTCCGTGCCTGCAACGTCGGCGAGGAGACTCGGTCTGCGTGTCCGGGCCGCCATGGCCTGGGCAAGCAAGAACGCGATCACTCGTTCGCCCCGCGGATCCTTCATCAGGTTGCGGGCGAGCAGGGTCCACTCGGGCGAAACCAGCTCTGGGAACAGGCTGCTGACGTGATCGAGCTTGAGCTCGCTGCGCTGCGCCTGCATCTCCTCGGGTGGTGGTAGCTGCTTCTCGGTGAACGAGATCGTCGGATACTGCAGCTTGAGGTAGTAGAAGTTCCCAAGTTCGGTGGCCGCGATCAGGCTGATGGCCTGGCCGGCGCGGCCGGCTCGACCGGTACGACCCGTGCGGTGCACGTAGCTCTCGGCGTTTTCCGGGAACGAGTAGTTGATGACGTGGCTGATATGCGAGATGTCGATGCCACGGCTCGCGACATCGGTCGCGACCAGGAATCGCAATCGTCCCTCGCGCATCCACCCGAGCACGCGCTCACGTGCCGTTTGGGTGAGGTCGGACGACAGCGGCTCGGCGGCGAACCCCTCGCGCTGCAGCACCGAAGACACCAGGTTGACCTCTTCGCGGGTGTTGCAGAAAACCAGCGCGGTGGCCGGCTCTTCGACGGCAATCACGTCGAGGAGGTCTCGGGTCTTCACCGAGCTGTTCACCGAGTAGTAGGCATGGTCGATCGCCGCGGCCGCGATCTCGTCGCCCGACAGTCGCAGGGACACCGGCGTACGCATGTAGCGACGAGCAATGCGCTCGATCTCGGTCGGCACCGTCGCGGAAAACAGCGTCGTCTGGCGGTCGCGTGGGCAGGCCTCGAGGATGGCGTGGATGTCCTCGAGGAAACCCATCGAGAGCATCTCGTCGGCCTCGTCGAGCACGACCATTCGCACGCGCGACAGATCGAGAGAGCGTCGGCGAATGTGATCGAGGACTCGCCCGGGGGTTCCGACCACGGCATGAACACCGGTGCGGAGCGCCGCGAGTTGGGGCTGCATGGCGGTGCCGCCGTAGATCGGCAAGGGCACCACGGCGCCAAAGCGGGCCAGGCGAAAGAGTTCGTCGCAAACCTGCTTCGCCAGCTCGCGAGTTGGCGTCAGTGCGATGAGCTGCACGCCGGTCTCGGCGGCGTCGCCAGGCTCGAAGCGGGCGGCCAGCCACGGCACGCAGAACGCTCCAGTCTTCCCGGTGCCAGTCTGTGACTGCACGAGCACGTCGAGGCCTTGGCTGATGGGTGCGAAGGTGGCCGACTGTACCGGCGTGGGACGGTCCCATCCGATCTCGCGGATCGCGTCGCGCAGCGTCTGCGGCAGATCGAAGGCGTCGAACGACGTTGGCGGTGGTGGGGCAGCTTCGTGCTCGACGGATTCGACCGCAGCCGGGGGCCCGACGGGTGGCGGTACCACCTCTGCAACAGGCTCTTGCGGAGCGTCGGAGCGCGGGGTGAGGGGGGTGGTCGCTGGGTCCGGCGGGGATTCAGCAGCAGCCGCGGTGGTGGGGAGGATGGAGTCGGGCGACGTTTCGGTCGCGCCCTCCGGCGACGAGTCGCCGGAGTCGTTGATGTGGGACATGATTTTGCGTCCTAGAGCGCGAGCAACTCACGGCGGGCCTGGTCTTCGCTTGTGCGGAGCAGCAGGTGGTCGCGCAGCCGGCGGGCGACATGGTCGAGATGCTGGGTGCTCTCGATGTCACCGCGGGCGGCGCAGGCCGTCCGAGTCTCGCGGATGAGGTTTGAAACGACATTGTCCTGGGGGTCATCCGCACGCTCGTGCGGGGACCGCTCGGTCAGGGCCACGACCCGATCTCGAAGGAGCTGGATTCGGTAGGCACAGTCGATCGATTCGGGCGCGAGGCCCGAGGTCTGCTGTGCGAGGCCTTTTGATATGCCAACGACCCCCCAGAGGATCGCCCCAACAGCCCCCACGATGCGGATCAATGGAATGATCCGTGTCGAACGGGGTGGTTTCTGACCTTGATTCAGTGAGGGCTTAGTGTCCGGTACTCGCGGCTGTGGGTCAAGTAGTGGCACCGGGGCCTGGGTCAGTGTGTTGGCACACGGTACTAGCCGGGGCACGAGCCTGTCGCCACGTTCGCACGCGCGGTGAACCGGACCTGGCCGACCTGGCTTGCCGACAGGCTCGCGCCACTGATGATCTGGCGAATCCTGCAGCCTTGGGGCCGGTCGTCGGTGGGCTGGAGGCACTCGCCGATGGCGTTGAGATCAACGGTACGCCGGACCGGGTCGGGGTCGTCGGCGCGACCGGGGTGGACCAGCGCGCGCCACGAGCCGCGATCGAGCGGGAGGATCTGTGCGCGGGGATCGAAGCCATTGAGGTCGAGGGTCACCAGCACGCCCGTGTTCAGCACGAGATCCCGCTCGACGTCCTGGCCATCTCGGAGATCCAACACGCTGATCTCCGCAGGGCCGCCCCGCGAACCGGACAGTGGGACGGCAGTCAGCAGATACACGCCCCTGTCCAGCGGCAGCACATAGCCGCCTTGTCGGCCGTCGATCGGATCGAAGAAGGTCGGAAGCTCGTGGAAGTAGGGGCCGGGGGGCATATCGTCGTCGTCCTCGGGCATCCGCAGACGCTCCGCCCGAACCACCGCGCCCTCCGAACCGCAGTCGCCGTCGAGCGTCGCAGCTTCCGCGCAACCGGTCGCATCGAGCAGGACGCGACCGCGTACGAGCACCCGCCGCTCGAGCTCGAGCTCCGCAACGGCGCCGCTCGCCTCTACCGCGATGGACGCGACCTTCGACGCGAAGACGCTGCCGACCGGCGACTCGAGC
>CANLQR010000446.1 GCA_947492135.1 Deltaproteobacteria bacterium | reverse complement strand
GAAGAACTGCGGCGCGGTGTTGGCCATGAACGGCGCGTGGGACATCGTGGCGACCGACGCGCAGTTCGCCAGCAGCTGCATGTCTTGTGGGCCCGGCCCGAAATCGAAGTTCGACACGATCAGCCCGACCGGCTTGCCGCCGAACGTGCCGTACTCCGCGGAGTAGACCGTGCGGTACAGGCCGCTCTTGGGGATCTCGGGCGAGTCCTCGAAGTCATCGATGAGGTCCTGCTTGCTGCAGTTGACCACGACGATGCGGACGTTCTCGCGAAAGTCGACCTTGTCGACGAGGTACTTGAGGCCGCGCCACGCGGACTCGAGCTTCTGAAACTGGGTGTTGTGGAGGATCGCGTTGATCTGCGCCGACATGCGCGCATCGAGCTCGGCGATCATCACATCGACCGCGGCCTTGTCGATGCGGCGGTGCCGATCGGACGAGGTCAGGATGTTGGTGATGAACGCGGAGATGCCCTGCCGCGCGATGGCGTAGCTATCGGTGTCCGCGGGGGTGACCTTCGCCTCGGCGAGGATCTGATCGAGCAAGGATCCCTCGGCGAGCGTGGTGGTCGCTCCGCCTTGTTGCTGTTCTTCAGCCATGGTGTGCTCCTTTAGCCTTCGGGTTTGTCGAGGCCGAGCTCGGCCATCAGACGTTTGCGGGATTCTTCATCGCCCAGCAGCTTCTCGAGTTCCTTGCGGAACTCGGGCTTGTTGCCCAGCGGTGACTTGAGCGCGGTCAGGGCGTTGCGCAGCTCCATCAGCTGACGCAGCTCGGGCACCTGCTGCAAGATGCCTTCGGGAGTGAAGTCCCGCATCGATCGAAAGCCCAGACTGACCGCCAGCTCGGCCCCCTCTTCGCCACTGAGGCGATCGGGCACCGTGATGTCGACGCCGAGGTTGTGCTTTTCCATCACCTCCTCGAAGTTGTCCTTGTCGATGTTGATCGGCCTGCGATCTTCGAGCTGTCGCTCGTCTCGACGACCCGTGTAGTCGCCGATGGCGAGGATCTTCAGGGGAAGTTCGACTTCCTCCTGGCCGCTCGTGGCCGGCTTGTACACGATGTTGACGCGCTCCTTGGGCGCAACTGAACCTTCCTTCGCCATGGATTCCTCGCTCGGGTGGGTGAACCCCTGTCGCGGGCCCAGAGGCCGAGCGCGAAGGGTGCGCGAAGGTATCACGAAGCCACGCGGGAGGGCACAAGGCGCCCGAGGGGTGCCCAACGCATCCGAAGCAGGGCTTGTCCTCTTGGTTTCGGGGTCACGCGCAGGGCTGTGGATCGCCCTTGTCCTGGCCTCGACCTGCCATGGAATGCAGCGGCATCCGGGGGCCCCTTGTCGTCGACTCAGCCAGCGGCCAATCGGCGAAACCGCTCGGCAAGTCGATCGCGGTAGGCAATCAGCTCGCGGCGGGCCAGGGGCACGAGCATCATCGGTAGCGGATCGACCGGAAACGACTTCAGCAACCACGCCAGCGTTGCGGGATCGATGCCTGCATCGCCCGCTCCAGGAAGAGCACATCGACCAGGTCGCGGGGCTCGGATCGAGAGAGCAAGCAGGTGAGCTTCGCAGCTCGGAGATCGACGAACGATTCCACCACCACACCATCGATCGGTGGCGGTGGTTCTTCGAGGTCGGGGACGGTCTCGTGTACGAGGTCGAAATCGGAGGTCACCGCGCCCACGACGACGCGGGCGCGCCAAAATGCGCCCGCATCCTGCACGACCGTGAGGGTCCCACTCGCCGCGATGACTGCATCCTCGAGATGCCGACAGGCGCGTCGGTGTCCGCTCGCGTCGTGCACGAACAGATCGACGTCGCCGCTGAGTCGATGCGCGAGGTGGGCTCCGGACAGCGCCATGCCGCCCGCCAGATGGCAGGGTTCGCGGGCTTGCACGGCCCGAACCAGCGCCAAGAGGGCCTCTGGCATCACACGGCGGTCGAAATGCTCGAGCATTTCCTTATCCGGCTTAGCGGGCGACCGGAGGCCAGGTGGGGTCGAGGCCGAGGAGCCAGCCCCACAATTCGCGCCGGCGTCCGAGGTGTCGCAAAAGCTGGGGCCACGCGTCGCGGATCTCGGCTTGCGTCACGAACAGCCAGACATCGCGGGAGTTCGCTTCGCGTAGCAGCGCACCCATCCAGTACCCGCGTTCGCCACGGTCCGTCGACGCCAGTTTTTCCCGCAGCACCGCCACGGTGGCGTCCGTCCACCACAGGAAGTACGGTCGCGTGCTCGGCTCGTCGAGCGCCGTGTTGGTCGGCGGCAGCATGACGTCGATCGTAGCACGAGCCGCCTCGGCAGGGCGCGGTGCTGGCCTACAACCGGCTGCGCCAGTAGGTCGGTCGACGGCGGCCATCCGCGACGGCCACGACGACTCGCTGGCCGCTGACGATCGCGGTGATCACGACGTGGGGGAATCGCCGAACGACGAACCGTCGAACATCGTGCTCGGGATCAGTCCTGGGAACTCTTGGGCCGCTGTGAGGAAAGCTCGCCGCCCGCCCCACGGCTCGTGCGACTTCCGAGGCGAACAGCGCCCCGTATCCGAGACGCTCGCCTTCGTACCAGGCCGCCGCCGCCTCAAACTCGGCGACCGCCTCGGCCTCGAACGGCAGGCGCATCAGAGACGCTCGAGCTTCGCCCGGATCCTAACCTCGACTTCATCCCACGGGATCACGTGGGACTCGCCGCGCTCGACGGCTTCGATGCGACGTCCAATCTCGACGCTCCACTCAGGACTGAGGTCATCCTCGGCAACCTCGAGGCTCTCGGCGAGCGCGTCGATCAACGCGGCCCTCTCCTCCTGCGGCAGAGCGAGGGCTTGCTCGAAGATCTTCTTTGCCCCGGAAGTCATCCCGAAGAGTCTACGCCCGGGCGATGGACTCTTCCACTGGGGGGAGTTATCGCCCGGCGAGCGGTTTGTCGCCGCCGCCCGTGCTCGCGATCCGCACCGGCTGTGCGAGCGCGGCGCCTCCAGGACCCGGCACCGGCAATCCGCACCTTTCGGCGGCACACCGCAACGGTTCCGAAGTATCGGATCGCGAGTTCGCACGAGCGAAGCCGGGCGATGCGCTCTAACCTGTTGCGCGCAAGCCACCAGCGATGCAAGTTCGAATCACGGAGCACGATGGATCCGTCCGCTCACCGAGCGGGGGCTGAAGATCGGTCGAGACGCAGGCAACGACATCATCCTCGATGGCATTGGGGTCTCCGCGTCGCACTGTGAGCTCCAGCTGCGCGACGGTATCGCGAGGGTCCGGATCGATGCGCTGTGATCCGCCAGTGCGAGCGTGCTCCCTTCTGGATGCGATGAACCGAGGTGCCTGAGGTTGAGCTGGCGGACGGTCGCGGTGATGAGCCACTCGGATCCCGGCCCAGTGGCGGCGTGCGTCACGAGGTCGTCATGGCGGAGCACCGCCACGTTTCTCGGGTTCCGCGTTGGTCTGCCACACGCGGGCGGTCTTGTTGTTCGACACGGAAATTAGGACGCGGCCGTCCAGGCCGAAGCTGAGGTCGTTCACTTCGGCCGTGTGACCCGGCAGTAGACGGGGATGCAGCGAAACCATCACGCCCTCTCGCCCCCGGATCCAGATTGAGCCGGCCGCCCCACTCCCGGTCGCTTCGTCGCGCTGATCATCGGTGGCGAGGAGGCCTCAGCTGCGAGGCTGGAGGAACTCAGTCGCTTCTTGCGGTCGCGCCACGAGCATCGGAGGCGACTTCGTCCCGCGGGCAATACCGCGCCTCGAAGCGTCGCCGGCTTGGCTTGCGTGATGATGCGCGCGGCCTCGAACCGATGCTCAACCCCCCACGATCGCCGCCAACACCCCGGCCGCTGTCGCAGCCGGCACCGTCAGGGCGCGCACTCTCCCCGGCGAGAGCCCACGACGGCTCGCGTCCATCGACGCGCCAGCCGGCGGCCGAATCGGCCACAGCTTCTCCGCAGCCACCGTCGCATCGCCGAGAAAATGCAGAATCCCCGGCGCCGCAGCCCCGAGCGCGATCAACAGCCGCGACGACGGCCCTCCCGGCCCAGTCCAGAACAACGATGGCGGTGCCCGCTGCCACGCCAACAACTCCTGCGCCAGCCGCAGCCAGAACGCGACCTGGACGTCGTCGGTGCTCGGGCAATCCAAGACGATCGAAGCCCGCCCTGGATCGCCGCCTCGGACCTGCGCGCACGCAGTCGTGAACATGTGCATCCCGTGCAGCGCACCGCCGCCCGCCAGCGGTCCAAACAGCGCCTCGAGGATCGTCGAGCCGGGCGTGGCATCGAGGGCCTGGTGCGTCCACACCCGCGCGTCCTCGAGCTCTGCCGGGCCCGGTTGGGCGATCGCGTCGATGCGCGCGAGCACGGCGGGAAGATCGAGCATCGATCCCGCGGCCTCTGCGACGACGTGGGCGGCGGCCTCGAGGAAGGCCTCGTACGCGACTGGCAGGGAGGGATAGCGGTGCGTCGCGACGGGTACGTCGACGTACGAGAAGGCGCAAAGCGGAAATTCCCGTCCTACGCGATCGCGGCTGGGAGCGAACGCACCGATGCAGACGCCCGACCCGGCCGGATCGCGAACCAGAAACTTCACCGGCACCGCCGGCAAGTGCTTGCGCTTGGCCGCGAGGTTCTCGACCTCACCCACCAACCAGTCCTGCAGCGCACGCCCGACGGGCATCGAGGCGTTGTGGGCGACGAAGTCACCGGCCGTCGTCAGCTTGCCGAACACACCGACGCGCGGGTTCACCACGTCGAGCCTCCTGGGCGGCGGTTTACTCGCACTGCACCCCCCCCACGTAGACCGACCTGGGCGGGTTCAAGTCCGGGTGGCGGAATACGCCCATGAAGGCGACAGCGCGGTCCGAGTTGCCGAAGAACGGGTTGATGTCCGGTTCTTGCGGCTTGAACCGGATCTGGAGAACGGCGCGATCCTTGTCCGCCGTGCCGATGCTCGCCGAAAGATTGTAGCGCGCCGTGAACCCGCTGCTGTTGCCGCCCTCGGCGATCGTGCCGTCCTCGAGCAGGCGGAAGATGCCCCACTTGCTGTCCTGCCCGAAGTTGTCGGAAAAGCCGTTGCCCTTGACCAGGATGCTGCCGACCTTCTTGTCGCCCTCGCCGGGCCACACGAACTTTTCCCACTGCTCGAGGCTGTTGATGTACTCGACGACGTGACCGTCGATGTTGAACTTCGTGCTAGCGGCAGCCGAAGGCCGGATCATCACGTCGAACTCCACGACCATGGTTTTGCCGCCAGCGGCAAACAGTGCCCGCTGGAGGTCACGCGCACGGTTGAGAAACTGAACGATTCGAGGGTCGATGGGCCGCGCCGCGGCGCCGGCACGGGCCAAGGAGAAGGTGTTGTTCTTCTCGGGCACACGGCTCGACAGCGCAGCGGCGTGGAAGTCCCAGAGCTTGCCACCGTCGGGTGCCAGGAATTCCGCAATCTGCTGATGGCTGACCTCGGCACCGTCGGGTTTGAACGGATAGCGCTCGAGCATCTTGGTCATCGGCTCGACGACCTCGACGCAGTACTTGCTGGTGAGGGCCTTCTCGACGCCGACGTCGGCGAGTTGCTGCAGACCCCTCAGGGGCGGTGGCAGGATCTTCTTGAGCGAGCCCGCGACCCAGTTGCCGTTGTCGGCCTCGAGGATGAGACTGTTGGTCGCGGCCAGCGCGACATCGACGGCCTTCTTGAGCGCGGCGGTGTTCTCCGGCGTCTCCTCGTTGATCTTCGCTTGCAGCGCGTCGCGGACGTTCTTGAGCTCGGCTTGGTAGGTGTCGAGCGCCACGGCAGCCTGCGGCGGCGCGGGTGCGCCGTCCGCCACGACGGGGGTCGAACCGCAGCCGAACTTGATGAAGTCGGTGAACTCCTTCTTGACGTCTTCGTTGACCTTCAGCGTCGGATCGGCGGCCCGCTTTTTTCGCCGTTCCTCGAGCAAGGCTTTCTTCGCTGCGGCGAGTCGTTCAGCGTTCTTTCCGCCGACCTTCTTCGCGACCGCCTTGGTGCCGGCCTCGAGCGCAGCGTCGGCGAGTCCCTCCTCGGCCTCCTCGGGGATCACCGGATCGGGGTCCTCGAGCGTCGTGTGGTACTCGATGTGCTTGCACATCGCCATGATCGGCGGCGGCGTCCCGCCGGTCAGGTCCTTGAGCAGCTCATGCGCGTCGGTGAGATCACCGGGCGATACCGCATAGGCGTTGCTGACGAACTTGCGCCACGCCGAGATGTACTCGGTGAAGTACCGCGAGCGCAGCAGGTCCTGTTGGCGCTGGCGGCTCTTGGCGACCTCTTCTTCGGTCCACCCGAGCACCCACTCGTTGCCGACGAGGTCCCCGCTGGGGGACGCCAGCTTCGCGGCGATGCCATCGCTGCCCTCCCAGGCCCCCCGCGTGTACTTTCCTGGGACGTTGGTGTTGTCGTTGAGCAACGCCTTGCGACTGCCCGAGATCTCGCTGAGTGTGATGTCCGGCGTCTCGACGTTGCGGACCAGTTCGTTGAGCAAACTGTCGATCTGGTCGGTGCGCTTGAGGATCTTGCGGACGCCCTCGACGGGTTTGCTCTGGCGCTCGAACAGAAACAGCTTGTCGGTCGCGACGATGTCGATGTAGGCGTCGGCGACGTTGAGCATCGTGTCGCTCTCGGCCACATCACCCACGTGCTTG
>CANLQR010000445.1 GCA_947492135.1 Deltaproteobacteria bacterium | reverse complement strand
CGTGCGGTGGGGTTGGGCGACCACGCGGCGCGCAGGCGCTGTTGCCAGGCTTCGTCGCTCATGGCTCGACCCCCTTGCCGCGCAGGCAGTCGCGCAGATCGGCGAGGCCACGGTGGACCAGATTGTCGGCTTGCTTGCGCACCAGCCCGAGCACCTGTGCCACCTCGCTGGGCCCGCGTCCTTCGAGGTACAGCAGCACCGCGACCCGGCGCGGCGCCGCCGCACCATCGAGGCAGTCGCGGATCGCATGGGCGACCCGCGTGCCATCACTGCGCTCGTCGGCGCGCGCGATCCCATCCGCGAGCGCTGGACTCGGCGCGTCGTCCAACGCGACGATCTCGCGTCGCCGCCATTGCCGACGGACCTCGTCGACCACGGCGTGATAGGCCGAGCGCGCGAGGTAGGCGCGGGAGGGCGTCGGACCGCCGTGAACGCGCAGATGGAGGCTGAGCTTGGTCATCGCCGTCTGCACGATGTCCTCGCGTTCGGTGTCGAGCCACCTTGGGCAGGCGCGAGCGACCGCGTCGACCAGCACGCTGCGGATCCATGCGTCGTCGGGCGAATCCGACCCTGCCAGCGGCCGATCACGCACGCGATGCGAGTCCCGCCGCGTGCCGCGGCCGTCAAGTCGGAGCCAGGGGCAGGGGACTAGCACACGGACTGACAAGGACGGACCGAGCCGGCGCAATGCCTCACCTCGTCGCGGCTGCCGAAAGTTCCTCGCCTCGTGGTGAGGCATCCAGCCTTCGACGTCCGTCAGACAGCGTAGCCGCATGCCTGCCATCGATCGCAACCGAGGGCGTGTGGACGCAGGAGTCGAGACCCTGGCCGGTGACGAGCCTGCCCGGGGCGTGGTTACGGTCGGCCGGGGAACGACCATCGGGCGCTACGTGGTGCTCGATGTCCTCGGCCGAGGTGGCATGGGTGTGGTGTTCGCGGCCTACGATCCCGAGCTGGATCGCAAGATCGCGCTCAAGCTCGTGCGGCCGCCGGCGTCGGCTTCGGGCAACGCGACCGACGACCACGAGGGTCGCGCACGGCTCGGGCGCGAAGCTCAGGCGATGGCCCGTCTGTCGCACCCGAACGTCGTCGCGGTGCACGACGTGGGCGTGTTCGCCGATCAGGTGTACGTCGCGATGGAACTGGTCCAAGGAGTCACGCTCGGTCGCTGGCTCGGCGCTCGGCCCCGCGGGCAGCGTGAGATCGTCGAGATGCTCATCCAGGCGGGCCGCGGTCTCGCGGCGGCCCACGCGGCAGGAGTGATCCACCGCGACTTCAAGCCCGACAACGTGCTGGTCGGCGACGACGGGCGCGCTCGCGTGCTCGACTTCGGGCTCGCCCGCGCCGAGCACTCCGGTGGCCCGGCTCATCATGACGGTGCCGTCGAGATGGCGGCGACCGCCGCAGGCTGCGTGATGGGCACGCCGGCGTACATGGCACCCGAGCAACACCTCGGGCTACCGACCGACGCGCGCACCGATCAGTTCGCGTTCTGTGTCGCGCTTCACGAGGCGCTTTGCGGGCAGCGCCCGTTCCGCGGCGACAGCCTCGCCGCGCTCGCGCTCGCCGTCACCGACGGACGGCCCGAAGAACCTCCGGGCAGCGCGCGGGCGCCATCATGGCTGCGTCGCTTGATCCTGCGCGGCCTCGCGGTCGATCCTCAGGCTCGTCACGCGTCGATGGCGGCGTTGCTCGCCGAGTTGGGCGATGATCCGCGGGCCCGTCACCGGCGCTGGCTCGCGGTCGCAGGGGCTGTGGCCGTGGTCGGCGCATCGATCGGCGCGCACCAGTGGAGCGCCCGGATCCGCGCGGCGGGGTGCGATCAAGAGGCGGCGGCAATCGACGCGGTGTGGAACCCGACCTCGCGCGACGCCGCCCGATCGGCGCTGGTCGCCACCGGTCTCGCGCACGCCGAGCAAACCTGGTCGCACGTCGACACTCGCATCGGCGCGTGGGCCGAGACCTGGAGGCAGGCCCGCCGCGAAAGCTGTGCGGCGCAAGATGTGCCCGAAGAGCCAGCGCGCGCGCACCAGCGCGCGTGCCTGGACGATCGGCTGGTCGACGCGCGGGCGCTCGTCGCGACGCTGGCCGATGCCGATCGCGACGTCGTGAACCACGCCGCCGAGGCTGCGGCTAGCCTCGACCCGGTTGATCGCTGCACGCGGGTGCTGGCCGGCGAGGTCGCGAACCCCTCGGGCTCCGCCGCGAGTGCGGAACGATCGGCGCTGGGCGGCTCGCTCGCGGTGGCCCGCGCAGAGCAACGCGCAGGTCGAGCCGCTGCTGCCGGCGAGATCGCGACCGAGGTGCTCGCGGGGGCCAGCGCAATCGACGACACGCCGATGGTCGCCGAGGCGTCGCTGCTGCTGGGCAACGTCGCTATGGATCTGGCCGACTACCCGACCGCACGCACTCGGTTCGAGGACGCATACTACGCGGCGGGCGGGTCGGGCCACGACGACGTCGCGACCCAGGCTGCGGTCGCAGCCATCAAGCTCAACGGCGAGTTCATGTATGAGCGTGCGACCGCCGATTCGTGGGTGCGCGCCGCTCAGATGGAGCTCGCGCGGGGTGGCGCTGCCGATCCGCTGGTGGTCGCCACGGTCGAGGTGGGCCGCGCGACGCTGGCGAACGCCTGGGGTCGGCACGGTGAGGCGATCGAACTGCTCGAGCGAGGTCTCGCGACCCGCGAGCGACTGCTCGGCGCCGCCCATCCGACCGTCGCCCTGACGCTCGCGGAGCTCGCGACCGCGCTCGGAGCGAGCGGCCAGACCGACCGCGCTCAGGTGGCGATCGAAGGGGCGACGGCCGCTGCCGAAGCGGCGTTCGGAAGCAGTCACCCGCGCTACGCCACGCTGCTGTTCCGCAGCGGCGCCGTGCTCGCGAAGCGCGGCCAGATCGGCGAGGCGCTCGCGCGCGAGCAACGTGCCCTCGAGATCGTGACCGAGGCGCTTGGCGAGGAGCATCCGCAAACCGCGAAGATGTCGGGCGCCACCGGGCAGCTGCTGCTCGCCCTTGGACGCACCGACGACGCCATCGCACGGCTGCACAAGACCACACAGATCCTCGAGCGTGCACATGGCCCTGATCATCCCGACGTCGCGATCGGGATCTCGACTCTCGGTGTCGCTCATGCCACCGCGGGGCACGCCGAGCAGGCCCTCGCGAGCTTCGAGCGCGCGGCCGCCATCTTCGAGCGCGTGCTCGGACCGCAGCACTCGAGCCACATCACCGCGCAGATCCAGGTCGGCAAAGCCACGGCTGCGCTCGGACGTCACCGCGAGGCGCTCGACCGCTTCGAGAGCGCTCGCGCCAACGCGGTCGCGTCGCTCGGGCCGGAGCACCCGAGTCTGGTGTACGTGCACAGCGCGATCGGCCGCGCGTGGCTCGACCTGTCCGCCGCTGCCACCGCGCTGCCACCGCTACGGCTTGCGGTGGCCACTTGCACCTCGCAGACCGTCGACCCGGCCCCGTGCGCCGAGGCCCACCACCTGCTCGCGCTCGCGGCGTGGCGCACTGGCGATCGCGAAACCGCGCTGCAGCAGGCGGCCGCGGCCCGAGCGATCTACGACGGGCAGTCGCGCTGGACCGACGAACTCGCCGAGCTCGATCGCTGGATCGCGGATCCACGCTGACGCGACCTCGGAGCCGGTGCTGCAGGCCTGGGCGAATGCGTATGATGTGCCGCTGTGGTGAGGATCCGATTCGCGCTCAGGGCTGGAACAGCTGGTCGGCGCTGGGTGCGGTCACCGCCCGCTCGAGCCAGAGCTCGAGTGCATCCGAATCGTTACACGCGCTGATCGTCAAGCGCTGCGCTTCGGTGACGGGCAAGTGCCTCGCCTGGAGGACCTTGAGCACCGCCCGTCCGAGCGCCTCGAGGCGGCCCCGGGCCTGCCCGAGCGCCTCCCCCCGCGCCCGCGCGTCGGCCTTGAGGTTACGGAGGAACTCGCTCTGCACTTCGTAGTTCTCGAGGTTCATCTCGGCCTCCAGGGCGCGACGCGCGGCTTCGTTGATGAAGCCGAACACGATGTCAGCATACAGCTCGGCGCGTGACTCGTCGAGACCATCGCAGGCGGACAGCAGCGCGCGACCGAGTTCGAGTGCGATCGGCTCGTCGCGGTGGGCGAGAACGGACAAAACGGCGAGTTCCGGGTGGCGGCGAGCGAGCTCGACGTCGACGGTTGGAACCTGCGCGGGGCCGAGCACGCGCGGGCGCAGGACGGAGCCGTGGTCGTCGAGCGCGATTGGTGTCTCGCACCAGCGAGCCGTCGTTGCGTCGAGGGCGATCACCACGAGCGTGACCGGGCAATCCAGCCGCGCACGCGTGACTGCGATGTACACCGGCCAGCTCAGTCGCTTGCGCAGATCAGCCCGCAGCTGGATCTCGATGATGAGTGCGGCATGGGGTCGGGTTTCACCGGGCCGGCGCAGCACGAGGACCGCGTCCGCCCGACGCTCGGGCGCACGCACCTCGCTCAGGTTCTCGCTGGACGCGGTGACCTCGATCTCGCCGGCGTACTCGAGGCCGAACGCCGATCGCAGGAGCCCGAGGACCACATCCGGATGCTCGCGAACGATCGCGACCAACAGCTCGTGTTCGACCGACGGCATGGCCAAGTGATGCGTGTCCGTGCCAGCGTCGTGCCATTGGAAACGCACGGGTTGACGGCCGGTCTGTGCGAGGGGTGGCCAGCGGTGGCCCGTGCATGGGACGGCGGCCCGCCTGGCTGGACGACCTCTGGATCGTCAGGCTCACGCAGTGACGTCGTGCCGTCGACGGGCGGCACCGCGATCGAGAACGCGGACTGAGCTCGCGGACAAAGGCGGCGGGGGAGCGTCCGACGAGCCCGCGCGATAGTCCCTGACCGCGGCGGGTCGGGCGTCGTGCGAGATGACGTTGGCCCCATCCGCGCCGTGCCGTAGGCTCCCCGGACGTGGAGCTGCTCACCATCCCATTCTCGCACTACAACGAGCGCGCCCGCTGGGCCATGGCGCACCACAGGGTGGTCGCGCACGAGCGACGCTACCTGCCGATGTTGCACCGCGCCGCCGTCGCGCGCGTGGTGCCCAAGGCGCAACGCCTCGCGGACAGGACCGGCAGTGGGCTCTCCACCCCCGTGCTCGTGCTCGACGACGGCACCGTCATCAACGACTCCACGAAGATCGTGCGCTGGGTCGACGCGACCTACGGTACGCCCGAGACCACGCTCTATCCCGCGGCTGGGCGCGAGTCGATCGTCGCGCTGGAGGAGAGGTTCCATGACGACATCGGCCGCGACACCCGATTCCTCGCCTACTGGTTCATCCTGCGCGATGGGCCGGCATTCGCCGAGCTCGTCCGGCACAATGTGGCGCGCTGGCAGCGGGCCGTGTTCGCACTGGGCGCCCCGATGGCGAAGGCCGCCATGCGCAGGGGCTTCGCCCTCACGCAGCCCAACTACGAGAAGGTCCGCGCACGCCTCGAGGCCGCCGTCCAGGCGCTGAGCGCGACGCTGGGCGATCGCGACTACTTCGTCGGCGAGCGATTCACCGCCGCCGACCTCACCGCCGCGGCGATGCTGTCCATCATGGTGCTGCCCGTGCCCGGCTACGGCGCGAGTATTCCCGACCTGCGCGGACCCTACGGCGAGTTTCGCGACCAGCTGCGCGCCACTGCGCTGGGCAAACACGCGCTACGAATGTTCGAGCGCCACCGGGGGGTCGCGCCCGCGGGCTGGACGCGGGCGTGAGCGCGGGCGCCACCGCGATAGCGGCAAGGTAGTAGGGCGGCACCGAATTTCGGCGCGAGGAAGCTGGCGGAAGAGGGTTGCCGGCGGCTCGACGGTCCGTCGATCAGCTCGGGCAGGCGCATCCGCATTGAGGTGGATCGAAGACCGCTGGGTCGCCTTCGATGTACCCGCACGGCTCGAAACCATCGGCCGGTTCCCCGCACAGTGACCCGTTCTCGAGCGCGATCAGCTCGACGGCGCCGACCTCGAGCCCGAGCACGCGGTAGTAGACGTTGGTGGCCGCGTCGGGGCAGGTTGGACTGCCCAGAGGACCGCAGCTGTCCTCGTGGATCGAGATCACGCACTGGCCGTCCGCGGGCAGATCGAGCTCCGCACACTCGTCGCCGGCCACCACGATGCTCGGGAGCCACGCGCAGTCTTCGACATCGTTGACCACCGCCTCGCACTCGGCCTGGGTCTGTGCCGAACCGCAGCTCGCGGGCTCGCCGGTGGTGCTCGACGCACTGGTGGTGCTCGACGCGCTGGTCGTGCTCGACGCACCGGTCGTGCTCGACTCGCCCTGCGTGCCCGACTCGCCCTGCGTCGCGGTGTTCGTGTTGCTCGACGCCGTCGTCGAACCAGCGGTGTCCGTCGCACCCCCGGTATCGCCAGCGTCGGTCCCCGCACAACCGAACCCAGCCGAGATCTGAGCGATCGACAAGCCAATAATCCAACGATGCATCGTGTCAGCGTAGCGGGCTGGGCCAGACCTGCAAAGTGCACGGACGCGCACATCGAGTTTCAGCCCGGCCCAATCGCCGACAGCGGGGCTCTGGGCGTCGGGCTGGAGTGGGCGATCGTGAGCGCGCTAAGATCGCTCGTATCCCCATGACCCACGCTGATCGCCTTCGGCTCCGTCTGCTCGCCGCCATCGTTCTGACCGAGGGCGTCGCGTGCGACGGCGCCAAGGCGCC
>CANLQR010000444.1 GCA_947492135.1 Deltaproteobacteria bacterium | reverse complement strand
CATGCATGTGATGCTGACCGGCGGTCGCGGGATCCTCGAGGTCGACGACGGCACCGAGCTCGACCGCGTCGAGCTGCTGCCGGCGTCGCCCGTGTTCATCGATCCCGGCAAAGGCTATCGCCTGGTCGCGATGACCGAGGTCGAGTTGTTCACGGTGTACTCACCGATGAACTAGCGCGGCGCCCTCACAAACACTCGAGCTGGGGGTCGCCCGGTGCGTGACACCGCAGGCACACCCGCCGATTGTGCCCCGCGAGCGCGTCGCAGCGCGCCGACCTCGCGAAGTCCGGCCCATGCGGGCTGACATCGAGTCCGGGCGTGGCGGCGCCCGTGGTCGCGTGACACGCCAGACAGCTGTCCTCGGTGTGGCACGACACGCACGTGCCGATGTTGCGCTGGGCGGCGTGCGCGTGGCCCTGCGGCATCCCGGGTGGGCCCGACCAGTCCGACGGATGAAAGTCCAGCGTCCCGCCGACCCCGAACTCGCCGGTGGTGCGTTCCCCGAAGCCCACGCGATCGTGGCAGCCCTGGCAGAAGGTCTGGGTGCGATGACAGCTCGAGCAATCCGAGACGGCCGCCCGCGAGTCCTGAGCATGCAGCGTCATGTAGTCACCCGCGTGGATCCGCATCGGTCGGATCGGGCCGTCGTGGCAGTCGATGCAGAAGGCGTCGTCGTGGCAGCTGTTGCACAGCTTGCCGCCCGACTTGGCCGCCACCGCATGATCCTCGACGAACGCGAGATCGTGCGCGGCGCCCCACGATGAGGCACCGCGAGGGATCAGCGCAGGGAGCGTGCGATCGTCCTGCGCGCGCATCAGCAAGCGACCGTCGCTGCCCGAAGGATGACAGGCCCCGCACCGGTCGGTGGCCGTGAACCCATCGTGACAGGTCAGGCAGCTGGCTTCGGTCGGCAGCTGCAGCACGCTGCCCAGCCGGACATTGGTCATGTCGTGGCAGTCCTTGCAGTCCGAACCTCGGCGCGTGTGCAGCTCGTGGTTGAAGTGCAATAACGGTCGCGGCATGCGTACGCTCGCGGTGAGCCGAGGCTTGCCCTCGACCTGGCCCTCGACCTGGGTGTGGCACATCTCGCACCGTGCCGGCTCGTCCGCAGGTCGCGGATGCTGCTTGCCGTGACACTCGTCGCACGCCGCCCCGGTCGGGATCAGCAGGTCAGCGGCTCGCTTGCTGGTGGCGGCGTTGGCGTGACACCGGTCGCACGAGAGGTTGAGCTTGAGATGGCGGTCGTGGGTGAACCGCAGGGGAATCTCTTGCGCGGGATAGACGGCACTGCCGGCCATCGTCGGCCCGGTGGCGACGCCGAGCGTGCCGGGGAGCTCGGCGCGGTGGCGCGGCGGCTTGCCCTCGCGACTCACCGATCCGCGGCCGACGCCGGCCGGACGTGCGCCGGGATTGACGGCGTTGGGCGCGGCGTCCACGGGCGACTCAGCGCCGAGCCCGAGGCCCAGCGTCATCGCGATCACCCAGGCCAGCGCAAGCAGCCATGCGGGCCCCGGACCCAGTCGCGGTGTCATCGTCATCGTCGACCTCCGCGGACCGCCCAGTCGAAGCTCAGCATACCGAAGGCGCGAAACGCCGTGCTGTAGAACCGCGTGAACAGCTGCTCGCCCACGACGTTGAGGTAGATACCGTGCGCGATGCGGAGGTTGCCGCCGGCCTGGAGCGCCACCGAGTAGCCATGGCGGGCGGCCACGAGGTCGTCGCGGTAGCCGACCGCGTAGAGCCGCGCGTCTACAGCGAGTCGGTCATAGACCACGTGTGTGCGGGTGTCGAGATCTCCGCCGATGCGCTCACCACCCTCGCCGCCCATCCCGAACAGGTCCGTGCGCGCGGCAAAGCGCCGACGACGATAGCTCGCGCCCCCTGCCCCACCACCACCGAAGCGGGTGCGCGCGGTGGGCTCGGTGCCGAGCGCGGCGGTCGCATCGTTGCGGAAGATACGGCCCTGGAACCTGCCGTACAGCGTCCAGTACGGACCCGGCCGCACCTCGTAGACGACCCTCGCGTCCTCGATCGGTTCGAGCGCGAAGACATTGAAGATCGAGTCGAGATCGAACGCGGGAATCGTGCGGATGTACTGGGCGCGCAGGGTATGGATGTCGGTCATCGCCCATGACAGCATCACGCTGGTGTCGTCGAGCCGTGCGGTGCCGAGATTGTAGCGTGCGGCGAACGCCGGCGAGACCCGGCCTTGGGCCAGACGCAGCGATGCGGTGGCGGTGACGAACTCCTGATCGACCGCAGCGGGTAGACCCACCGATCCGTCGGCCGCCACCAGGTCTTCGCCGAACGACGCGGGCGACCAGGTGCGCCGGTACGCAAACCGTGCGTCCATGAATTTCACGTCGGACATCGCAAACGCGGCCCCGACCATCGGCGTGGTCACCCGATCGGTCGAGTTGTCCGAGGTGCCGTCGGGCTCGAACGTGGGGAATCCGAACAGATCCGAAGCGTCGACGGCAAAGCCGCCGAAGGCCTCGACCGCGAGGTGGGCCGGCGTTCGCACCCGGATCCAGCCGCCGTCGAACGCATAGAAATCCAGGCCCGACATCTCGAACTGTCGGCCCGCGCGCAGATCGACGGCCCCGCGGAGATTGCGACCCTCGAGATAGCCGTAGAGCAGATCGATCTGACGACCATCGGTTTGGTTGATCAGCCGCGACGCATCGCCGGTGGCCCTGCGCGTGAACGTGCCGAAGTCGTGGCGGATGCGTAGGCTCGACACGATCTGGAGCTGACCGTCTTGCTCGTCGCGCACCAACTCGTCGGCGCGCTTGGGCGGCAAGATGCGATAGACCCCGACACCCACGTACTGCACCAGGCGGCGCCGCGACAGCAGCGTCCCGTCGACGCCTGGCGCACGAACCATGTAGCCCTCGCCGATGGTGCGGGAGATGGTCCGAACGTCGGCCGCGCTCGCGGTCGGGGCCGCGAGGCCGACGCCCAGACCAATCCCGGTGCTGACCGCCAGCGCGAGGGCCCGTCCGGCGCGCGCGCGGGGCACGGGGGCGTCGTCAGGCTCGGGCACGGCGCGTATGCTAACGCGTTACTGACGATCGCCCGAGTCGGATTCTCGTCGTAGCTCGCGGGTGCTACCGTTCGCCCGCGAAGCCCGCGATGACCCAGCGCGGCGGCCTCGAACTCGGGTTCGAGGAAGCGGGGGCGCACACAGCGGCCCTCACTCCTCCTCCTGACCATCGATCGACGGCTTGCGTAGCCAGACCTCGACGGTATCCAGCGCCTCGAACCGATCGAAGTCGCGGCGAAGCTCGGCGTCCGCGGCACGGGAGAGTGTGGGCGAAGGCCCGAGCAGGACGACGTCGCTGCTCCCGAGCGCCGCGTCGAGCTCGGTCGCCTTGCGGAAGTCCACCCGCGTGCGCGGCGGGACGTGCTCGCGCTCGCGGGGGCTGTGGCGGCCAAACGCATGCAGATCCTCGACGTCGTACAGGCCGTCTTCGTAGATCTTCTGCTTGCGCACGAGCACGCGAACCGGGCTCGTGGGCTCCGGCGGCTGCTCGCACAGCGCCATCAGCTCGAAGTCTCCGAAGCGCTGACGCTCCTCGCCGCAGGCGGCGACCAGCTCGGCGAACAACACCGTCGACTGCAGCGTGCCGCTATAGTGCACGTCGGTCTTCCACGCCAGGTGGGTGATCCCGCGCGCGCGATACAGCGTCCACAGGCCGCGGGCATCCGCGAGGGGCTGGTAGAACAGCGCAGCCTGACCCCATTGCAGGTCGAGCCATACGTCGCGGTCGAGGCCGAGCGACGGCCGACTGCCGCGCAGCAGGATCTTCGCGTCGGGCGGGGTCGCCTCGGTGATCTGTGCGAAGGTCTCGAATCGGCCGATTCGCTCGGCCTCGGTGGTCTTGCCGCGCCATCCCGACGACCAGATCTCCATCGTGCGATGGAGCAGCTTCTCGCCGGAGTACATCGCCGCATCGGCGCTCCAGATCACCTGGAACGCGACCAGCGGCACGACGGCCACCCGCGCGATTCGGCCCAGCTCCCAGACCCGCACCAGCAGCGACACCGTCACCGCCGCGAACACCGGGACGGCCGCGTTGAGATAGCGGTCGGTGAGGTAGGTGTTGCCCCAGATCGCCAGGACCACGAAGCCACACCATAGGCCGATCCAGATCCGGCGCGAGCCGCGAATCAGCAGGGCGCATGGTGCGAGCAGCGTGAACAACGACCCGAACAGCGGCCAGGGCTTCACCCAACCCACGGTGTAGTGGGGCACGAAGCTGAACGAGGCGAAGATCTCGAACGTCCAGGCCAGGCGGCCGGCGCCGTGGGCCTTGGGGTGATTGGCCTCTTCGCCCAGCATCGTGCGCCACAGTTCCCCAGCCAGGCGGTGCGTGGGCGTGCCACCGAAGAGATCCTGCGCGAAGGGATACAAGGGGTTGTCGTAGAAGATCAGGTTCTTCACGAAGTGCGGCGCGGACACCAGCATGGTGGTCGCGATGACGAGCACCGGGGCGAGCCACAGTCGCCGCAACGACGTCGATGGCGGCGACGAGCCGTGCTTGCGTGCCCGCTGGTGCACGAGCATCACGACGATCCACCGCGCTGCGATCACGCTGCCGCATGCGCCGATCATGTAGATGGCCTGGTACTTCGTGAGCGTCGCGCCGCCGGCGAACGCCCCCAGGAGTACGGCGTGCCGGGGGTCGAAGTCGTCCTCGAGCATGCGCGCGGTGCTCGTCAGCATGGGTGCTGCCCAGAACGCCAGGAAGTGTTCTGCGCCGCCGCCGACGGTGTTGCCGAAGGCGAAGATCGCCGGGAACAGAAACATCCCCAGCCATAGACCGCGCCGCGGGCGATCGCCGAGCATCCACTGTGCGAGCGCGGCGATGCCGACCAACTTCCACACCACCATCGCGAACTCCAGGTGCAGCGCCATCATCCACTTCAGTGGCGTCGACAGGCCCGGCAGCAAGTAGCCCCACGTGTAGACCAGGCTCGACAGGTGGGGGAACGAGCGGTTGTAGTCCCCGGGAAACGCGACGATGCGGCCGTGTCGCGCGTAGTCCTGCGCGATCGGCAGGTGGTACCACTGCGCGTCGAAACTGATCGCATCGGGGGAGAAGCCGATCAGGTAGATCAGCGCGACCGCGAGCACACCGGCGGCCGACCCCGCCGTCAACCACAGTCGCCCGCTCGGCGACTGGGGCCCGCGGGTCGACAACTCGGCGCCGCTGCGGCGAACCAGATCTGCGAGATGTCGGCGGCCCCACCCGATCGCGAGGGTCGGCAGTGCGACGGCGACTGGCATCACGAACAGCCCCACCGTGCCGACCACGTACATCGCACCGACGAACGCGACCAGGCCCAGGCCCATCGCCGCAAGCCAGGACTCGAGCAGCGGCAGTTGGCGGTCCCCCAGAATCCGCGGTAGCACGCGCGCGCCGATGGCCACGCACGCGGCCTGGAAGACCAGCGTGTACGAAAGCAAGAGCAGCAGCGGCCACGCGAACCAGCTCGTGATCGGGTAGTGACCGTTCACCACGTGGGCGAACCACGCGAGGCCGAGCACGGCGATGAGGGCGACGCCAACGGAACGCAGCACATCGGTCGGCGACCGGCCGTCGGTGCTCACATCATCAGAACGCGGATGCATCGTGGCGGACGCTAGCATCGCCGTCGCGTGCGCCAGCGCGACGATCCGCGACGTGACACGAGTTCACATCGATGTTGCCGACGATCGATGTTGCGTGGATGACACGCTCGCGGGACACGGAGCGGGAGTTTGTCACGTCGCCGGTGCCGAACTCGGACCCGGCGAAACGAACGGCGGTGCGAGAGCGAGCACGGGCGGTGTCTCGTCGGTCGCGCTGAGTCGCGACCCAGGTCCGATGCGATACGCGTGCCCACGCCACCGGACCTCGCGCCGCCACCACGCGGCGACCCACACCGCGAGGATCACCGCGTCCTTCACCGGCACCGCCGCGAGGTACCCCACCCCCGGCCACGCGCGGCGGAGGATCCGTGCGTGCACAGCTTCGACGCCGAGTGCTGCACAAGCTCCCGCGAGCGCGGCCGCGGCCGCTGAGATCTGCCCCTGGATCAGCGCCGTCGCCCCCCAGACGATGCACCACAGCGACGTGAGCATCGTCGGCTCGAGCGCGTACATCCCCGGGGCGATCCAGCGACGCATCTGGTGCCATCGGAGGTGCCGCTCGAGGAACCGGGCCAGCGTCCACCCAGTGCTGCGGGCGTCGACGACCTGGGACGAAATGCACACGCCCAGACCAGCCTGCGCGAACGCTTGGCCCAGCGCGTAGTCCTCCCCGAGTACCGTGCCGAACGCCCGCCACCCGCCGACGCTCGTCAGATCGCGCCGGCGCATCAGCAGAGACTTGCCGATCACGCAGGGGTGATCGGCCAGCCGTACGGCGCCGCAAACCCCCGCCGCGGTGAACCCATTGAGCTGCAGGTTCTCGAGCACGGCCCCCAGGCTGCTGTCGTCGACGCCGGCCACGAGGTTGGCGACCAGCCCGGTGCCCTGCAGCTCGGCCGCCATGGCGCGCAGGTACGTCGGGCCGACGGTGACGTTGGCATCACTGACCAGCAGCAGCTCGTGCGACGCCCCCGCGGTGAGGCCGATGAGGTTCGCGACCTTCGGGTTGGCCGCGGTCGTCGGGGATGACAGCACCACCCGGATTGCATGTTCCGGGAATTCCCGCTGCAACGCATGGGCA
>CANLQR010000443.1 GCA_947492135.1 Deltaproteobacteria bacterium | reverse complement strand
GCAACCGCGGGACCCTGGGCGCACGCATCGACGCGCTGCTCGAGCTCGGTCGGGCCGACCAGGCGACGGATCAGGCGCGGCGCGCCGCCGATGCCATGCCGGGATTGCCGGAGTCGCATGCCGAGGTCGCGCGGCTCGAGCAGGCGCGTGGCGATCTCGACGCGGCCCGCGAGGCCCTGGCGCGCGCGGTGTTGTGCGCCCCTCAAGCCGCCGACCTCCATGCGGCGCTGGGGCGGCTGCTCGCACGCACCGGCGCGGCGCCGGCTGCGATCGCGAGTCTCAAGCGCTCGCTTGCGCTGCGACCCCAGCAACCGGACGTCCGCGAACTTCTGGCCTCGCTCGACAAGCGCGAGGCCAAGGATCTGTTCGCGCGCTGGGGCGTCAAGCTCGAAGAGGTCGGTGCCCGCCCGACGCCGCCGTCGTGGAAGGGCCAGCAGGCCGGCGTGTTGCACCACCGCATGGCGGTCAAGGTGCTCGCCAACGGACTGACCGAGCGACTCGACCACCGGATCGTTCGCATCCTCGACGATCGCGGGATTCGCAGCCAGTCGGTGCAGGTCTACTCGTTCGATCCCGCCGAGAGCATGGTCGAGGTCCGTCGCGCGCGGGTCCGCCGAGCCGATGGGTCGATGGAGGAACTCGGCGACGAGCGGCTGGTCGGCTTGGCCTCGGCCGGGTACCGCATGTACTACGATCAACGCCAGCTTCAGGTGGGGTTCCCCGGCTTGCGGGTCGGCGACACCCTCGAGATCGCGTTCGTGCGCCGCGACACGGCCGCGCGCAACATGTTCGATCAGTACTTCGGCGACATCGTCACGCTGTCAGGCACCGAGCCGCGCGCCTTCATCGAGTACGTGCTCGAGGCGCCGACCGACAAGCCGATGTTCTTCAACGTCGAGGTCGCCAAGGCCGCAAGCAAGGACGGTCGCACCACGACCTATCGCCACGCGCTGCGCAACGTCGCGGCGATCAAACCCGAGCAGGGGATGCCGGGGTGGATCGAGGTCACCAAGTTCCTCCACGTCAGCACCTACCGCACCTGGGATGACGTCGGACGGTGGTACTGGGGCCTGGTAGAGGAACAACTGCTCGTCGACGACGCGATCACCAACGCCGTCAAAGACGTGCTCGCCACGCTGCCCGCCGGCGCGGACACCAAGCGCAAGGTCGACGCCATCTACGAGCATGTCGTCCGCAACACCCGCTATGTCGGGCTCGAGTTCGGCATCCACGGCTACAAGCCGTATCGAACCACCGACATCTACAGTCGACGTTTCGGCGACTGCAAGGACAAGGCGAGCCTGCTCAAGGTAATGCTGGCCCAGGCTGGGATCGACAGTCACCTGGTGCTGGTACGCACCCGCGACCAGGGCAATCCGCCAGGGGCACCCGCTTCGCTGGCGTTGTTCAACCATGCGATCACGTACGTTCCCTCGCTCGATCTGTTTCTCGACGGTACCGCGGAGTGGTCGGGCCCCGACGAGCTTCCCACCAGCGACCAAGGCGCGACCGTGCTCATCATCAAGGATGGCAAGGGCGCCGAGTTCCGCGAGATTCCGCTCAGCAAACCGGGCGCCAACGTGCGCGACTCGGTCCAACGCGTCAGGCTCGACGCCGCGGGTGAGGCGACCATCGAGCAAGAACTCACCGTGCGCGGCGCCGCAGCGGCGGGTGTTCGCTACGAGTTTCAGTCGGGCGGCGAGCGCGTCGAGAAGCTCCAGAAGGCCTTTGGCGAGCTGTATCCCGGGGTCGAGGTGCAGACCGTGAAGGCCGACGGGCTCGATGACATCCGCCGAGCGCCGCAGCTGAACGTCGGGCTTCGCGTCGAACGTTGGGCGCAGGACCAGGGCGACGGACGGCAGCGCTTCCGCGTGCTCGGTCGGGCGTCACGCCTCGCCGAGAGCCTCGCGCCGCAAGACGAGCGCAAGTACGACCTGGTGGTCGACGTACCGTCGACGGAAAACCACACCGTGCGCTACCAGCTGCCCAGGGGCCGGCGCTTCTCACAGATGCCTGCGGCGCGCGCCATCGAGGGGCCGTTCGGGCGCTTCGATCTGAAGGTCGAAACGACCGACGATGGCGCGACGGTGCGCACCTCGATCGAGCTGCGTCGCTCGCGGATCGGCAAGGCCGAGTACCCCGCGTTCCGCGAATTTCTCCGGCAGATCGACGCCGGCCTCGAACAGAGCTTCACGATCGAGGGCGACCGATGAAACCACCGTCCCATCGCGTCAGACGCGTCAGAACCCTTGGGCCTTGGGCCAGCTGGCTCGCCGTGGTGGCCGTCATGCTGGTGGCGTGTCGTCCTTCGGGGCGCACGCGCGCAGCGGACCACGACGATCCCAAGCAGTGGGAGACCCGGCTCGCGGCCCAGGTGGCGAAGCATCCCGATGACCTCGCGGCGGTTCGCGACCTCGCGTTGGTCCGGTGGCTACACCTGGGCAAGACCCAGGAGGCGATCGTCGCGCTCGATCGCGCGGCCAAGGCCCACGATCCGTGGGCCAGCCTCGGACGACTGCTCATCGCCGACGCTCGGCTCGAGTCGAAGGTGTCCAACGCGCTCGCGTACGCGATGGTCCGCGACGCCGCGGCCGCTCCGGACGGCCCCGATCGATGGCTCCACCTGGCCGCCGCCGAGGTCGCTGCGCGGCGCATTGGCGTGCTGCACGGTGAGCATCCCGACGACGACGCGCGCTTTGTCGCGCTGTTCGACGCGGTCGATCTCGATCGCCTCGGCACCGCCACCCGGCAAACCCTGCTGAGCACCCGCGCCAGCATCGCGCGCACGCAAGGGCAGGACTACGCCTCGTTCTACCGCCGACAGGGCTGCGTGCAGGACTGGGAGATCGGTCCAGTCGAGGGCGTCGCGGCCGACCTCGAGCTGGCCAAGGATCATGGGCCGTTTCGCAGCGAGGCAGGCACCGAAGCCGTGCGGCTGGCGTGCGTCGTCCGACTGTGGAACCCGACAGTGCACGCGGGGATCCGACGGATGCGCACCACGCTACGGGTACCCGGCAAGGTGCTCGAGCTCGAGCTGTCGGCCGAAGAGGCCATGCGGGTCTGGCTCGATGGCGAGCTGGTGCATCGCACCGATCGCAGCGATCGGTTTGCGCGGTCGCGGACGATCCTCCGCGTGCCGGTGGAGCCCGGCGAACATGAACTGCTGGTCGCCACCGTGATCCCACGCGACCGCTCGTGGGTCTTGGTCCGCGCGAGCACGCCCGATGGCGCGCCCATCGACGCCAAGGCCAAGGCGCCCGCCCAGCGGGCGGCGGTGCGCGGCGCCTCGTCCCTCATGGGGTCGATCTGGACGCGGGCCGGTGCCGGCACCGACGGTCCACTGTACGCCCCGCTGCGGACCATGCTCGCGCTCGAGGACGCCATCCACGACGGCGACGTCGACGAGGCCGAGCGTCAGCGTGACGCGCTCGGGCGCTTCGACAAGATGGCCGAGTCGAGCTTCGCTGTCGGGCAGTTCGAGCGCTTCGATCCTTCGCGCGGACGCACGGTTTCGCTCGCGCGTGAGCAGACCGCGTTGAACCGCGCCCTCGATCGCGACCCCCGAGCGGCCGCGGCTCGCCTGCGCCAGTACGAGCTGATGCTCGAGCGAGGCGAGCACGCCGAGGTCATCGAAGCGCTCGGGTCCAAGGGTGGTTCGTTGCCGGGACTACGCGGCGAGTTGCTCACGGCGCGGGCATTTCTCCAGGCCGGCGACGAGCGTCGCGGCGACGATGCGCTCGCGCGGGCCGCGAAGATGTCGCCGAGCAACTGTCGCGTGCTGTCGATGCAGCGCGGTCGGGCCCGCGAGAAAGACAACGTCGCCCGTGAGGACGCGGTCACCGACGCCCTCGGGCGCTGCGGCGGGAGCCTCGAGCTACGCGCAGGATTGGCGCAACGGCGGGGGCGCTTCGAGGACGCCCAGGGCCTGTGGCGCGAGGCTATCGCGCGGGTTCCGGACGATCTCGACGCCCTCGATGCGCTCGCTCGCTTGCAGCTCGCGAGGGACAACACCCTCGGAGCCAAGCGCACGCTCCAGGAAATCCTGGCCCGCAATCCCCTGCGAGTCTCGGCCCAGGTGATGCTCGCGGACATCGCCGCAGCGACGGATGACGTCGAAGGTGCCCGCCGTGAATTGCGGGCCGCGATGACGCGCTACCCCCACGCGGACGCACTGCATCACAGTGCCGCGCTGCTCGGCATTCCCGACGACCTCGAAGCCTTGCGCGTCGACGGTCTCGACGCACTGGCCGACTACCGCAAGTCGTCCAAGATCTACGAGGGTGTCAGCGAGGTGCTCGTGCTCGATCGTTCGGCCGCGCGGGTCTATCCCAATGGTGGCCAGCGACAGCTCGTGCACCTGGTCGTCGAACTGCTGAGCAAAGCCGCGCTCGATCGGTATGGCCAGATCGAGATCCCCCAAGGGGCGCGGCTGCTGACGCTGCGATCGATCAAGCCCGATGGCACGCTGCTCGAGGCCGAGATCGTCCCCGGCAAGGAAGGGATCGAGTTGCGCGACCTCGCCGTCGGCGACGTCGTCGAGTATGAATTCTTGATCGAGCGCGAGCCTGCGACCGCGCTGCCTGGCTACGTCGATGTGTCGACGTTTCGCTTTCGCTCCCTCGAAATCCCGTACCACCGCACCGAGTTGTTCGTCGCGCATCCCCCCCAGATGCCGATCCGCGAGGATCTGCGCGAGGGGGCGCCCAAGCCCGAGATGGGCACGTTCGCCAGCGGCGGCGAGACCCTCACGACCCGACTGTATCGCATGCGCGAGGTCGAGCGCCTCGGGGATGAGCCGGGGCACCGGGCACTGCTCGATGAGTTGCCCAACGTCCGGGTCTACACCGACCTCGACGTGGGCTCGTACCTCGACGGGCTCGCCGTACAGATCCGCAGCGGCCAGCGCAGCAACGTCGAACTCCGGCGGTTGGTCGCGAAGCTGGTGGGCAAGCGCCGTGATCCCCGCGAGATCCTGAAGGTACTGTGGACCTGGGTCGTCGAGAACGTCGACGACGCCGGCGATCTCGGGTCGGCGTCGACCGCCACCTTGGCGGCCCGCGCGGGCAGCCGATTGATGCTGTTGCGCACGATGCTGCGCGAGGCCGGCGTCCACGCTGAGCTGTGGCTGCTGCGCGATCAGTTTGGTCCGGCGCCGCTGCCCGGCGGGCATCCGATGCTGGAGAACTACGACGCCGCGATGCTCGCCGTCCGGCTGCCTGGTCAGAGCGCTCCGACCATGGTGCTGACCGCGTCCAAGGTCATGCCGATCGGCTACCTCAGCGCCGGGTATGCCGGCACCGATGCCCTGCGGGTTCACCTCGAGGAGAACGACGGTCCGGCGGGACCGGTGACCGTCCCCGCGGCGCGCCCGGAGCTTGCCGACAAGCGGCATTGGTCGATCACCATCGATGTCGACGCCCAAGGCGGTGCGACGGTCCAAGGCACCGTGACGCTCCATGGTGTCGAGGCGCTGGCGTGGCGCCAGGCCCTGCGAGAGGTCGATCGCGACCGCATCCGCGAGGTGTTCCAGCAAGCCGAACTTTCGTGGCTACGCGGGGCGAGCTTGCGCTCGCTCGACATCGTCGAGGAGAAGAACCTCGACCGCCCACTGGTGCTCGAGTTCGCCGCGACCGGAAGCCAGTATGCGATCTTGCAAGGGGGCGCGCTGATGATGCGCGGCAACCCGCTGCCGCTGTCGGTCGCAGCCCGGCTGGCGACCTTGCCCACACGCAAGACCGGCATGGTCGTGCCGTACGCCCCGCGATTGGAGGCGACCATCGTGGTGCGCAGCAAGGCGGGCGTGCTGCGCGAAGTCCCCGAATCGGCCCACATCAAGACCGAGTTCGGCGCCTACGACCGCAAGATCCGCAGCGGTGGCGCCGGCGAGGATCACGTGGAGATCGAGCTGGTCTCGACCCTGCGCGCGGGGGTGATCGAAGCCGAGCAATATCCTGCGTTCGTCGAGTTTGCGCGGGCAGTCGAGACCGCCGAGCAAGCCTTGCTCAAGGCCGACGCACGCTAAAGACGTCAGCGGCGGCTTTTAGCCCCCGCGCAAGGTGATCGACATCGTGTCGCGATGCTCGCGAAGCCGCAGGCCGTAGCCTTCGTTCTGCATGCATGCGGTCATGGCGGTGACGCCCGCGAGGCCAACGCCGGGGAGCTTCGGCGGGGTGATCGGCTGCACACGCCCCTGGGCAATGGTGATGCGCACCTCTACCGGCCGTGGCTTGCTCGGTCGCGGCCCGAGCTCGGGTAGGCAGCGGGGTAGGGCATCGGCGAACGACCGCAGCCGCTGCTGATCATCGCCGGCGAGCGGAAACGGTTGATCGATCGCGATCGTGCCCACGGCGGCCCACGCCATGCGATCGCGAAGGAGCTGCTCGAGACCGAGATCCGCGGTGCCGGCGGGTCTGGACTCGTCGGGCAACCATCCGGCCGCTGCAAAGCGAGGCTCGGCGCCACCGATCATCGCCACCAGTGCATCGATGATCTGCTCGTAGAGCAGGTCGGGGCCGAACGTCAGACGCACCATGCGCTCGCGAGGATAGGCCGCGTGGATCGACGCCAAACGTCGTGTGATCTCGTCGCTGTCGCCAGCGATACCCGGAAGCCACTTGCCGTCGAGCGCGAACTCGAGACCGCGACCTCCGAGATGGACATGAATGCGAGCGTCACCCAGAGACGCCGCCGTGGCGCCTACGCCTACGCCTACGCCTACGCC